>SBHD01000364.1 GCA_006226345.1 Bacteroidota bacterium | reverse complement strand
ACATAAAAGCCATTGGGCAGGTGACTGACGTTTAGTTCTGCGTGTTCCCAACGGACCGGTCCGGAGGCATAAACGGTTTTTCCGGTTGCATCATAGATCCAAAAATCTTCGATCAGGTCATCGCCATTTAGATGAACTTGAAGGAGATCCTGCGCAGGGGAGGGATATATGCGAAGATCCTCATTGGACGGTAATTCACGCTTTTGCACACGCAACGGGACCTGAAAGGTTATCGGCTCACCGACACTTGTAGTTCCATCGGCCCACATAACGGAAGAGGGATCAACCTCGATGGTGAAAAATGGCTGAGGGCTGTTCAGTTTGCCACCATCTATAATGTCGATAATAATGAAACTCATTTCCCCGACAATTCCGTACCCGCTGGCGGAAACCCCATTCGTGCGGGTAAATGCCGATTCAAGCCGACCTTGTGCCGGTGTTTTGTACATCCACAGATCGGCTGCATTTGAGTTTAGCCAGGACCCGTCATAATAGTGCATCTGTAGTGCGGAATCCACGATCTGCGGGCTGAGCGAAACATCAAAAGTAAATCCGTACAGATCAGTGACGGGGTGGCTGGCGTTGCCTAGGCTGACTTCCACTTCAACCAGATCACCGACGCCCGGGTTAGGGGTCAGGATGTTCAGGTAAAAAGGCAGGCCCTTGGATGCCGGCGGTATTTGCGGGGTCAGCTGATGCGTGAGTCCATAAAAGAAACTCACTGCCAGGGTGTCATCAGTGTCTACCTGTCCGCTGCCGTCCGTATCGGCGTGTTTAAGATCGGCCAGATGACTCAGATATGGGTTTGCCCAATCTCCGGCATGTTGTCCATACCATTCAAGGGAGGCATTTGCACGGTTAGGGCCGCCTAATCCCATGTAATAACCGAGTGGCAAAATATCCTTGTTGTTAACCACTCCGTCTGAATTGACATCTCCTGTCCAGACGCAGTCATCCACACAGTAAGGAGGCGGGGCGTTGAAGACCTGCACGACATCCACTGAAACTTTTGTCTCCCGGCACTGACCATTTGCCTGTACACAATAATCGATCTCGAATTGGTCTGTACCAACGAAGTTGTTATCCGGTGTATAGATCAACAGGTTGTACCCGGAAATAGTCTGCCCATTCAGTGTATGAGTGCTAAAGCCAGGATAGTAGGTCAGATCCCCGTCATCCGGAGCATCGGTTATGACAAAATCAAATCCGGTAAACGGTATTTGATAGTTGATCACCATGGGGGTCTCCTGGGGGGTTGTCAGTGTATAGGTAGCCAAAGCCGGCGGAAGGTTGCCAACTACGACTTCAACCGGTGCGATCTCCAGATCAGGGACAAACATATTTCCGATCTTATAGTAGAACGTTGCCACACCGGTAAAACCGGTATCTGGTGTAAAGGTGACATTCCCGATGCCGTTCGTGTTCGAAATGTTCCCGGGCAGGTTGGCCGGCGTTACCCAGCTTTTGACCAATAAGTTGCCAATGTCATTCTCCCGTACATTAAAGGTAACCGGAGTTCCTTTTGGCGTGAAAACACGATCGGCAAGTGCCATGGTGTTTTGTCCCGGAGTGTTTAGTACCTTAACCTTAACGGTCCTGAACACGGTTGGCCCATAATCGTCTGTAGCCAAAATGAACTGATCCGTTCCGGCAAAGCCTGAACTGGGAATATAGCGATAGGAATGCCCGTTGGCCATGAAGACCGTTCCGTTGGCCGGGGCCTGAAAGACTGTATAACCGGTGTGCGTCAGGGGCATGGTGAGGGCGGTGTTTTTGGCAGTTGCCACCTGCACCGTATCACTGGAGGGGTTGTTACTTGGGTTGACACCGATAGCTACCTGCGCAGTTTTACAGGCCCCTACGGTGTCACATACTGCATATTGCACATAGCCCACTCCGGTATAGCCGGTAGCCGGAGTAAACTCGATCGAGTTGTTTCCAACCAGCGAAGCAGTTCCGTTTTTAACCTGGGGAAGTGCCGTGATCGTCAATGGTCCGTTGGGACTGGAGTCATTGGCCAAAACATCTACCGTAACCGGAGTGCCTGCTGTGGTAACGGCAAAATCTGCACGGGCCGTAAGCATACCTGGAAGAACCGATACCCGGTATCCGCGGTAGATCAGGTAAGGGTAAGAGCCCTGGTAGTTGAGTTCAACGGTAAACGTATCGACACCTGTAAATCCGGCGTCAGGTGTGTAGGAAATGGCGTAAATGTATGGATTGCCAGAGCCTCCCGATTGTAACATGGTTATATCAACATCGCCATGCTGGGGTTGTGGACTTACGGCATAAATACTCAGGTTTTGCCCGCTGACAGTATCATTGACCACCTGGTCTCTTGCGGTAAGCAGGGCACGGTAAGGACTTTTGCTTTGGGCGAATGTGCCCGACCGCACTCCTGCAAGAGCGATCAACACCAACAGACTGATCCTGATGGAGGGAGGGAGTAAAAACACATTCATGGCAACGGTATTAAAAGCACCATCAAAAATAGGGACTCTCGATCAAACACTACGGACCTAAGTGATAAAAATATATTTTTGTGAAGGCAATAGTTGCTCTATTGTTAATCTTTTTTAATGAAGAACATATGTAAAGCACACAAAAAGAGCACTATATACTTTATGTATAATTTGTGTTAATGTTTGCTTGTGAAAAAACATATCAGTTGCTTTCCCCAATATGCTGTAATTGATGCGCCTGTGCTTTAGCGGTACGGGACTCTGAATGTTCGAACGATTTAACAGGCTTTTTCATGGATCGAAATGACGAAGGGAAGGGTAGGTCTCTGTATTCCAATAAGTTGTTCCAGACACTTCGGTGCCTGGATACCGTGGTGCACAAACGCCTGATCCGCTACCTGCAGTCCCCGTATTTCAACCACAGTAAGACGCTGCCACGGCTTTGTTCGCTGCTTATAAACCGCATTGATAAGGGGGCTGATGGGTTCGACCGCCAACAGGTCTGGAAAAAGATGTTTGGCAATGTGCCATATGACGATGTGAACTTCCGGAAATACTGCTCCGACCTGCTCAAGCAGGTGGAACGGTTCCTTGCACTGGAAACCACACTGAACGATCCGGTCCGGCATAACATGGACCTGCTCCAGTATGTGGTGCGCAATAAGGTGGAGCCACTTTATAATACGGCTTTGCGCCAGGTCCGGACAGCCCTGGACCAAATGCCTTACCGTTCACTGGATTACTTCAGGTTTGGTTACGAGGTGGAACGTCAGTACTATACTCTCATGGATTTTGATGTAAAGCTGAATGCACGGGCCAATATTGAGGAGATATCGACTAATCTGGACTTATTCTACTGGATTGAAAAGATTAAGTTATACAGTTCTGTTCTGAGCCAGAAACGGACCGGAAACTTTACATACGACCTGAATTTCAATGATGAACTACTTGAGTTTCTCAAGGGATTTCCAATCGAGGAGGTGCCGGAACTGGCCATTTACTATTACTCCTTTCTGACGTTGTTAGATGAGGAGAACAGTGCCCACTATTATAACCTGAAGCGCATGCTTGACCAGTTCGGTGCTGTCATGCCGCAGAAAGATGCTATAGAATTATACGACTCTGCCCTGCACTATTGTACCGGGAAGGTGAACAAGGGAGACCGGGTGTTCCTGCAGGAGTATTTTGATCTGTTCGAAGATGGTATCCGGAAATCAGTTTTTGTCGTGAATGATGAACTCGCTACCTGGCGTTTTAACAATGCCGTTGGGGCGGCCTTGCAATTGGGGAAACTCGACTGGGCTGAACAGTTTATCGAACAATACAAAAACAACCTCCCTATAGAAACCCGGCAGAATACGTATACCTTCAATCTCGCCCGGGTATACCGGTACCAGAATAAATTTGACAAGGTGCTATCGCTGCTCCGGGATGTGGAATATGAAGATATTGGCTACAACCTGATCGCCAAGGCAATTCTCACGATCACCTATTATGAGTTGGAGGAATACGATGCGCTGGACCCTTTTATGGAATCATTCCGGGTGTTTCTGAACCGGCAAAAGAATATCCCGTTACAGCGCCGGAAGGGCTATCTGAATCTGATCAAATCAGTACGCCGGCTGACCCGGCTGGTTCCCGGGGATAAAGCAGCTCTGGAAAAGCTGCGAAGCGATATTCTCCGGGAAAAGGGAAACACGGTCAACCAGGAATGGCTGCTGGAAAAAATTGCAGAGTTGACATAGATCTGCCAAAAGCGGGGAAGACAATTTCGGGTATGGCATTCACGTTTAGCAACCATCCACGCAATTTTACCCGTAACAGTTATATGTCTCCAAGAATTTTTTTTCCTGTTTTTTTACTTCTCGGATTAGTAGGCTCTACCGATCTGCCCGGCCAGAAAAATCAAAATGGCGGTACCGGAATGCTGCCTCCGGAAGCGGTCAGCCAGTTGCATACCAGTGAAGATACCCTCGTGATCCTGTCCTATGCAGTAGTCAATGACTCCCTTCCGGAAATGCGTTTCCTGGCTTGCCGGAGCCTGATCAAGGCATTGGTGCGCGCCCTGAAGGTGGAGAATTCCTTTCACTATCCCTTTAATCGCTTAAAGAGCGTTTCGATCCTGGCGCCGCCAGATAGTAGTTTTCGCATATTTACCTGGCAACTATTCGTGGATGATTCTACTTACCGGTATTACGGTGCGATCCAGATGAACCGGCCGGAACTGCAATTGTACCCGCTGGTCGACCGTAGTTTCGAATTTCGCAGCATGCCTACACGGGAGGAACTTACACCGGACCAGTGGTACGGAGCACTTTATTATAACATATTGCCGCTTGAAACAAAGAAGGAACAGCGTTATCTGCTGTTTGGCTACGATGGATTTTCTTTTTTTGACAAACGCAAAGTACTGGAGGTGCTGACCTTTGCACCCGACGGTACGCCTCAATTTGGTGCGCCTATGTTCAACCGACCGGACGAGGGGGAAGAGTACCGGCTTATTCTGGAGTATTTTGCCGAGGCAAACGTGCGACTCAACTGGGATGAGCATTATCAGATGATCCTCTTTGATCACCTGATACCGTATACCAATCCCTATACCGGAGGCGTGATGTATGTGCCGGATGGGAGTTACAGCGCTTTTAAAGTAGATAAAGGCCGATTGCGCTATGTAGATAAGGTCTTTGATGAGGTTTTGGAAGAAGCCCCGCGGCCGGAACCAGTGCTCGATAAAGAGAAGGGCAACAATATTCTAGGCACGAAAGGAAAGCCCAAAAAAGAAAAGAATTAGAGCAGATCTTTATTATTCTGTTCTCAAAATACAGGCCGTCCTGTCTGACCGGTATATGGAGACAGGACGGCCTGTTTATTAACTGCCCGTCGAAAGCAGTTTGCTGCCTGAATATCAATTACAGACTCAGCAGGAAGCCAATGGTAAAATTGGCATCCCAGTCAAAAACGAATTGCTGACAGCCGGTTGCATCCGCAATGGCTTTGTAAATATTTCCACCAGCCTTTTGTTTGTCGCCTTCCAGCGCGTAATCACCGGGGGCTTTCAGCACGGTGTAGCGCTCTTTGCCGTTGCGTACCTGTTTAGCCAGTTCGAAGGGGACGCCGCCAATAATAAAACAGGTGCTGCGCAAGTTGGAAGGTACCTGTTTGGCTTTGGCGGACACTTCGGCATACACTTCCTCGGCGGTCTGGTTCCGCTGGTAGTACTTGGCACCAGGGAGCTCCAGTCCGGTTGGTGAACTGCCTGCCATCCAGGAGATCTTGGTATTGCCGGATCCGATATCCACTACGAAGCCCTTGTTGTAGTAACTTCTCGGGAGACAGGATTTCAGCGCCAGTTTGGCCTCCTGTTCCGGAGTGACTTCGTTTACGTAGTATCCCATCCCCTTCAGGATGCTGGAGATCTTGGTCGTAACAGGTACGGTTTTAGCACCGGAACTGATCACAAAATGGATGTTTTTCGGTCCGACACCATAGGCCAGCATATCAGCGATATAGTTCTTAAGTCCTTTGCTGATATCGTCGTCCGTAGCCAGGTTTTCGTATACCAGGCTGGCGCCGTATTCCGCTTTTTCCAGCTTCCAGTTTTCCTGGTTGTCTACTTTGATAATGAACGAGTTAAAACCGGTGGCACCCAGTTCCACAACCCCTTTCAATACACCGTTGACCGGTGCTGGCGCGGTGTAATTAAAATCGGATACGGACTTTCCCCAGGTACTGACCGTTTTGGCATCATCCGCAGGAGGAGCATCTTCTCCTCCGGTTGTGACTTCCGTAGTGTCCGGATTGTCATTTTGAAACTGCGGCAGAAATGTTTTGACAGCAAAATAAACGCCTGCAACAATGGCGAGTGTGATAAGAAGTCGAGAGAACGAGGTCAGTCGAGCCATACGTCAATAATGGTGTTTGGTAAATGAATGTTTTGATCTGATACCGGGAGCCCTTCATGCCTGCCGTTGCTTTTCCGGCAGTATCCCGGTGTCGTTTGCTATAGGGGCAATATCAGCCGCAAGCTAGGAAAGCGCCCTGAATATTCGATAAAAAAGGACAAATATTATATAGACCGGAAGAGCAGCCCATCCGGAACTCCCCTCGGCGGGCTATTCTGCCATCCACGTTTGGGAACTGTTGCCGACCTGTAGCGAAGTGGCCGTTGTAAAATGTTGAGCAGATCCATTTTTACTGCGGAATTCTTGAATGTTTTCCACATAATGGTGTGCATGGTATTTGTACCTTTACCCGAACTTTTTTGAATATTGAAATAATTTAATTACACCATGACCAGCACCCAATCCCTGCTCTCCAACCGGGTTCTCCAATTGGCAGAATCCGAAACCCTGAAAATGGCCCGAATGGCCCGCGAATTGCGTGCTCAAGGCCATGATGTAATTAGCCTGAGCCTTGGCGAGCCTGATTTTGACACCCCGGATCATATCAAAGAGGCAGCCTATCAGGCTATGAAAGAAGGTTATACCAAGTATACGCCGGTTTCGGGACTGCCCGAACTGACCAAAGCGATCAGCGAAAAATTCAAACGGGATAACAACCTGGATTACGCACCGGATCAGATTGTAGTGAGCAATGGCGCCAAACAGGCGATTTATAATATTTGCCAGGCCCTGCTTAATCCGGGGGATGAGGTGGTGGTTTTCGCGCCGTACTGGGTTTCGTACTGGGAGATAGTTAAATTATCGGAGGGAACGCCGGTGCCGGTATACGCCGGTGTGGACCGGGAGTTCAAGCCCAGCCCACAGGAACTGGAAGCCGCCATAACGGAACGCACTAAATTCGTGCTCTTTTCCTCACCCTGCAATCCGACCGGAACGGTATTCAACCACGCTGAACTGGAGGCTTATGCAAACGTGTTGGCCAAATATGAGCATGTATATGTAGTCAGTGATGAAATATACGAATACATCAACTTCCAAAAGGCACATGTAAGTATCGGGTCTTTCCCACAGGTAAAAGACCGGACCATCACTGTAAATGGCTTTGCCAAAGGTTTTGCCATGACTGGTTGGCGCCTGGGGTATATGGGCGCACCCAAACAAGTTGCAGCCGCTTGTTCGAAGATACAGGGGCAGGTGACAAGCGGTGCTTCAGCTTTCGGGCAAAAAGCCGGCGAGGTGGCTTTGTCTTCTGATCTGGGCCCAACCCATGCCATGCGGGATGCTTTTCTGCAGCGGCGCGACCTGGTGCTTTCGTTGCTTCGGGAGATCCCGGGCCTAAATGCTAATCATCCGGAAGGCGCTTTTTATGTTTTCCCGGATGTCAGTGCCTTTTATGGTAAGACCGATGGAGTAATGCAGATCCGGAATTCCGGAGATCTGTGCGAATACATTTTATCCAAAGCACAGGTCGCCCTCGTTTCCGGGGAAGCCTTCGGTGATCCCAATTGCATCCGGTTGAGTTACGCTGCATCGGAAGCGCAACTTCGGGAAGCAATACGCCGTATGAAAGCCGTGCTGGCTGGTTTGCGTTAATTTTACTTCAAACCGGGGATTTATTGGATAAATGCCCGGCCTGCTTTATATTTGAGCATAACGGGTATTGTTCAGAGGATGGTGCGAAATATCCAAACCCACCTGTACGGAGCCCGGAATAAAAGCCGCTATCTCTGGTCCCGAACCAGGCGTAGCGGCTTTTGGCTTACAGGTTATAACCAGATTCATGCGCATGACTGGAAGTGCCATTTTTAAAGGAGTTAAAAAGCGTGCCCAGAAAGCATTCTTGATGCGGCTCCGGATTGAAAATCTGGAACGGATCCGGTTTGCCACGATCATCGGCTTAATCATGGGTTTAGGCCTGTTGGTCCTGGATTACATCCGGTTTGTGAACGGTCGTTTTGGGACGTCACCGCTGTATTTTTTACTGTTCCTGAACCATATTTCGCTTTTTGTACTCATTTTCCCCCTTGCGCTGATCTACAAAAACAGGGAAACAGTTGCTGTGGGCCGCTATAAATATACCTACCCACTGATTGTGTCCTGGACGGTTTATGTCAGTCTGGTGACTTTGATCATGGCTATCCTCAGCATTATTGAACGCGGGTCGATCGCCATGTATGGCATCACTATTCTGGTGGTGAATTTTATTGTCATCATGTTGCACACGGACCGGGTGCTGCTGAATGTGGTGATATACCTGATCATGTCCTGTGCCATCGTGTTTATCCAGGGGGACCATCTGGAAATGATGGTAGTCAACTTTCTGGAAGCGACGAGCGTAACTATTCTTGGTTTTGCAGTGGCTACCAACCTGTTCAATAATGTGGTGATGGAGTTTAATCATGAGCGTGAGCTCATAGAAAAAAATGAAACGATCCGGCTGGAGCAGGAGCGTTCCCATGATCTGTTACTCAATATCCTGCCGGCGCCGGTGGCAGCAGAGTTGATCATTCATAAAAAAGTACAACCGCGGGATTACAGCAGTGCCACTGTGATGATGCTGGACTTCAAAGATTTCAGTAAAAAAAGCAACCTGATGACCCCGGTCGAGCTGGTGGATAAAATTGACTTTTGCTTTAGCAGTTTTGACCGGATCATTCAGCAATACGGGCTGGAAAAGATCAAAACCCTGGGTGATGGTTATCTGTGTGTTGGCGGTGTGCCGACACCCACTATGGATCATCCGGAGAAGGTGATCTACGCGGCACTGGAAATACTTGACTTTTTGGATAAATGGAAACGGGAATGTCTTAAGGTAGATGAACAGTATTTTGAGGGACGGGTGGGCATACATACCGGACCACTGATCGCAGGTGTGGTTGGCCGGTCCAAGTTTGCTTTTGACATTTGGGGCGACACGGTTAATATTGCGGCAAGGCTGGAAAGCAATGGAGAGGCAGGCAGGGTGAATATTTCACATTCGACGTATCAACTGGTGGGAAAATTGTTTTCCTTCACACACCGGGGTAAGGTCCCGGTCAAGAACCAGGAACCAATTGACATGTATTTTCTTGAAGAAATCAGGTAATCATGCTGTTCCGTAATGCTATGTTCAGATCTATTTCTGCTGTTGGCAGGCTAATCCATTTGTGGTTGATGCTTTTTATCCTGGTGTCGTTGCAATGCGGACAGGAAAACACTACCCCCGAGCCGGAAAAGGAACTGCAGCTGGGAGCGGATCTGTCCTATGTCAATGAAATGGAGGATTGTGGCGTGCAATACCGGGAGAACGGTGTAGTCCGCGACCCATTCAACATATTTGCCGATAATGGCTGCAACCTGGTCCGGCTGCGGCTCTGGCATTCTCCCAGCTGGTATGATACGCTGAACCAAGGCAGGCGGTATTCCGATTTTCAGGATGTACGAAAAAGCATCCAGCGTGCCCGCTCGGCAGGAATGCAGGTATTACTGGACTTCCATCTTTCCGACACCTGGGCGGACCCCGGACGCCAGTTGGTTCCGGCAGCCTGGGAACCGGTTGTGGACAATCTTCCCGTACTTGAAGACTCGGTGTATCAATATGTGTTTCAAACGCTGACCAGTTTGTACAATGACGGTTTATTGCCGGAAATGGTGCAGGTCGGAAATGAAACCAACCGGGAGATCCTGCTCTCCCCCCAGGCCAATGCCGCAGGAGGACCCATCAACTGGGATCGGAACGGGCCGTTGTTCAATGCCGCCATTTCAGCAGTGCGGGAGGTGGAAAAAAATACCGGAGCGGTAATCAAAGTGGCCTTGCATGTGGCTGACCCCTCGAAGGCCCGGAACCTGATGGTAGGCTTTTGGACGGCTGGCGTACAGGATTTTGATATCATTGGCCTGTCCTATTATTGGGCCTGGCATAAGCCGGTAGGTATTACCCAAACAGGTTCTGTTATCGCCGACCTGCGCGCACAATACCCGGGTAAGGACGTCATGATCGTAGAAACGGCCTGTATCTGGACCACCGCATCCAACGACAGTGCCAACAATATCCTCAATGAGGTGCATCCGGACTACGCGCCTGCAAGTCCAGAAAACCAGCGCCGTTGGCTGGCAGACCTGACCCGGGAGGTAAAAAAACGGGGAGGACTGGGTGTGATATACTGGGAGCCGGCCTGGGTAACGTCGCCTTGCCGGACATCCTGGGGGCAGGGGTCACACCAGGAAAACGCCGCCTTTTTTGATTTTGATACGAACGTATTGCCCGACGGCGGAATGGGATGGTATGGCGGGTCATACTGATCAATCAGGATTTACCGGAACGGAAAGGTTCGTACGATCTCCCATTTCCCGTTGATATGTTTCAGTAAACCCAGCTCCGACGCATCAAAGTACCGTTCATACCGTTGCTGTTTGAAAAAACGCCACGCTTCGGGAAAATCAGATTCCCGCAGGTCCCGGTGGGCGATCGTCATATGCGGGTGATAAGGACGTTGGTGGTTTCTGGGGTCGGACAACCCGAGTTCATGTTCCAGATCTTTGATTAGGGCCTGAAACAATTGTTCCAACTGCGGGCTTTTCAACGGCTGCACAAACAGGACCCGCGGCGGGAAGGCACCGAAATTCTGAAGGAGGACCGGAACAGAGGAGTGCTGTTGAGCAAACTTTTCCAACACACGGATGAGATCGGTGAGTTGCTGGTCTGGCCATGGAAAGGGTGGCTGCAGCGTAATATGCGGAGGGCTGTTGAAAGCGTGCCGGGCACCCCAACGGTCTGACAGGATCTGTTTGAATGCCGTAACTTCCTGAGAAATCTCTTCCGGAGGCAATAGGGCAATGAAATAGAGTGGGGGCCTTTTTGCCATATATTTGGATGCTGATTCGGCCCAAATATACGCTACTGACCGCCCGGTCCCTGAAGTTGCAGCAGTAAAGTGTTTTCTCCGAAGTAATCCTTAAATGCCAGGGCAAAGGTGCCGCTACTGGCAAAGCCCACCAGATCGGCTACCGTTTGCGGGGGGGCGACTCTTTTTTCCAGCAGTGCTTTTGCTTTTTCCAGCCGCATCTCCCGGATAAGTTGTCCCGGATCCTTTCCGGTCAAGGCATGTAGTTTTTTTACAAAGGTGGTATTATCCATTTTCATGCGCCGCGCCAGGTCGTCCGCCAGGAAGTCCGGGTCATTCAGTTGCTGATCGATGAGCCGGATCACGGTAGCGAGGAATGAATCGGACACCTCAATCTGGTTTTCCGTATAAAAAAGATGGAGTGCCTTGCCAAATGCCTGTTGCCGTTGCCGCTGCTGATTCAAAAGTTGTGTGATCTCCTGATCAAAGACCTGGTGTAATACCGGCCGGCCAAACCATCCGTCAGCACCGGCACGCAGGGCGTCGAGCTGACCAGCTTTGCCTTCCTGGTCGGTCAACAGGATGACCGGGATATGATTGGTGCGTTCCGTTAATTTGATCTGCCGGACCAGGTCGATTCCAGACTGTCCGTTAAGTGCAGCATCACATACGATAAGATCAGGCAGCAGGGTAGATGCTGCCTGAAGCCCTTCTCCCGGGGTGGAGGCAGTCTCTATTTCAAAGCGGTCAGCTAACAAGGATTTGAAATAAAGGACAAGCTGCCGGTTTGATTCTATTAGTAATGCTGTTCGCTCTGGATGTGCTTTTCTGACCAATTGCGGGGAGATGGTTTGAATATTCTTTATTTCCTGTTGGGCAAATACAGGTATAGTAGCAGATCCAACTTCTGACATAGGCTCGGACGGATGGAGGAGTTGTAATTCCTGTTCCAGCTCCTTTCGGGCGAGTCGTTTGTGCAGTTTGGTCACCACCTTCCGGTGCCAGAGGTAGAACGTTAGGAGCAGGAAAACCAGCGTACCGGCCACCGGGAGCGCCATGCTGCGTTTAAGTGGTACATACTGGCGCTGCACGGACTGCTCCGAAATTTGGGATTGTTCCAGTGTATCTATTCTGGCCAGTAATGCGGTGGATTGAACCTGAACAGCCTGGTTGATCAGGGAGTCCTGTGCCGCCAATAGCAGTTGCAGGCCAATGGACGCTTCTTTGGTAAATCCCCATTGTTGACAGGCTTCAATCAGGTGCGGTAAAACGTCCACCTGGAACCTGAAACTGGGGTTCCGCCGGGTCGCGCCGAGTACTTCGTTGAAAAAACGGGTTGCGCTGTTCTCATCCTGTTGATAAGCATAGATATCCGAGATCAACGGAATGGCGGTAGCAGGGAAGTACAACTGGTTTTGCTGTACCCAGATGCGCAGGAAATCGGCTTCCAGCCGGGCTTCTTCATAGTCACCGGCTGTAGCGAGATCGGATAACAGCCGGACTGCGTGGTCAACAGAGTCGCTGACCGTTTGAGCAGATAGTGCACAGGATCCCCCGGAGGAACATAGCAGCAGGCATAGGAAAAGTCGGAAGCCCATAATCGTTCGGTGTTGGGTATAACAGCACCGGTAACCTGGAGTGATTACCGTGCTGAGCAGGTATTACAGTATTAAATTACAATGCAGGCTTCAGCGGGATTATATGGCCTAACGCATAGTATTATGTTGTAATTTGCAGGTTGGCAGGCATATACAAATTATGCTTGTTTTAAGCCTGTTGGTGCGGCTTTTGCCGTTTTTAAAGGGGGCATTAACTGCAGGTCCGACCATTTCTGTTCTGGCGACGTTGCCGGATCAGGCCGCAAGGAGGGAGGACTAAAAAAGAGTAGAACAGAGCCGGCCGGGTGAATAAACATTTTACCGGAGTCTGTCGTTAGAAGGTACACCAGCCGGAACACACAGTAAATGTCCGTTATCCCGGTGCCCTGCCACACCTGGTATAAGGTTTTACAAAAATCATACCCGGAATGGTTTAGGAGTCCTACTTTTGCATCAAAATAAGTTTTATGAAACGAACGCATATTATTGCCATTGCTATTGTCGCTGTTGCTGTGGGTATCTTGATTTCTGCCAGTAAGGACGTAACTACCTATGCCAACTTCGATCAGGCCATGGTAAGTGGTGACCGGGTTAAACTGGTTGGACAATTGGTAAAGGATCAGCCGGTGGAATACAATCCGGAAAAAGACCCGAACTACCTGGCCTTTTACCTGCGGGACAATGCAGGGGAAGTTAAGCGTGTGATATTGCGAGCCGGCAAACCACAGGATTTTGAACGCTCAGAACAGATCGTGCTAACCGGACAGATGAATGGCGAGACCTTTGAAGCTGCAGATATGTTGCTGAAGTGCCCCTCCAAGTACAAGGACCAGGAGATATATGTCCGGTCTGAGAAAGGTTAACCGGTTGGTTCAGAAATAACAAATGTAGTGTACGGATATGACTCCAATAACGCTTAGTTTTCAATATACGGAAGCAGACTACCAGGAGTTCCTGCGCCATTTTTTTATGCGGAACCGCAGCCGGATGTATCTGATCCTGGCTGTATTGATGCTGGTCGCGCTCACGGTGACACAAGGTGGCGATATCTTTACACTGAAGTATTTATTATCCGTGGTGTTACCGGTGGCTATGGTATTGGGCCTTTGGTGGTATCTGATCCGGTTTATGGGGCGTCGCACATTCCGGTCTGCACCCCAGATGCAGGAAGGACGCAATTGTATTATTGGCGCCTCTATGATCACTATTCAGGGGCATACCTTTTCAACCGAGTTTTCGTGGTCTGGCGTGTTACAGGTGGTGGAAACGTCAAAGTTGTTTTTGGTGTACAATTCCGCTTCCAGTGCGATCATGCTTCCCAAGCGTGCATTTGCTGCCGGTCAGATCGAGCAGTTCCGTCAATTAGTTGACGAACTTCCTGATATTCAGGTAAAATGGCGGACCTGAAATTTATATTCTATCCAGTTTGCCGGCATTACCTGTACTTTTGCCCCCCATTATTACCACTCCCCATTTAAGTTTTTTGGCACATGGAGTATATTGGTGAACATCTTCTTCCGGGCCAACTCGGACACTTTTTCATTGTCTTGTCGTTTGTATCGGCGCTTTTGGCCGGTGGAGCCTACTTTGTTGCGACGCAGCGCCGCGCACAGACCGACATGGAATACTGGCGCAACCTGGGACGTTTTGGGTTTCTGCTACACGGCTTATCTACGCTGGCGGTCATTGGTACCTTGTTTTACATACTGGTCCGTAAGTACTACGAGTATCAGTATGCCTGGTCGAATGTCTCCGATGATCTGCCTTTCCAGTATACCTTCTCGGCATTTTGGAAAGAACAACAGGGCAGTTTTCTCCTGTGGAGCTTCTGGCATGTTGTACTTGGCCTGGTGCTGATCCTGCGGGCCGGCAAATGGGAGTCGCCGGTGATGGCGATCCTGGCTTTGGTAGAAGTGTTTATCGGGTCGATGATCCTGGGGTTATATTTTGGCGATTTTCGCCTGGGGGCCAATCCGTTCGACCTGCTTCGTGATACAATGGATGCCCCGATCTTCGCCCGGGCGGACTACCTGTCACAGATTACCGGAAACGGACTCAACCCGCTTCTGCAGAACTACTGGATGACCATCCATCCGCCGACACTCTTCCTGGGTTTTGCATCTACGGTAGTTCCGTTTGCCTACGCAGTGGCCGGGCTTTGGTTACGGGACCACAAAGACTGGCTAAAGCCCGCGCTGACGTGGTCGCTGTTTTCCGGCGCTATTCTGGGAACGGGGATATTGATGGGTGGTGCCTGGGCATACGAAGCGTTGTCCTTTGGCGGTTACTGGGCATGGGACCCGGTTGAGAACACCTCTCTTGTACCCTGGATCACCCTTGTTGCCGGTATTCACACCAATTTGATCGCCCGTTCAACGGGTTACTCTATCCGGAGTACATACGGTTTTTACCTGATTACCTTTATCCTGATCCTGTACTCGACGTACCTCACCCGGAGCGGCATATTGGGCGATACCTCTGCGCATGCATTTACAGAAATGGGACTGGGGTTCCAACTGGTGTTGTTCATCCTGGTCTTCCTGGTATTGGGTGCTTGGCTGTGGTTTTCCCGTTGGAGATCTATCCCGGATTTGGAAAAGGAAGAAGCAGGGGCTTCCCGGGAGTTCTGGATGTTCATAGGTGCGCTGGTACTCTTCTTTTCTGCTGTGCTCATTACCGGGGCAACCTCACTTCCGGTCTGGAATAAACTGGTTCAACTTGTCAACCCCGACTATGTAGGCGCTGCGTTAAAGGACCCCGTGGAACACCATAACCGGTATCAGTTGTGGATTGCCGTATTTATTGGGTTGCTCAGCGGGGTTGGGCAATGGTTGCGTTACAAGGAGCAAAATGAACGCGTATGGGCCAGGACCTTTATCCGGCATATGGCAATTGCTGCGGTGGCCGCGGTGGCCCTTTCCGCACTGAATGCTACCTGGTTGAATATTCACGCCTGGCAATATTATGCGTTGCTGTTTACGGCAATGTTCACAATTTCGGCAAACGTAGATTATATCATCACCTTTATCAAAGGAAACCTGAAGCAGGCAAGTTCCGCTTTTTCCCACATCGGTTTTGGTATTTTGGTACTGGGCATTCTGGGCACCGGGCTTAATAAGGAATGGATTTCCACCAATGTCTTTGCCATGGACGGCCTGATCGAAGGGATGGGAAATGATGACCTGAATAAAAATATACTGTTGCTGAAGCAGGCACCGATGCCGATGCGGGGAGGTTTTGAGGCGACATATCTGAACGATACGATCGTCCGCCAAACCCGTACGTTTTCCGTGGCATTTAAAAAAATGGATGCAGCCGGTGCATCTAGAGGGGAGTCGTTTGTGCTGGAGCCCAATGTAATGTACGACCGCCAGTTTACAAAAGTGGTGGCTTCCAACCCTTCCACCAAGCACTACCTGACCCACGATATCTTTACCCATGTGTCGTCCCTTCCCAAGGCTGAACTTGATCAGGAGTTTGCCCGTCAGCAGGAGGACAGCCTGCGGTTTGAGACGTATGAGGCTGCTGTTGGAGATACAATATTCACGAAAAAACATTACCTGGTATTAGAGGGCTATACCAAACAGCCGGTACACCCGGAGTACACGCCACAGAAAGGCGATCTTGCCTTTGGTTTGCGTCTGCGTGCCTATGGCCTGGACGATACAGTTGGGTATGCTGCTGATCCAATGCTGTACATCAGGCCGATGGAGGGCGGATTTACCCTGCCTGCACAAGTTGGGCAACTGCAAATGCGGGTCCGGTTGTCAGAATCTTCTATGACACAGTTAATGGCGATGGAAGAAGATCTGAATTTTACCAATTTCCCGATGAAGGAGGGGGAATCGGTTTTATTTAACGGCTTCGAGGTCCGTTTTTCCAAGGCGAACCGTACTGTAGATCATCCGTCTTATCTGCCTGAGCCACAGGATATTGCCCTGGCTGCTGACCTGGAGATCACGGCCCCTGATGGCCGGAAGGCCACCGCTAGTCCGGTGTATTTGATCCGGGAAAACCAGACCTTCAGTTTAAAAGATGAAGCGGAATCACTGGGACTGCACTTCCGGCTGGAACAAATAGATCCGAAAACCGGGACACTGACCATTTCAATGGCGCAGGCACCAGAAGCACAGCGCCGGATACCGCTGGAAGTTGCCGAAAATGCCCCCCGTTCTGATTATATCGTACTGGAGGCTATCGTATTTCCGGGTATAAATCTGGTGTGGGCAGGTTCTCTTATCATGCTTTTTGGTCTGGCACTGGGTATGTGGCGACGCCTTGTCCGGAAGACATCCTAGGTGTCAGCAGGAATCAAATCCGATCGAACAACAAAACGATTCATGTCCAATCTAATCCGCAGTATTCAGGGAATCCCCAGCATGTACCTGGTGTGGCTGATCCTGGCTCTTTTTGTCCCGGCACATTTTATTCATCTCGGCACGGCCGCGCTCAATGGCGATGAGGCAATCCGGTCGCTGGTTGCGCTCGAAATGGACCTTTCCGGAAACTATATAGCCACGACCATGCATGGGGCTGCCTATATCAACAAGCCGCCCTTGTTCAACTGGATCCTGCTGGTTTATTTCAAACTGTTCGGGTATTTCGGCGAGTTCCCGGCACGTACGGCAACCGTAGTAGCGCTGGCGTTGTACGGATATACCGTGTACCGCTTTACAGTTCGCGAGTTTGGATTTGCTTTTGCTTTTCTGTCTGCCTTCATGACCATGCTGAGCGGCCGGTTCCTGATCTATGATTCGATGCTGGGGTTGATCGACACAACTTTTTCCGTGACGATCTACGCTTTGTTCATGAGCATTTATTACTTCGGGGTCCGGGGGCAATGGCAGCGCCTGTTCCTTGTCACTTATGCCCTTATGGCTACCGGCTTTTTGCTTAAGGGGCTGCCGGCAATAGTATTCCAGGGCTTATCCCTCACGGCAGGCTTGTTGTTCTTCCGGCAGTGGCGGCGCTTGTTCTCGCTCCAGCATTTGTGGGGTATGCTTTTGGCGGCAGCTATACTGGGACTCTACCTTGCAGCCTATGCGCAATATCGTTCGCTGGATGTATTGTTGCCCAATTTGCTAAACGAGTCCATGAAACGCACCGCTGTAGTCTTCGGCTGGTGGCGTACCGTGTTACATTTTTTCCAGTTCCCGTTTAGTTCCATATACCATTTTCTGCCGTTCTCCCTGTTGATCCTTGCCTGGGTTGACCGGCATTTCTGGACCAGGCTGCGGCAAAACAAGTTTGTATTTTTCAATTTTATCCTGTTGGCGGTCAATCTTCCGATCTACTGGAGTTCGGTACAGGTGTATGCCCGCTATTTGTTGATGTTTATCCCGCTGTTTAATGTGCTGAGTTTCTATCTGATGGAACAGGACAAGGAGGCAAATTCCTGGCGGCACAAGGTATTTAAGGGGTTGATGGGCGTGTTGGCGACCTTATTGGCGGTGGCTTTTTTCGCCATGCCCTACATCCCGGCAGTAAATTTCTTGGAGCATATCTGGCCACTCTCCCTGACCTTTGGTGTAGCCCTTTCCATAGTAGCGGTTTGTTTTTTTGCCGACCGGTCACGCTACCTATTCTGGCTGATCATATCGCTTTTGGTGGCTCGGATTGCATTTGACATGATCATTTTACCGACCCGGCACCATGAAAACATTACTTCCCGTGCCCGGACGGATACCTACCGGTTTGTGGAACAATACCGGGACCGTACCTGGTATGTGTACGGGGATTCCTACCTCCGGGAACCAGCGTCCTTCTACATGACTCAGAAACTGGGGTATATTGTAAAACGCACCTTCGACACGGACTATCCAAATGCACTCTATGTGGTAAATCCCGACGAGGAGCCGAATGCCAGCCATATTTTCGGGCAGGCGCCTGTTGATACTTTACATTCGGACTATACGGAGATAAAGCTCCTGCTATTCGCCGTGGACTAGGGGTTTCCCGGACCGCATTGCTGCTACCTGCCGGTAGCAGAGGAAAAGAACCAGTCGGAAAAGGATTGAACCCCTTCTTCCAGTGAAACAGCCGGTTGATACCCGAAAACACTCCGGGCTTTAGCCACATCTGCGAAGGTTTGGTCCACATCTCCCGGTTGTTTATCCTGAAAGTCAATTTCCAGCTGGTGCCCCAGGGCTTTCTCCAGTGCCCGGACCATTTCGATCAGGGTGACCGGAGTGCCACCGCCGAGATTAAAGATCTCATATTGCAGCGGTTGCAGGTCCAATACCTGCCGGATCCCGTTGACGGTATCGGTCACATAGGAATAGTCGCGTCTGGTAGAACCGTCGCCGTAAAGCGGAATTGGTTTGCCGGCGAGGGCGAGATGGGCAAATTTATGGATCGCCAGGTCGGGGCGTTGACGCGGGCCATAAACCGTGAAAAGGCGCAGGCAGGCTACTTCCAATCCATATAAATGGTGGTAGGTATAACACATCAGTTCGCCGGTCCGTTTGGTGGAGGCATAAGGTGAAATGGGGTGGCTTACATCGTCCGTTTCGGAAAATGGGGTTTTCTCCTGGTTTCCGTAAACAGAGGAAGATGAAGCAAAAAGCAGTCGGGGCACGCCAGCCTTCCGCATGGCTTCCAGCAGTTGGAGGGTGCCGTTGACATTGACGTCGAAATATAATGCTGGTTCCTGAATTGAAGGCCGCACGCCCGCTTTTGCAGCCAGGTGGATTACCGCATCCACAGAGTGGTTGGTAAAGATCTGGTGAAAGACCTGTTGGTCCCGGATATCACCTTCGATAAACCGGAATGCCGGATATTCCGATAATAAACGCAGGTTTTCCTGCTTTATGGCCGGATCGTAGAAAGGGTCGAAGTTATCCAGCACAACTACATGATAACTGTCGCGCAGCAGGGACTCACACAAATGGGATCCGATAAAACCAGCACCGCCGGTGACTAGAATGGTCATGTGCGTATTTTGAAAATATGGCTGTTGATTTTGCGGGTGCAAAATTACGCGAACTATTTCGGGAACCGTGAACCGGCAGCAGATTTCCTTACTGATTACAGGGCAACACTAGAATTCAGGACTATCCTCCGGTAGCAACCTGTTTTTGAAACTGTATACTATTCCATACAGGGCTACCGCGGTGGAAACCAGGTAGAAAATAAAAGCAATGGCCACGGATCGTTCCGGATCGAGGTGAAGGAGTTGCGCGCCCCACAGAAAGGTCAATTCCCGGGCGCCGGCTCCACCAATGGTCAGCGGAAGCATGGCCACTACAGAGGAAACCAGAAACACGATTGAATAACCAAGCCAATGATCTTGTTGTTGCAGGGCGCAAATGATGCCGAAAGTGGCGATGGCTTGCGTAACCTGTACACCCATGGATTGTACACTGGTCCGGATCCAGGCACCTGTGGCAGCCCGGATCATCCGGTCAAACAATATTTTGGAGACCGGAATACTGACCAGGAAACCCAGCAGCCAAAGCCACCACCAAACCTGTAGTTCGGGCAATCCCAGTGCAAGGAGCAGGCAAAGTTGTCCAAGTGCCAGCACCCCAGACACGCGGTCAAACAAGGTGATGGAGAACAGTCGCTTGAAGGATCTGCCAAAGGCATCCATTAAAAGTTTGATCTTGTACCCGTCTCCACTTATCCCGCCAGGCAATAACAAGTTGTAGTACATACCGAGCCAGTAAAGCCGGAGTTGAGTGCGGTTATCCAGGTGGATTTGGTCAAGCCGTAGAAGAGCATTGTACCGGTATGCGCCTATTACTTTGGATAATACAAACCAGCCGATGGCCCATAGCAACCACAGAGGGTTGGCATGTCCCATTACCCGGAGCAATAGATTCAGGTCAACTGCCCGGATAACCAGGTACAGGATCAGGATGGAAAGCGCCGCTTTTAGTGCCGTTTTCCAGTTCATGCCTTATCGCTGTCAACAGTTTCTTTAAATCCCGGTTGGTGGATATGCCGCACGCGGTACGGGCGTTTGTCCTGCGATTCATAGTAGATCCGTACCTGCATTTCGGCGAGGATCCCCAAGGCGATCAGTTGAAGCCCCGCCATGACGAGCACTGCTCCCAGCATGAGCAGGGGCCGCCCCCAGATATCATGCCCAAGCAACTTTTCTGCAAGTAAATACAGGAGGATAACCGAACCGGAGCCCAGTGAAAGCACCCCCCACCCACCAAACAGGTGCATGGGTTTATGCCGGAACCGTTTGAGGAAAAGGATCAGGAGCAGGTCGCTTAACACCCGCATGGTGCGGCCGATACCGTATTTGGATTGGCCATGTTGCCGGGCATGGTGGCGGACAGGAGTTTCGTCCATACGAGCGCCTTCCAGGTCTGCAAGAACGGGGATGAAGCGATGCAGTTCGCCGTAAAGGCCGATGCTTTTGGCCAGGTCTGCCCGGAAAACCCGCAGGGTGCATCCATAGTCATGCAGGTAGACGCCGGAAGCGCGGCGGATCATCCAGTTGGCGATCTTACTGGGCACTTTACGCAGCAGCATGCCGTCCTGGCGTTTTTGCCGGATGCCGGCCATCATGTCCAGGTTTCCGTCCTTGGCCATTTGCAACATGCGGGGGATATCTTCTGGATCGTTTTGCAGATCGCCATCCATGGTCGCGATCCATGCTCCGCGGGCGTGTTCAATTCCGGCAGCAAGGGCTGCGCTCTGGCCAAAATTCCGGCGGAACTCTACAATGCGGAGCCGGGGATGTTGTTGCGCCTTGAGGTTGTTCAGTGTTTTGTCAGTGGAGCCATCGTCGACAAAAACAAGTTCATAATCCAGGCCTTTTAGCTGGTTGTCCAATTGGAGAACAAGCGGCTCAATATTGTCTTCTTCATTGAAGACACAGATCACTACGGAGAGGTGTGGTGTATTCATAAAATGATTTACAGGCACCGGGTATGATCTAAATGCAAAGACGCGGAGACCTGAATCTCCGCGTCTTTGTACCTGGATCGGGTGCGGCATTCGGATGCAAATAGCGCCGCAAAAATAGATAAATCCGGCTGTTTGATCAGAAGAAGAGCTGGACTTGTCCGCGGATCCCGAATTTCGGCGCCTCCGGATGGTCAAGGTACGTGAAGCGCCGGATCAGATCAATACGCAACACTTTGAAAATGTTGCTGATGCCAATACTGGCCTCTATGTATGGCTTTTGCTCCAGGGTATGGGTAATGGGCGATCCGTCCGGTCTTCTTGGAAAGTACAACAATCCGGTACCTTCATCCGGCCGGTTGGTCGGTGTGACGGCGCCGTACAGTAACTTCATAGACGCCATCTCCCGGAGTTTAAGTTTGCGCACCAGGGGGATCTTGTTCAGAAAGAAACCATAAAAGTTGTGGTCTATATTCAGGGCAATATACCGGTCGCTGACAAACTCCATGAAGTTCATCAGATTATATGAATAGATCTGGTATACGTACGTTTGGTTTGCCCGGTGGATCATCAGTAAAGGGTAGGGGACCCGTCCGAGGATCGCGCCTGCTTCCAAATAGAGATAGTTGTACCCGATCGGCGGCAGGTTGGTGAACTTGTAAAAACTGGCACGTAACTCCTGAAAATTGTATTGGCCATTGTAAAAACCATTGATCGCCCGGGCATACCGGAGGGTAGCGATGAAATTGACATCAATAGTCTGCCGGTACGTAGCGGTCTGGAAAAACTTTTCGCCCGGTGCATAACGTAGTTGCGCGTAGACCTTGGAGGCGGTGATCGGACTATTAGTCTGATGACCCACATCGACCGGTTCAAACTGTAGTGCTCCTGCCGGCTTCTGGATGAGCTGCTCGGCACCTACGATATACGAAAAGTGGTTATTGAATTCGCGTTCGTGTTCCAGGTTGATCTGGTTGTAGTACACGAATTTATCGTTGATCCCACGCACAAACGAGGTAAAAAGATTACTGGTCTGTGCCTTTGCCAGTTCCTGCCCGGGAATCCGGATATCATTCCGGTATTTAAACCGCAACAGGTTAAACGGAAACTGGTTATAACTACTTCCCTTAAGTGCCCAGGTGGCGTTACCCCCGTACTTCCATCGCTGGTCTGTGGTGCCGTAGGCTCCGTAGCCCTCTATATTGAAACGTTTGGTCAGGGTGGAAGAAGTCCGGCCACCAAACCGGAAGCGGTTGCCTTCCACCGCATTGAATGCATAAAAGGTATTCAACGGACCGATCTCCAGGTTAGGCCCTGCATTTACATAACCGATCATTGCGATCAGCAGGGCCTTTGCCGAATTTCGGAAAAGCTTGGTTTCCTGCAGACTGTCTATATTTTTGTATGTGGCCGCCTCGGCTGCATTCAGACTGACATGCCGGGAAGCGGCCCAATAGGTGGAATCGGTGTTTTCGGCGTCGGGCAGGTATACGACTTCCGCATATGTTCGTTGGAACAGGGAATCCTCCAGTACCGGATTAATCTGCGGGTTTTGGTGCGATACATACCGCTGACCAAACAAACCGACTCCTTTTTTTGTCAGGCCAAAATCCATCCGGTAGTCTTCCTGGGCCAGGATCCACTTCCCGGAAGGCAGGCGCTGAAAATCCTGCTGTAACTCTATGGATTTTACCCAATTCAGGTTAATGTCGGGATTGACACCGAAGGTGGCCCGCACTACCGGGTAGGTGCTGTCCAGTGCGATGTACAGGTCGCCCTGAAGCAGCATGTCGGTCTTGTTTCGGGGGTAAAAGGCCAGCCGGACGATTTTGCTGCCGCTTTCTTCCAGCGTATCCATAGGATAGTACCGGTAGAACATGGGGGCCAGGTTGGCGATCGGACTTAAAAAATGATCCGTGAGCAATACTACATAATTGTCGTAGAGATCAACATCCTGGTTCAGGTAGCGCAGTGACTTGTTGATGCCTTCCTGTTCCAGGTATCCGGGGAATTTGACGGATTTATTCCCTTTGATATATAGTTTTCGTGCCTTAGGATCTGCGCGCAGGTAGAGGTCCTGGATATTTTCCTGAAGGTATACAGGTACAATGGCAGAGCCGTCCAGTTTGGTCGTATCTACATTGTCCATCACAAACCGGACGCTCTTCAGGATCTTTTTATCCTTTACTTTGTCCGGTAGATTGCTGAGTCCGATCAGGACTTTTTCGTACTGTTCTTCGCTGAAACTTACCAGGTTTTCCACCCGGTTTTCATCCCGGTGCTGTACCACCAGCCGGATCAGTTCCACCGCCGGGTTATTCTTGTTCCGGTATTTACCTGAGCGTACCGTAACTTCCTTTAGTTTCGTTTCCTGGGGTTCCAGCAGGATTTCTAATGGTTTGCCCGAAGACAGGTCAACTGGTACGATTTGCGCCCGGTATCCCAACGCAGTCACCTGTATACTGGTAAAAGGCTCCGGGGAGTTGAGTTCAAACAAGCCGTTCTCATCGGTACGTGTCCCGAAGGATTTGTCCTTCACGCCTATACCGGCAAATGGTATGCCTTCCCGTGTCTGGGCGTCCAGCACCTGACCTTTTACAATTGAAGTTCCGGGTTGTGCAGCCAGGAATCCTTGAATGCATATCAGGATCAGGGCGGGCAGGGCCAGGTATCGGTATGGGTGTAAAAATGTTTTCTGCATGGAGAATGCCGGAATTTTCCGTTGGTCAGAGGCTGCTAAATCCGTGCCTTTATTTAGTTGATTATTAAGACGACGGTCAAAACTAAGGTAACGGAGTCATAATGAAACGTTAAAAGGGACTGCTGCGCTGGTACAGGCGGATTACACTACACCATCTCCGGCGGTTTTTAAGGCGGCAGGCTTGCAGCATTGGTTATAACGTTACTTCTTCTCTGCAATTTTGCGGAGTTCATTGAGTTTCCATAGCGCATCCATCGGCGTCATGGTATTAAGATCGAGCGCCATTAATTCTTCCCGGATCTTCCGGGTGTACTCATCCGCGTCAAAGATTTGTAGTTGCATCCGGGGCTGGATTTGCTTTACCCGCTGCTTCATATCTTTCACTGGCGGTGTGCCGACTTTGCTGTCGGCCTGTTCCGTCTGGATAACTAATCGGGCATCCGCTTCCAGGCTATGAAGAATTTCATTGGCCCGTTCAATAACAATTGGGGGCATACCGGCCATACGGGCAACATGAATACCAAAGGAGTGGTTGCTGCCGCCCGGCAGGAGTTTTCGAAGAAAAAGAACCTTATGCCCGACTTCCCGGGTACTGACATGGTAGTTGTGGATGCGGGCATGCTGTTCAGCCAGTTCATTCATTTCGTGGTAATGCGTGGCAAACAGCGTCTTGGGATGCGCGCGCTCATTGTCATGGAGGTATTCCGCCAGGCTCCAGGCAATGGATACGCCGTCGTATGTACTGGTCCCCCGGCCGATCTCATCCAGCAGGATCAGGGAGCGGTCACTGAAACTATTCATGATCAGTGCCGTTTCATTCATCTCCACCATAAACGTACTTTCTCCACCGCTGATATTGTCGCTGGCGCCTACCCGGGTAAAAACTTTGTCCACCAACCCGATCCGTGCACCAACGGCCGGTACATAGCTGCCCATTTGGGCCATCAGCACAATGAGAGCGGTCTGGCGCAACAGGGCGGATTTACCGGACATATTCGGCCCGGTGATCAACATAACCTGAATGGACTCATTATCCAGGTATATGTCATTTGGGATATAGGCTTCTCCTACCGGAAGCTGGGTTTCAATTACCGGGTGACGACCTTCTTTTATATCCAGTGACAAGGAGTCGTCCATTTCCGGCCGGGCGTATTGTTGCTTTCGGGCAACTTTGGCAAACGACAGCAGACAGTCCAAACGGGCGATGCTGAGGGCATTGTGCTGGATAGGTGCGATATAGGCCCCGACTTCATCTACCAGTTCCCGAAATATCCGTTCTTCCAGTTCCAGAACTTTTTCTTCGGCGCCCAGGATCCGGCTTTCCAGTTCCTTCAATTCGGAGGTGATAAACCGTTCAGCATTGGCAAGGGTTTGCTTGCGTGTCCATTCTTCCGGTACCTGATCTTTCCATTTGCTGGTCACCTCGAGGTAATATCCGAAAACGTTATTGAAGCCAACTTTGAGACTGGTGATACCGGTCCGTTCGACTTCCCGTTCCTGGAGTTCAACCAACAGTGCTCTGCTGTTTCGGATGATGTGTCGCAGGTCATCCAGGTCCGGGTGTGCGCCATCAGCAATGGCATCGCCTTTTCGAATATCGGTAGGAGGATCGGGTGCCAGCGTGGATTCGATCCTTTCCCGGAGGGTATGGCACAGATTGAGCGATTCCCCAAGCCGGGCAAGGGATGCGGTAATGCCTTGCTGTTCAAGTATTTTTTTTACCTGCTCGATCGCGATCAGTGCCCGGCGGAGCTGCATGACCTCCCGGGGATTGATCTTTCCAACAGCCGTTTTACTCATCAGGCGCTCCAAATCCCCCATATGGCGGATATGCGGTTCTAATCCTTCTGTGGTTTCGGAATGCTCCAACAAAAAACCGACTGCTTCGTGTCGCTCCCGGATCTGGTTCAGGTTGGTAAGCGGGAGCAGCACCCATTTTTTCAGCAGCCGTCCGCCCATTGGGCTGACGGTATGGTCAAGAACCTGAAGCAGGGAGGTGCCGGTTTCATGATTGGAGACTACCAGTTCGAGGTTGCGGATCGTGAACCGGTCCAACCAGACGTATTTTTCTGTTTGCAGCCGGCTGAGACTGCTGATATGGCTAAGTTTATTATTCTCTGTGGACGCAAGGTAGTGCAGGGCTGCTCCGGCTGCAGCCTGGCCCAGTTCGAGTTCTTCCACACCAAAGCCTTTCAGGCCTGCTGTTTGAAAGTGTTGGAGGAGTTTTTCGTGCCCAAAATCAAATGTGAAGATCCAGTCTTCCAGGGTATAGGTATATAGTTTATCACCAAAGAAAGCGGCAAATTCCTTTTGCCGGCTTTTAGGCAATATGACTTCAGCAGGTTTAAAACTCTGGATCAGTTTGTCGATCGAGGTCATGTCACCCTCCGTAATAAAGAATTCTCCCGTGCTGACATCCAGGAAAGCGATTCCGAAATGGTCGTTTTTCCCAAAGGCCAGTGTGGCCAGGTAGTTATTCCGTTTGTGTTCCAGGAGGGCATCATCGGTTGTGACTCCGGGCGTAACTACTTCTGTTACAGATCGTTTAACCACTTTGCCTGGAACAGGTTTTTCCATTTGCTCGCAAATGGCCACCCGGAACCCGGCACGCACCAGCCGGGGGAGATACATGTCCATGGCATGGTGAGGAAAGCCAGCCAGTGGAATATCAGATCCGCCATTGTTCCGACTGGTCAGGGTGATGCCAAGTGCATTGGCAGCCTTTTCGGCATCCTCACCGAAAGTTTCGTAAAAGTCCCCAACCCGGAACAGCAGGATTGCATCCGGGTACTTGCTTTTTACCTGATTGTATTGCGCCATCAGCGGCGTTTCGGCCGACGCTTTTCCATTGTCGTTTTTCTTGCCTTTCCGGGCCATATTCGTCCTTGATCGGTAATCGTTAGGTGGGCAAAAATAGGGTTTCGTGCGGGCATGGACAACCGGCTGGTAATTTACTTGCCAACACTGCTTATGCTGGTGTAAAATGCGGACTGGTGTCCTTGGTTTAGTTAAAATGATGCCATTTTTTAATTGGTTTTTTAAAAAGGAAAGAAAAAATAATTTGAGATATTTTGAATATTTGGAATTCTATTTACTTTTCGACTCCCTCTGGCAAATTTGTCAAACCGCTTACTTAATATTTATAAACTTCTTTTCAATGAAAAAAGCTTTAATCACGTTGCTTGCGCTCGTGCTTGTGGCAGCAATGAGCCATGCCCAAACCTCAAAACCCGCTTATGGCAAGAAATTGCCGAACCAAATCAAACTACAGGAAAAAGTAAGCACTGCACAGCAGGTTGCAGTATTACGGGAGCACTTACAAATGAAGACGGCAGACGAACTTCGGACAATGGATGTTAAGACGGACGAACTTGGTTTCAAACACGAGAAATTCCAACAATTTTTTCAGGGGGTAAAAGTTGAAGGCGCTAACTACACGATCCATTCCCAGAATGGAACTGTTACGCTTATGATGGGGGATTATTTCAATATTACCGACCTTGATGTAACGCCATCCCTATCAGAACAGGCTGCTTTTAATGCTGCACTGGCACACGTCAACGCCCGTCAATATGCCTGGGAAGCGTCGGTGAAAGCAGGATATCCAGATTATGCGAAACCATCCGGCGAATTGGTGGTATATCCGGATCCGGAGCGGCGGACAGCGCCGCGGCTGGCCTATAAGTTTGATATTTATGCTGCCGATCCGGTATACCGGGCATACGTCTTTATTGATGCCCATACCGGGGCCTATATAACAGAGCATTTACGGATTCATGAATCAAACACACCAGCCACAGGTACGGCCATTTATAATGGAAGCGTTTCGTTTACGGCTGACTATACCGGCTCGAATTACCGGCTGCGGCAGACCTCCAGCGGTAATGGAGTGCAGACGTACGATATGAATAACGGTACTAACTATAATAATGCTGTTGACTTTACCAGCAACAGTTCCAATTTTACTTCGGATGATGTAGGGGTGCAGGCCCATTGGGGCGCTGAACAAGTGCATGCCTACTACCTGAACGAACACAATCGGAACTCCTATAACGGCAGCGGTGGCATTCTGCGTTCTTATGTTCATTATTCCAATAACTATGTCAATGCATTCTGGGATGGTACCCGCATGACGTATGGTGATGGCGATGGACAGAACTACGGACCGTTGGTGTCGCTCGATATTTGTGGACATGAGATCACCCACGGGGTAACGGAATATACTGCCAACCTGGTTTACCAAAACGAGTCCGGGGCACTGAACGAGTCTTTCTCGGATATTTTTGGTGAAGCCATTGAAAACTATGCAACCGGTTCGAATGACTGGCTGATGGGAGACCAGATCGGTGCCGGCGGCAGTGGCGGCGCTATCCGTTC
>SBHD01000034.1 GCA_006226345.1 Bacteroidota bacterium | reverse complement strand
CCGTCGGCCTGGCGCTCGATCTTCGTGCGTTCGGTGACGTCGGTGAGCAGGCCGTCGGGACTCACGGAGCAGACCCCGCGCGACACAGCGCCGTTTTCCGACAGGGTTTTGCCGAGGCTGTAGGCGACCATGCCGTAGAGGTCGGGGGCACATTCGTTGCGGAGGAAGTCGCCGATGGTCCGGAAGGCATCGGCGCCGTAGAAATCATCGGCGTTGATGGCCACAAAGGGCTCCCGGATATGTGCGCGGGCGGACAGGATCGCATGGCCGGTGCCCCAGGGTTTTTCGCGGTGGGGGAGTTGGGGCAGCCAGTCGAGGGCGGTGTCCATTTCCTGGAAGGCGTATTCCACGGCGATCTGTTTTTCGACCTTGGTGCCGATGCGGGCGCGGAATTCCTGTTCGATGTCCTTGCGGATCACGAAGACCACCTTGCCGAAACCGGCGCGTTTGGCGTCAGCCACGGAGAATTCTAGGATGGCTTCACCGCCGGGGCCCATGCCATCGACTTGTTTGAGGCCGCCGTAGCGGGAGCCGATACCGGCAGCGAGGATTAAAAGAGTGGGTTGCATGTGTATTATTTTTGATACGGAGATTGAAAGAAAATTGCGGGGTTTGCAGGGTTTACTACATTTGCCGGGGCAGGGGCGCCAATGCGTCCTAATTTTGTTTGTTTAGCAACGTCCGAAATGCGGCGCTTTTTACGCAAAAACAAGCGCAAAAGTCCAAAACCCTTGCCAATTTCACACTATTCCTGTCCATTCTTTGTCCTATGAGCATCACCACGACCCGCAACTCCGGCTACCTGTACCAGATCACGATCATCGGTATCCTGTTTTTCATCTTTGGTTTTGTCACCTGGCTCAACGGTACCCTGATCCCGTTCCTCAAGCTGGCCTGCGGGCTGGAGTACGACTGGCAGGCGTTGCTGGTGACCTTTGCCTTTTACATCAGTTATTTTTTCCTGGCGATCCCGTCGTCGCAGATCCTTAAACGTACGGGTTTCAAAGCTGGCATGGCCCTGGGCCTGCTGGTGATGGCTGTAGGATGCCTGGTGTTTATCCCGGCGGCGAATGCGCGGGCATTTCCGCTGTTCCTGACCGGACTGTTTGTTCAGGGCATGGGCTTGTCGCTGTTACAAACAGCCTCCAACCCGTATATCAGCATTATTGGGCCGATCGAGAGCGCCGCACAGCGGATCAGTATCATGGGGATCTGCAACAAGGTGGCGGGTATCCTGAGTCCGCTCATCCTGAGTACGATCGTGTTGAAAAATGCCAGTGCGATCGAGGACCAGATCCTGTCGGCCACGGATATGGCAACCAAGACGGCCCTGCTCGATGAACTGGCCGGCCGGGTGGTCACGCCTTACATCGTGATGGCCCTGGTGCTGGGGGCGCTGGCCTTTATGATCCGGCGTTCGGCCCTGCCCGAGATCGACACAGCTGCCGAAGAGCAGGCGGAAGGCGATGCCAGCCTGTCGGCCGGCCGCACGAGTATCTGGCAGTTTCCGCACCTGTTGCTGGGGGCGCTGGCGATCTTCTTCTACGTGGGCGCGGAGGTGATGGCCGGCGACGGGATAACAATCTACAGCCGGTCGCTGGGCTTCGAACTGGATCAGACGAAATATTTCACTTCATTTACGCTGGGCGCCATGCTGGTCGGTTATGTGCTCAGTATCCTGTTGATCCCGAAATATATTTCCCAGCAGAATTTCCTGCGCTATTCGGCCATACTCGGGTTGGTACTTACCCTGCTGACCTTCTTTACCGCGGGATCCACGGCAGTGTTGTGTATTGCCCTGCTCGGACTGGCCAACGCAGTGATGTGGCCGGCGATCTTTCCGCTTGCGATCAACGGCCTGGGGCGCTTTACCCAGATCGGTTCGGCCCTGCTCATTATGGGCATCGCCGGCGGGGCGCTGTTGCCCCAGTTGTACGGCTACCTGGCCGAACAGGAATCGGTGGGCCATCAGGCCGCATTCCTGATCACTATGCTGCCCTGTTATTTGTACATCCTGTACTATTCGATAGGGGGGTATAAACCGCGGTAACAGCGGACATTTTTTCTGCTGACCCCTTAAAAGCATCGGCGCCATTTTTAAAATGGCTATTACTCATTCGTTTCCACCAGTTCCATCACGGTCCGGAACGCCGCGCACTTGTCCTTGTAGCGGCGCTGGTGGTCTTCCTGCAGGGCGGGTGCAAACTCGTCCATGTACCGGCGCAGGTGTTGCATGTCTTTGACCAGGTATTGCATGGTATAAATGGCGGACTCCTCGTGTTCGTGTCCGAGCAGGCGCGACATGCGGTAGGATACAAACATGTTGGTCGCCATGACGTCGGGGATGTGCGTTTCGCGCATCCAGCGCAGCCAATCGTCCTGGATATCGAGGTCGAGCGTGATCGTAACGTTATAAAGCAGCATATCTGTCGTAAAAATGCTCTTTGAAGCGTAAATGGAAATAACCCGGGCAGCGGTTTTGGAGTTTACTACACAACCCGGCCTGGTGTGCAAATGTGCGGCATAGCGCCTTGTTTTCACATTTTCCGGGAAAAATAATTTAAACTTGTACTTCGTTCCAAAGGACGGCCCATCCAAATAAATACGACATATATGAACGCTTTTGTACGCCTCCTTCTGCCGCTGGTGTTTGCCTGTGCGCCGCTGATCCTGCTGGCCACGCACAACCGCGCCGGTGAGATCCATATCGAACAGACCGGCCCGCTTACGATCAAGGCTACCATCATTACCTGGACCCGCACACTCAGCTTCAGCGCCGACCGCGATACCCTGACGATCTGTTGGGGGGACGGTACCTGCGAACAGGTAGTACGCAGCAACGGCAACGGCAATGGCGTCGTGCTCAACGACCAGGTGAAATACAACCGGTATGAAGCCGAACATACATATGCCGGCCCTGCCCGCTACCGGATCTCCATGACCGACCCCAACCGGAATGCCGGTATTATCAATGTGAATCCGCCGCAGTCGGAGAACGTGCCGTTCCATATTGAAACGATCTATACGTTCCTCGATCCACAGTTTGGGGGTACCAATACCACGCCCTACCTGCTGCAGGATCCGGTGGATATAGCCTGTGTCGGCCGGCCGTTCAAACACAACCCCAATGCATTTGATCCTGACCTGGACAGCCTGTCGTATCACCTGATCACACCATTGCAGGCTTTGGGGACAGTGGTACCCAATTACAGTTTTCCCAATGAGATCGGTGCGGGGCCCGACAATACGCTCTTCCTGAATGAACGGACCGGCGATATCCTCTGGCTTACCCCGCAGGTAAAAGGGGAGTACAACCTGGCGTTTATTGTGGTGTCGTGGCGGAATGGCGTACCGATCGATACGACGATACGGGATATGCAGATCTTTGTGGTAGACTGTGACAACAACCCTCCGGATGTGGTTTCGGTAGATGAAGTCTGTGTGGTGGCCGGCAATACCGTTGAATTTCCGGTGACCGCTACCGATCCCGATTCCGGTAACCAGATACTACTTACTGCGGCAGGAGGTCCGATCAGCAACCCATACAGTCCGGCGACGTTTACAGCACCTGCCAGTTATCAGTTTCCGCCGGTAGTGGGCACGTTCCAATGGCAAACTTCCTGCGAGCATGTTTCCAACCAACCCTACACGGTAATATTCAAGGCGGTGGATTCGCTGGATAATGTCATGCCCCAGCTGGCCGATCTGAAAACGGTATCTATCCGGGTGGTTGGCCCGCCGCCGGAGGATGTACAGGTCACTGCCCAATTGGGCGAAGTGGAAGTAACCTGGGAAAAACCGTATTTCTGTGAAGATGCCGCAGAGGATTATTTTTACGGTTTTTCAGTCTGGCGGCGCGAGGGGACCAATCCTTTCCCGGTTGATTCCTGTGATCCGGGGTTGAAGGGAAAAGGGTATACGGAATTGATATTCGTCACCCGGCAGGAACAAAACGGCCGGTATTATTTCAAGGATACGAACGTGGAGCGTGGCCGCACGTACTGTTACCGCGTACTGGCCAAATTTGCCCGTATTTCCAGCGGCGGCTATCCCTATAACATTGTGGAAAGCCTGCCTTCGGAAGAGGCCTGTGTGCAGCTTCCCCGTGATCTGCCCTTGATCACTAATGTTTCCGTGCTGGAAACCGACCCGGCCAATGGCCGGATCGAGGTTTGCTGGTCCAAGCCGGTAGCCGGCGACCTGGATACCACGATCAACCATGGCCCGTACCGGTATCAGCTGCTGCGGGCGCCGGGCCTTAGTGGCGGCACCCTGGCTCCTGTGCCGGGCGCTACGTTTACAGTAGACGAATTCTGGCAGGCCAACGATACCTGTTTTACCGATACCGGGCTGGATACCCGAAACGAGCCATACCATTACCAGGTAGCCTTCTATACCCGGGGGGATTTCAATGCTCCGCTGGGCTCTACCAATCCGGCTTCTTCCGTATTCCTGACCGTGAATTCCACCGACAACACCAACCTGTTGTCCTGGGATGCCGAGGTGCCTTGGACGAACTACGACTACACCGTCTATCGGCTCAATAATATTACCGGGCAGTATGATTCGATCGGCTTTTCCGAAATTCCGTATTACGAAGACCGTGGGCTGATCAACGGCGAAGAGTATTGTTACTACATCCGTACGGAAGGGACTTACAGTATTGGCGGGGTGATCGATCCGATCTTCAACAATTCGCAGGAGGCTTGCGGGATTCCACTGGATACGATCCCTCCCTGTGTACCGACCCTTACCGTACAGAATATTTGCAATGGCGGCAGCAGTACCGAGCCCGATCCGCCTTATGAGAATACGCTGAACTGGACGAATCCGAATACCGTCTGCCCGGGTACTGATGATGCCGTGCAATACCGCCTGTGGTATGCATCAATGGAAGGGGAGCCGCTTGCGCTGCTGGAGATCATCGATGGTGCAGACAATACTACTTACGTACATAACATTGAAGCTGAACTGGCCGGTTGTTACGCCGTTTCGGCGGTGGATTCAACGGGCAATGAGAGCGCTCAGAGTATGGTGTTATGCGTGGACAATTGCCCGTATTACGAACTCCCGAATGTCTTTACACCGAATGGCGACGGGTTCAATGATCTGTACACGCCGTTCCCCAACTGGCGGTTTGTGGAGCGAATCGATATGCAGATCTTCAATCGTTGGGGCAATGTGGTGTTTGAGACCACCGATCCGTCCATCAACTGGAACGGCCGCAACAGCGCCGGCAACGAAGTCGCCGAAGGTACCTATCTGTATGTCTGCAAGGTGTACGAACGCCGCGTTGATGGCGTGGTATTGCGCCCGGATGTATTAAGTGGGTATATTGAGATAATCAGAGGCGGGAATTGAAAATCCGGATGATGCACTGTGTCGAAATACCTGATTCGGGGCTAATTCTTTTTTAGCGGCAGCGCCGCGTAATATTTGTAGCATAGAGTAGCGGGCAGAACGGAGGTGCAGCGCACCGAAATATATTACCGGTGCGCTGCACCTGCACACAACATCTGAAGCGGGTTACAGCTACAAATATTACGCGGCGCTGCCGCTTTATGGAAAGGAGGCCCAAACCATACACCGGGCTAGCTTTCCAGAAACTTCCTGATCACCGCTTCCGCCGCCGCAAACGGCGACATCCGCCCGGCCAGCACTTCTGGTTCGAGTTCGGCCAGCCTTGCCTGCACGCCGGGATTGTTGTAAAACAAGGCTTGCAGCCCGCTGTCCAGGGCTTCCCGAAACCAGTAATGGGCCTGGTAGCGGCGGTTTTTCTGTAAATAGCTATTGGCCAGCGTCTGATCCCGATAGGCCTGCACCGCCTCCCATATCCCGGGGATGCCGGTTTGGTCCTGTGCACTGCAGGTGAGCACCTGTGGTGTCCAGCCGCTGGCTTTTGCCGGCAGCAGGTGGGTGGCATTCAGATAATGGGCCCGGGCCTGGTTGGCCAGCTGGATACGATCGCCATCAGCCTTGTTGACGGCCAGGATATCGGCCATTTCCACGATGCCGCGTTTGATCCCCTGAAGTTCGTCGCCGGCTCCCGGCAGGAGCAACAGCAGGAACACATCGGTCATCCGGTGTACCGCTGTTTCAGACTGTCCGACACCCACTGTTTCGATCAACACAATATCGTATCCGGCTGCTTCCACCAACAGGACCGTTTCGCGTGTTTTGCGGGCTACGCCGCCGAGGGATTCACCGGAAGGTGAGGGCCGGATAAAGGCCTGTTCGGATGCAGCCAGCCGTTCCATGCGGGTTTTATCGCCCAGGATGCTGCCATGGCTGACCGAACTGGAAGGGTCGATCGCCAATACGGCCACTTTATGTCCCTGTTCTACCAGGTACATGCCCAGCGCCTCGATGAACGTACTTTTCCCCACTCCCGGAGCACCGGTTATAGCGATCCGGACCGAAGCGGTGTCGGCCGGCCGGGTTTCCAGCAAGGTATTGATCACGGCCTGCGCCTGTGCCTGGTGTTCCGGGCGCGCACTTTCCACGAGCGTGATCGCCTGGCCGAGAATGACCCGGTCGCCGGCGCGGATGCCCCGGACGTATTCTTCAACGGTGCGCTTTGGGCGTGGCATAGGCGGAGCCTGGTTCGGTTTGACGTCGGTGTATGGACAAATGTGCAGAAATACTGCCAGTAACCTCGCCCCCGGGCCGTTAATATTTTTTAAGAATAGCCAAAAGGAAGTTTTAACCTTTGGTTTATAGTATTGATTTACAATTGTTTAAATGTTAACCTGCTTAACAAGGAAACTCCTGAAGGTTAAACCTGGCTTAATCCCAACAAGATACTTGCACGACACTGTGCCTGTCCTTTAATATTGTCCGGAATCGATTTCCAACCACTATATATATAAGCTATGAAAAACATTCTTCCTTTGGTAGCCGGCCTGGTTCTGCTGGCCGGCTGCCGTACGATCCAAATCTCAGATTTTCACTCTGCAACCCCTACCCCGGAGCCGTTGCCCAAGCTGGGTCTGGCCGTCCATACCGAAAGTTTTGCCCTGCTTTTTGGCAGGGAAATGGCCGAGGATATACTGATCGGCAATGCGCTGGATCCCGGTGGCTATTTCCCGTCGCCGATCGGGGTATTTACCCAGGTTGGACAACCCCTGCACGATGTGTATGTTTTGCTGGGTAACGAACTCAGCGACAATATTGCCCTGGGAACCGGCGAGCAGCAGGGCAAGGCCCGTTTTAAACTGATCTATTACAACCGCTACAATTCCGGGTGGGGGTACACCATCCCCTCTGCCCTGACGGCATTTGCGGTTAATATTTTCGGGTTGCCTTTTGCCGTCACCAAATCGGAGGTGGAACTCCAGATGGAGGTTACCGACAACTCCGGCCGGGTACTTTCCCGTTACCGTGCACCCGGCACCGGAAAAACGAAAGTAGCCATGTATTATGGCTACAGCGGGGTGGGTGCCTTGCGCAAGGCTAACCTCCTTGCCCTTCAGGATGCCATGCAGGGCATCAAAAAGCAATTGGCTGCCGACCTGCCCCAACTGAAGGAACAACTGAGCCAGGCCGGACCGGATCAGTAAACAGCCGCTCAGACGAACCAACAGGCACGATCCCTGTTTTATTTTGAAGTGGTTTGCCCGGCGATACGGGTAAATCACTTCTTTTGTAACAGAACTACACATTATGCGCCACTTAAATATCCTGTCCCTTTTCGTCGCACTGCTGGCCTGGCCTGCCTGTCAGGGTTCACCCGACGCCGGCCAGGGATCGGCTAATACAACATCGGAGGCGCCTGCTGCTGCCGAAGCTGAAACACCACGCAAGACGATCGTTTTTTTTGGCAACAGCCTTACGGCCGCCTATCAGCTATCTCCTGAACAGGGCTTTCCTGCCCGCATCCAGGAAAAGATCGACAGCCTGGGCCTGGCCTATCAGTGTGTCAATGCCGGGCTGAGTGGCGAAACTACGACAGATGGTAAGAACCGGATTGATTGGGTCCTGCAGCAACCGGTAGATGTTTTCGTGCTCGAACTGGGCGGCAATGATGCACTGCGCGGACTCCCGGTCGCCGAATCCAAAAAGAACCTGCAGGCGATCATCGACAGGGTCAAGGCCAAATATCCGGCATGCAAGATCGTGATCGCCGGTATGCTGGCTCCTCCTAACCTGGGTCCGGTGTATACCCGCGACTTTGCAGCTATGTACCCGGATTTAGCCCGGACCAATGATGCAGCGCTAATCCCGTTCCTGCTCGAGCATGTCGGTGGTGAGCCAGAACTCAACCTGGAAGATGGTATTCACCCGAATGAAGAAGGGCACCGGATTGTGGCAGAAACGGTCTGGAAAGTCCTGAAACCTGTCCTGTAGTACAGCAGGGGCTGTATTTCGCCTTTTTAATGGAACAGTAACGCAGCCTTAAGTAATTCTTTGTTCCGGCAAACGTTTTAATGGGATCAGACAGCCGGTAAATAAAGCAGACTAAAACCGGGATTTTGCTTTGTCTACAGGCTGTTTGTTACTTTTGGACCAGGGAGTGTCTTCCGGGCCGGTTTCGAAAAATCCGTTTTTTGCCTGGCACCCCCTGATCTGGTTTATCTTAACCCGCCAAACATGGAACACCAACAAGCACTGCATGCCGTTAAGCAGCTGATCAGCCAGGGAGAACTAGAGGCGGCTTACGAACAGCTCGTTCAGGTGCTGGACAGCTCGGCCGATTATGCCGGGCTAGCTGATATCGCCCGGATCAACCAGGCCGATCTCTATCAATTAAAGGCTCAAACGCTGAAGGGGACGATCTCGGCGGAAGATGCCCGCTTGACCACCAACCAACTGGCTGACAAAGCGCTTCAACTCGTCCGGCAGCTGGAAACAGGTAAAACCGACCTGGACGATACCGCTCACCCGACCCGGTCCGGGGCCTGGCGGTACTACGTCATCGGTGGTCTGGTGACCCTGGCCGTAGTGGCAATACTGTATTTTTGGTTGCGGCAGGATGAGCAGGAAAACGGTTGCCCGGCATTTAGCCGGACCGCAGAATTAAAGGTTATGATCCTGCCCTTCAAACAGCCAGGCTCCAGATACCAGAACGATCCGGCTATTGATATCATGGAAGGGATGAACAAACTGATCGATGCCACGCCGGGGCTTCGCGTAAGGGCCATTGCCGATGTCAATGAGCACTATGATATCAATAAAGATTACCCGAACTCTGCCCAGGCCGTGGAGATCGCCCGCGGCTGCAATGCGCAAATGCTGGTGTGGGGCCGGGTAAAAAAGTTTGAACGAAACAACTATACGCTGGATGTCCGCTACCGCCTGCTCGATGCCGGAGGTGTGCGCTATGCCGGGGATACTACGGTAAGCCGGTTGCTGACCGTTACCGAAGAAGCCAGCTGGACGCACAATGTTCAGGCGATCAGTCAGCTGCTGTACATGGTGCTGGCCAATCAGATGCAAGTGCCGATCGCCGCTAATATCCTGAAAAACCTGCAGCCACCTGCCGGATCCCCGGCCGATTCACTGCCACCGGTCGATACTTCTACCAGCTTTGTCCTGGCGGATTACTACATCATGAAAAAGCAGGACAGCCTGGCGCTGGCCGAATATGGCAAGGTGCTGGAACACTATCCGGAAAACGCCACTGCTCTGACCAAACGCGGCGCTCTGCTGCTCGACAATAAAGACTATACGGCGGCAGCACGTGATCTGGAAGCGGTCAAATCCGGGGAGGGCCCGACAGCCGAACTGGTGCAAAAGGCGCGGATCAAAGCGTTTTTGGAAAGCGGCCAACCCGAAAAGGCACGGATAGAGGTGGAAGAAGCCCGAAAGACCAAAACGCTCGACGGTGCCTGGTTGGATCAAAAATCCCGGGAAGTGCGGGATAGTACCGTTGCACTTCAGGATCGCCGGGATGAAATGGAGCGTAAGGCGGCAGCAGTTCCGGACCTGGATGCCCGCATCGGTGCCGCCAAAGCTAATCTTGGCCTGGGAGAAACCGAAAGCGCCCTGAAATATACCCGTGATGCGTTGCGGCAGGATCCCAAAAACCTGGAAGCGGTTCGGATCGCTGTGGAAGCACAGCTTCGCAAGGGCGATACCGCCCAGGCCGCTCAAACGATCCGATCGGCCGAACGGGCCGGGGCAGATGTCAAGGAAATAAAGCTACAGCCGGTGATCAAGAAAGTGCTGACGGATCGCCGTGGCCAATAATTTGCCCGCCTCGGGTGAAACCTTAAAATAGCGAACCCTGTTCGGCATACCGGTGCGGGTTTTCATGGCGTAAGAGCGCCATCTTGGTATCCAGGCCGTAAAAATAGCCGCGTAATTCACCACTTTTTCCAATAACCCGGTGGCAGGGCACTACAATGGCAACCGGGTTGTTGCGGTTAGCCAGCCCAACTGCCCGCACGGCCTTGGGGTGGCCGATCCGGGACGCGATATCCGAATAGGCAACCGTATCACCATACGGGATCTTTTGCAACTCTGCCCATACCAGCTGGTGAAACTCCGGCTCACCGCTCCAGTCCAGTTTTACGTCGAAATCCTTTCGCAGGCCTTCAAAATACGCTTCCAACTGTTGCCGGCATACGGCTACCGGATGATCGTCGGTAATTTCATCTGCAATGCCCGGCTTTTCGCAGCGCTGCACCTTTCGTACGCCAAGCATACTGCCGGTGATCTCAAAATGGCCGAATGCAGAAGATAAATAGGCTTTAACCAACATTGGACGACAGGTTGAATACAGGAGGCAAATTACAAAAAAACCTGCGAATATCAGCAGCCTGTCCGATGCTTAATCCAGCCAGTCATTCCGTTCGGAAAGCCCTTTCATCTCCTCCCAGCTCAGGGTGAAATCGGTAAGCGGGATCAGCAGATGAGAAATTTCGGAATAGTTATACACCACCCGGATACCGTTTGGCATTACGGCAATATAGCGCGGCAGGGGCAGGCGCTGGAAATTGGGCGACAGCACATTGCGGATCTCGGCGGGGGAGGTCAGGTTCTGCGCCCGGCAAAAGGCGGCCTCCAGGATAGGCCGGAAGGCAATGGTGTCCGATACCAGGTCGGCAGTGGTCAGGTATTTCTCTTTCCGGAAATCATAGCTGATCAGGTGCGTGCTGGTCAGTTCCCGCTTATCCCACATGTTATACATCGATACGGCCTCCACAGTGGTTATTTTGGAGTTGAGCACTGGCACCGATGAACGGAGCTCGAGTTTCCAGTTCTCCACCGTATTCGGGTTTTGTGCCTTAAAGGAGTTAAACATGTCGAAGAACTTGGTCGTCACTGTATCGAAGCCGATCTCAATAGGCTGATCGGCGGGCGCATTTGCCAGCGTACCCAGGTGCCGCCGGATCTTATCATTAAAAGCTCCGAGGGTGGCCGAGTGTTCGCCTTTGTACAGAGGCATGATCAGGTTGACTTCCGCGCATTGCTGGTTGTCGATGCAGTACCGTTTAAAAAAGGATTCGGACTCTACCGTCCAGTTCGCAGAGGGGGATGAAGTAGTCAGCTGGCAGCTCATGATACCCAGCAGGCATACTGTCAGCAGGTATCCGGTATGTTTGGTCTTCATGAATATCTGTATTCGTTGATTCGCCGCAAAGGTAAAAAATAGCAAAATGCCAGTGCCAGGGTTGTTATTCCACAGCGTCGCCGGTCGACTGTTTTTCGAACAGTTCAGCATAGTAGCCTCTTTTTTCGATCAGTTCGGCATGGGTGCCGGCCTCTACGATGCGGTGGTCTTCGAGCACAATGATCTTGTCAAACTCCAGCATACTGTAGATGCGGTGGGTAATAATAATGGCTGTTTTATCCGACAATGCCTGCTCCAGGTAGCCCAGGATCTGGCTTTCCGTATGGGTGTCCACCGCAGACAGACAATCGTCAAGGAGTACGACATCCGGCTGTTTGGCAAATGCCCGTGCTATGCTGACCCGCTGTTTCTGGCCGCCGGAGAGGGTTACGCCGCGTTCGCCAACTGTTGTTTCGTAGCCTTTCGGCAGGCCGATGATATCGTGGTGTACGGCAGCACTTTTGGCATAAAACGCTGCCTGTTCACGGGAAATACCGGGTTTGCCAAAGGCAATGTTGCCCAACACGGTATCGGAGAACAGGAACACATCCTGGGGAACATATCCGATCCGCCGCCGCAACTGGTACAGGTCATGCTCCCGAAGGTCTTTGCCGTCGAGCATGATCCGCCCTTCCGTAACATCGTACATACGTACGAGCAGATCGGCGATGGTTGTCTTTCCGGCTCCGGTACGGCCCACGATGGCCAGTTTTTCGCCCGGCAGTACTTCAAAAGAAACACCCTTCAGTGCCTGAATGCCCGTATCCGGGTAAACGAAACTCACGTTATCGAATACAATATGTCCACGAAAGGTCCCGGCCGGTTCGTCCGGAGTGGATGCTGCTGCCGGATTGGCGATCGTCGGAGCGGTATTGAGGAACTCGTTGATCCGCTTTTGCGAAGCTGCGGCCTGTTGTGTCAACGAAGCGATCCAGCCAATGGCCGTAACCGGCCAGGTGAGCATATTGATGTAAATGACAAACTCGGCAATGTTCCCGGCGGTGATATTTCCCTGCACGACATGCAACCCGCCGACATATACCGTGATGATCGTGCTGGCACCTACCATCAGCAGCATGAGCGGAAAGAAAAAGGCATTGACCCGTATCAGCCCCAGCGATTTTTGCCGGAACACCTCGCTTTGCTCGGCAAAATGCCTGCCCATGGCCTCTTCCTGTCCGTAACTTTTCACTACCCGTATGCCGCTGTACACTTCCTGGGACGTGCTGGTCAGGAATGACAATTGCCGCTGTATTTTTTCACTACGTTTGTTGATGATCGTACTGACCCAGTAAATGGAAATACTGAGGAACGGCAGCGGGAGCAGCGACCACAAGGTGAGCGGTACGCTTACCCGCAACATGGATGAGATGGCCAGCACGAACAGAAAGGTCAGGTCCAGTCCGTACAGGATTGTCGGCCCCAAAAACATGCGTACCTTGGAAACATCCTCCGAAATCCGCGACATCAGGTCGCCAGTACTGTTTCGCTTGAAAAAAGCCAGGTCCAGCGACTCATAATGCGCAAATATCTCCTTACGCATGTCGTATTCGATCAGCCGGCTCATGACAATGATCGTCTGGCGCATAAAAAACATAAACAACCCCATAGCGAGTGCCAGGGCGATCACACCGGCGCCGAACCAGGCGATCTGGGAGCCCAGTTCTTCAAAGGCTTCCGGGTGGGCGGCGATCCCGCCGGTTTCCTTGTAATGCGTGACCTGAACGACCACTGTATCGAGCGCATTCCGGATCACCTTGGGCTGCCAAACGCGGAACCAGTTGGCCAGTCCGACAAATATAATACCCAGTAAAAACCGCCACCGGTACTTCCAGAAAAACTTATTGAGATAGGCGAGGTGCTGCATGAAGATTGGTTGCTTAAACAGGCTGTGGCAGGCAAACACCGGGCTGTACGTACGTCCCGATGCGTGAAAAGACTCAACAACAGGTGTTTAAAAGAGTTGCAAAAGTACAGGAAAGATTCTGTCCATGTTTTGGAGCGTTGTCTTTTAACCGGTTTGCCGCACTTTAAAATCCATCCGGCAATTACCAGAACAGGAAGTGCCGGGGCTGTAAAGTTTTCCTTAATTTTGCACACGAAAAAGCGTTGGACCAATTCAGCGCCCTAACCAGAATCCGCCGCCTGTTTGCCTCGTTCTTTCTGGGCTTACAGCGGCAACACCTAAGTCCACCACACCACTATGGCCACTTCCAAAAAAACGCCGGGAAACGGCGTTCACCCGCCCTTCAACCCACCCGGTACCCGCATTGTCACACTCGACGAGTTTATCATCCGCTCAGAAAAAGACTTTGACTATGCCACCGGGGAGCTCACCGGCCTGCTGCGTGATATCGGCGTAGCAGCGAAGATCATTAACCGGGAGGTGAACAAGGCCGGGTTGGTGAATATCCTTGGCGTAGCGGACCGGGGGGACAACGTTTCCGGTGACAAACAGCAGAAACTCGACCTATACGCCAATGAAAAGCTGATCGAGTGCCTCAAGAACAGTGGTGAATGCAGTGCCATCGCTTCCGAAGAAAACGAAGGTATCGTGCAGGTTCCGGCAGCAGGGTCGAAAAAAAGTAACTATGTGGTGTTGTTCGACCCACTTGATGGCTCTTCCAATATCGATGTAAATGTATCCGTCGGGACGATATTTGCGATATACCGCCGTAAAAGCGACCCTGGTGGCCCGGCTGATCAGGCCGATTTCCTCCAGCCCGGCATCAAACAGGTAGCTGCCGGTTATGTGTTATACGGTACTTCTACCATCCTGGTGTATACAACGGGCCGTGGTGTCAACGGATTTACCCTTGACCCCAGTATCGGGGAGTTCTGTCTCAGCCACAGGAATATGCGCATCCCTGAAAACGGTCAGTTTTATTCCGTCAACCAGGGGTATTACTCCAAGTTTGACCTTGAAATGCGCCGGTATATCGACAACTGCAGCGACCAGAATTACAGCCTGCGGTATATAGGCTCCATGGTCAGCGATATCCACCGGATCCTGATCCAGGGTGGTATTTTCCTCTATCCCAGTACCCGTAAATATCCGAAGGGGAAACTCCGGTTGTCGTACGAGTGTAACCCGCTGTCGATGGTGGTGGAGCAAGCCGGTGGTAAATCGATCAATACTCAGCTCAAGCGGATCCTGGAGATCGACCCCAAGGAGCTGCATCAGCGCAGCACCATCGCTATTGGCTCGCCGGCGATGGTGGACGAACTGAAAGCGTTCATCGAGCGCTATTCGGCACTGCCTTTGTAGGACATTTTTTGGCCGGCAATCTCCTGGTTGCCGGGGCCAATACAAATAAAAGTGGCCCGGTTGACGCAACCAACCGGGCCACTTTTGCATTCTATAGCGGTCTGCTTCATTCTACCATAAATCTTGCTTTTTATGTACGTCTTGATCCTTGTCCTGCTGGCCTTCTCTGCGTCTTTACAAGAACTTTCTCTGGTATTTACTAATATTGAAGAGCCGGCAGGCAGCCTGTACATTGCTGTTTTCGATAATGCCGGTGACTACCTCAATCCTGAAAAAGCCCGGTTTCAGCAGATCGTACCGGTAGGCCGGAACGGTTCGGTAGAAGTGCGCCTGCCGGAAGTGCCGCCCGGTACGTATGCGCTCAGCTGTTTTCATGATGTGAACAACAATGGTGTGCTGGACAAAAACTTTATGGGTATTCCCAGGGAACCGTACTGCTTTTCCAATAATGTCCGGCCCCGGTTTCGCGCGCCCTCCTGGGAAGAAGCGAAATTCACATTTAAACCCGGCCAAAAACAGCGCACCCTCCGGTTGGAAACCTGGTGATCCGGGCCGGTGTAGTTGCAGGATACCGGAGCCGCTTTCTGCAGGCCGGTCAATAAAATTGCCGGATTAATCGTTTAGGAACGTTACTTTTGCTGTTGCGCCCAGCTCCTTCCGGTATCGGGCGCCCACCGAAAACGACCCATGATTCGCGCAGAAAATATTTACAAGTCATTTGATGAGCAGCAAGTGCTGCGAGACATTTCCTTTACATTCGAAGCGGGCAAATGCAATCTCATTATCGGCCGGAGCGGTTCCGGTAAAACGGTGTTGATGAAGATCCTGGTAGGCCTTTTTCAACCTACCAACGGCACGGTCTGGTACGACAACGTCAATTTTACCGCTCTGGACAAAAAACAGATGCGGGCGATACGGATGAAGGTAGGGATGTTATTCCAGGGCTCCGCGCTCTTCGATTCGCTGTCAGTGGAACAGAACATCCGCTTCCCGCTGGATATGTTTACCAACCTGACCCCCAAGGAAAAACTGCTGCGCGTCAACTATTGTCTGGAACGTGTCAACCTCACCGGCAACAATAAAAAGTACCCTTCGGAGCTGTCCGGCGGCATGCAGAAGCGTGTAGGTATCGCGCGGGCGATCGTACTGGAGCCCCAGTACCTGTTCTGCGACGAACCTAACTCCGGTCTGGATCCCAAAACGGCTATTGTGATCGATGAACTGATCCGGAGCATTACGCTGGAAAACAATATCACCACGATCATCAATACGCACGACATGAACTCGGTGATGGAGACTGGTGATAATATCTGTTTCCTGTTCAATGGTCAGCTGGAATGGACGGGCAACCGCGATCAGGTGCTGGAGAGCACCAATGAAAATCTGCAATCCTTCATTTTTGCCTCGCCGTTCCTGCAGCGCTTGCGGGAATCGGCCCTGAAGTAGTGCGCTACCTTTAGTACGCTGCTTCCAACTCCTGAATGGCCAGCCAGGCCATCAGACCCATGCCGGTTTCCAGGGCAGATTCGTCGATATCAAACCTGTTGGTATGTACCGATGCCGTGATCCCTTTGTTGGGATTTCCGGTACCCAGCCGGTAAAAACAGGCGGGGAGTTCGCCGGAAAAATAAGCGAAGTCTTCGGCTGTCAGCCGTATAGGCAGTTCCACCACATTTTCTGTCCCAAGATATTCTTCAGCCCGGGTCCGTGCACGTTGGGTCAATGCCTCGTCGTTGACCAGCACGGGATAGCCTTTGTGGATATCAAAAGTGCAGGTGCCGCCCATGCTTTGCGCCAGGGCTTCCGCTATTTCTTTCATACGTTGGTGCGCTTCCATTCGCCAGGTCTCGTTCATGGTCCGGAATGTTCCTTCCAGTTTCACCTCGTTGGGGATCACATTGGTAGCGCCTCCTTCCGACCAGATCTTGCCGAAGGTCAGAACCGACGGTATGGCCGGGTCGCTGTAGCGGCTGATCAGTTGCTGCAGGCTTACGATCATTTGAGCTGAAATAGCGACCGGATCAATGCACTGATGTGGCATGGCGCCGTGGCCGCCTTTTCCGGTCACGGTAACATAGATCTCGTCGGCCGAAGCCATATACATGCCCGGCCGGAAACCGACTTTGCCTGCTTCCAGGGGTGGGTGTACGTGTTGTGCGAATATGGATGCTGGTTTCGGATGGTCCAGAACACCTTCGCGGATCATAATACTTGCACCTCCGGGCAGCCGTTCCTCTCCCGGCTGGAAAATACATTTTACCGTGCCGGAAAAATGCGCCCGCAGGCTGTGGAGGATGCGCACTGCACCCAGCAAGGCGGCACTGTGCACATCATGTCCGCAGGCATGCATGATGCCGTCGTGTTTTGACTTGTACGGCACTTCGTTCGCCTCCAGGATCGGCAGGGCATCCATGTCGGCCCGCAGGGCGGCTACCTGTTCGCCGGGCTGCTGCCCTCGAACAAGTGCTACGACACCGTGTCCGGCCCAGCCGGTTGTGTGTTCGACCCCCCATTCCGAGAGCAGGCCGGTAATAAAATTCCCTGTCTGTTTTTCCTGGAACGACAATTCCGGGTACATATGCAGGTGCCGGCGGTAGCTGGTCACATCAGCCAAAAACTGACGGGCAAGTTGTTGGATTTCTTTCTTCATGGTGGCCTCCAGAACAATTGGCTGCAAGTTACAAGAACAAACGGACAGGCTGGTACCAGCCACAAATATGCAGCAACGCTGCTGGCAAGTTCTTTTTACTGGCGCTTAGTATCAACAGGGGTATCCGCCTGTATAAAATATCGTAACTTGCGCCTCGCTACAAAGGCCTAAACGATTTGAAACATTTCCTGCCGCATTTTATACAGGAGAACTACCGCCACAGCCTCTTTCAGGGGCAATTGCGTGCCTATACCATGTTTGTGGACCTCAGCGGTTTTACCCGGCTGACGGAAACCCTTATGCAAAAAGGCCCGGAAGGAGCGGAAGAACTTTCCTACATCCTGAACCATATCTTCCAGCCAACGGTGGATTTGGTATACGAGCAGGGAGGTTTTATCCCGTATTTCGCCGGTGATAGCTTCACCGCGATCTTTCCCAACCAGGAGGCTGCGGCGGTGCCGGGTGAAGCGGTGCTCCGGACAGCACGGGCTACCATACACCGTTTTTATACAGAGCAGGCAGAAGCGGATTCACCGTTGGCCGAGCACCAGATCGGTATCAAGATCGGCTTATCCGAAGGGATGGTGGAGTGGGGCATAGTCGGCAACCGGCGGAAAGGATACTATTTCCGGGGACAGCCTGTCGACAACTGCGCTCAGGCGCAGGTCCGGGCCGACAGCCTGGAAATCGTTTGTGACGATGCTTTTTGCGAGGCCGTAGCGGATATGAACATTCCCACCGTCACCATTGAAGAGGGTTTTTTCCGACTGGATCTCCAACATCTTGAACCTGCCCAGGCCGGCATCAGGAAGGTGCAGCTGCCGAAGCCCGATGCCGGGATCGTAGCTGAATTTCTTCCGGAAGAGGCTTTTGCCGAAGGCAATGCGGGTGAATTCCGAAACGTCGTTAGCGTATTCCTCTCGTTTAAGGGGGTGGATACCCATGAATCGCTCGACCGTTTTGCATCGGTTATACTCGATCAGAGTCAGAACTTCGGAGGATACTTCAAGGAAATTGACTTCGGTGATAAAGGCGGGGTGATGTTTTGCCTGTTTGGTGCCCCGGTTTCATTTGAGAACAATACCGAACGTGCCCTGGAATTCATTGCTGCCCTGCAAGAGGAACTCCAGCACCTGGAATCGCTGACCGGTGCTCAGTACCGGATCGGTATTTCTTCGGGTATTGCCTTTACCGGTGTGATCGGAAGCGCTGAACGTTGCCAATATGCAGCAGTTGGCGCCCGTGTCAATCTCGCAGCCCGCTTGATGGCCAAGGCTGGTTGGGGCGAAGTGGTGGCCGATGATAATGTACAGCACAACCGGAACTTCAAGTTCGTCTTCCGGGGCGAGGAGGCGTACAAGGGCTTTGAAAAGAAAATACCTACATACCTGATGAGCGGCCGCAACCTCAGTGGCCGGTCGTCTTTTAGTGGGGATTATTACGGCCGGGCAACGGAGCTCAGGACCCTGAATGAGTTTGCCGCCCCGATCCGCGATGGTAAGTTTTCCGGCGTGGCCTTTGTGTTTGGTGAAGCCGGTATCGGTAAGAGTCGTCTCAGCTACGAGTTCCGGCGCTCCATGCGCGACAATATGACGTTGAGCTGGTTCAACTGCCAGAGCGACCAGATCCTTCGCAAGCCGTTCAACCCTTTTATTTATTTCCTGAAAAACTATTTTGAGCAGAGCCCGGAAAACAGCCAGGAAAAGAACCGTGAGCGCTTCGAGTCCAATTTTCTCGAACTGATCTATGACCTCACGGAAAGCAAACACACGGAGGCTGATGCGATCCGCCGGGAAATTGCCCGGACGCAGAGTGTATTGGCAGCCTTGGTCGGCATCACCTATCCCGGTTCCTTGTGGGAGCAGCTCGATGCTCGTGGCCGTTATCAGAATGCCCTTTCGGCCATGGCGAACCTGTTTGTGGCGGAGTCTATTCTGCAGCCAGTGGTCATCGAACTGGAAGATACCCACTGGTACGACGACATGTCGCGTGAATTTATGGCGCAGTTTATCCGCCGTGCACAAGCATATCCGCTCCTTTTCCTGGCCACCAGCCGCTATGAGGATGATGGCAGTAAATCCTATATTGTACGGCTCAACATATTGCGCGAACTCCATATTCCCAATTGTGAGATCGACCTCAACTTCCTTCAGCCGGACGACCTGCGCGCCTTTGCCGAGGCACGCCTGGGCGGCGCTTTGCATGACGATCTGCAGGAGCTGCTCCAGCGGATGACCCAGGGTAACCCGTTCTACCTGGAGCAGATGGCGGACTATTTTCAGGAAGCGGACCTGCTGAAAAACACAGGCGGCGTTTTTCAACTCAAAAACCAGGATATCCAGATCTCTGATTCCGTCAAGCAGATCATGATGGCGCGTATCGACCGGCTCAGCGGCCTGGTGAAGGAAACCGTCAAGGCGGCGGCGGTGATCGGGCGCGAATTTGAACTGCCGGTCCTGTCGGCGGTCATGGCCAAACAGGAAGAATTTGCCCGGCGCAATGGCGATCTGGATCTGGTGCTCAAAGAACAGATACAGACGGCGGAAAAGTGGCAGATCTGGCATGCGATGAATGAACTGCGGTATATCTTCCGTCACTCCCTTTTGCGGGAGGCCGCCTATGACATGCAGCTCCGGACCCGCCTGCGCGAGTTGCACCAACTGATCGCCGAAGCGATCGAGCAACTCTACCCCAATTCGGAGGAGCGCTTTGTGGATCTGGCCTTCCATTATGAGCAGGCCGAGGTGATCAAAAAGACCAATAAGTACCTCGAAAAAGCTGCCCGCTATGCACAACGTAATTATCTGAACCGCCAGGCACTGCAGTATTACGGAAAATTGATTGGCAACCTTTCCGGCCACAAGAAAAAAAGTAAAAAACTGGTTAAGATCGGCCTCCGAAAAGGATCGGTGCATGAGCTGATCGGACAGTGGGAGGAAAGTGAGCAGGAATATCGGTTAGCGCTCAAGCGTGCCAAATCTTTGAATGACTGGTACCTGATCGGCCGGTGTAATCGCCGTTTGGGCCAGCTGCTCGTGCTCCGGGGTAATTACCCCGAAGGGAAAAAGCACCTGGATGTAGCGGTTACCTGTTTCGAGCTCGCCAATGACCAGGTCGGTATTGCCAAAACCTACGGCAACCTGGGAACGTTCTTTTTCCGGCAGGGCAGCTACGAATCGGCGCAAAGCTGGTTTGCCAAGTCTATCGAGATCAACCGCTCCATCCAGCGGGAGGCCGAAAATGCTGCCATTGTGGCCAACCTGGGCCTCATTTTCATGAACCAGGGGCATTACGACGAAGGTATTCGCTGGCTGGAAGAACAGCTCGATATTGCCGAACGGGCTGAAGACAAACAGGGCCTCACCACGCTGTATACCAACCTCGGTATTATTTACCTGGAAAAGAACAGTCTGGACAGCGCACTGCTGTGCCTGGAAAAAGGACTGGCACTTTCGGAAGAACTGGGGAATAAGCTGTTCATGACCATTTGCATCGGCAGTATTGGCTCTGTTTGGGAAAAGAAAGGCGATTTTAACAAGGCCATGGAAATGTTCGAGCGCGACCTGGCGCTCTGCGAGGAACTGGGCGACAAACAGGGCCTGGCCATTGCCAATGGCCTGATCGGGGACCTGCTTTCCACGCAGGGTGATTTTGACCGCTCCAATGAATACCAGGAACAAAACCTGTCGCTTTCCCGCGAGCTCAACTACAAAAAAGGTATTGCCAAGGCACTTAATACCCTTGGCGACAATTGGTTTTATAAAGGCGACCTGGAGCGTTCGCTGGAGTACTACGGCGAAGCTATCGAATATGCCCGGGCCATGGGCAACCGCCTCGTGCTCGGCAACTCGCTGGTCGAAAAAGGAACAGTGCACCTGTATGCCGGTGACGTTTCCACAGCCCGGCAGCTCCTGGAGGAAGGGCGGGACATCGGCCTGACCCTTGGAAATGCCGACCTGACCTTTGCAGCCAATGTGCTGCGGGCCCAGGTGATCCTGGCGGAAGGCAACAAAGATGAGGCCCGGCGACAATTATCGCAGTTGCAGGCTCTTGCCCGTACGGAGCGGGAGGAGGCGGCCATTCATTACGAACTGCGTAAAGTGGCCAACAACCCTACACCACATCACCTGCGGGCACTTACGCTGTACCGGGACCTTTACGCCAAAACAGCTCAATATCTGTATAAGATGCGGATTGAGAAACTGGAAAAAGAAGCAGCGCACTGATCCAACCGGCATGATCTACATGATGCCCCATCAAATACCTTTTCCAAACTATATAACCTGAATGTTACAGTATAAACTCAGTTACTGGGAACGCGAAACTTTTCTGAAGGGCTTCGACGTAGCGATCATTGGGAGCGGACTGGTAGGGCTGACCGCTGCCTTGCACCTCAAAGCGGTGCGGCCCGATCTTCGTGTAGTAATTCTGGAGCGCGGTGCCTTGCCGGCAGGCGCCAGTACCCGGAATGCAGGTTTTGCCTGTTTCGGATCCACTACAGAATTGCTGGAGGATGCCGACCGGTACGGAGAAGATACGATGCTGGCCGTAGTGGAAAAGCGGTGGTTGGGCTTGCAACGCCTGCGGGCGCTCATTGGTGATGACAATATGGATTTCAGTATGGCGGGAGGATATGAGTTGTTCACCGATGATGATGAGGAGGAAAGTGTCTTCCAGGCCTGTGTCGACCGGTTGCCCGAGCTCAATGCAAAGATCGGCGCAATCACCGGCCATCCAGAGGTATATAAAATTGCAGACGACCAGATCGCCCGCTTTGGTTTTCACCGGGTGCGGCACCTGATCCTCAATCAGCCGGAAGCCCTGATCCATACCGGCAAGATGATGGCTACCCTTTTGGCACTGGCCCGGGCTCAACAGATCACGATATTCAATGGTATCGCCATAAAAAAGCTGGAAGACTCCGCCCAGGGCGTCGAACTGGAAACAGAAGCGGGGTGGACCATCCGGGTGCCAAAGGTGTTGGTGGCGGTAAATGGCTTTGCCAAAACCCTGATGCCCGATGTGGATGTTACGCCGGCGCGAAATCAGGTGTTGATCACACACCCATTGCCGGGATTACAACTCCAGGGCGGCTTTCATTACGACCGGGGGTATTACTATTTCCGGAATATAGATGGCCGCATTCTGCTTGGCGGCGGCCGGAATCTGGACAATGCCGTCGAGCAAACGGATGCCTTCGGGCCGAATGAACTGATCCGGAGTGCATTGGTCCAGTTGCTGCGTACCACTATCTGTCCGGGACAGCCTATAGAAGTGGACAGCTGGTGGACTGGAATTCTGGGCTTGGGCCCGGTTAAAAAACCGGTGGTGGAACGGTATTCCGAAAATGTAGTAGTGGCGGTCAGACTCAGTGGCATGGGGGTAGCTATTGGCACACTGATCGGTCAGGAAGGGGCTGAGATGTTGTTGTAGCGGTCCGGTCAGGGTTGACGATCCCGGGGACAGACCCCGTGAAACCGTAGCAGGTGCTTTTCCGCCTGTTCATTGTATACACACAAGATGAGGGTAGTGCGTTGCCGGGAATCAGCCGGGAAGAGGATTTTCACAGGGTTATGTATATATCCCTGCTCACTGAAAAGGTCCAGTTGCCGGTTGCGGGGGCGTTTGAACAGGCGCAGTTCTTCAACAGTTGCAGGAACCGGTATGTTTCCGTAACCTTCTTCCTGCAAAAACTGTTTCACCATTTCGTACGTGTACACCAACCGCGTGCCGGCAAATACACTGCGGTATTCCCAGCCGTCGCTTTGGCCGCCCATATATTCGGAACCAGCCGGCGGGAACTGTTCCCGCATCGGGATGTGCGGCTCGGCAGGTGCGGGTGCAGCCGCTTCAACAAAACCAAATTCATCAAACTGCATAACCGGACGATTGATCGCTCAAAATTAAAACACTTTTTGTTTTAAAGTATGTTTTTTTAAATTTTAAGTTGAAAAATCCAGTCCGCAACGTGCTAAGAACTGCTAACAGCATTTGTACCTATGACTGTATATCTCCTAACCATTGGAGACGAGATCCTGATCGGACAGATCGTCGATACCAATTCTGCCTGGATGAGCCGGGCACTCAACCAAAGGGGCTTTCGTGTTTATGGAAAAAGCAGTGTGGCGGACACGCCTGAAGCCATTCGGGAAGGACTGGAGCTAGGGGCCCGGCATGCCGATGTTGTTATCCTTACCGGCGGGCTGGGACCTACCAAGGACGATGTTACCAAAAAGACGCTGGCAGATTATTTTGATTCCGGCATGTCGTTCCATCAGGAAACGTACGACAATATTGCTGCCTATTTTGAAAAGGTTGGCAGGCCTATGCCGGATTCGATGGTAGCACAGGCAACCTTGCCGGACAAGGCGGTTATCCTGCCCAACAAAGTGGGTTCTGCCCAGGGCATGTGGTTTGAATTGGCAGGGAAAGTGTACGTTTCACTACCTGGAGTACCATTTGAAATGGAATATCTGATGAACCGGCAGGTCATTCCCCGGCTGGTTGAGCGGTTTCCCGGAAAACCGATCGCCCATCGGACCTTACTCACCGCCGGTGCCGGGGAAAGCACTATTGCCAAAAGGCTCGAAGCTTTTGAAGATAACCTGCCGGACCACATCAAACTTGCCTATCTGCCTAACCTGGGCCAGGTACGGCTCCGGCTGACCGGCACCTGGGACGGGGAGAGCGGACCTGCCGCCGAGGCGCGGCTGGCTGCTGACCTGGATGCACAAAAAGCCGCGCTTCACACTCTGGTCGCTGACCTGGTTTATGGCGAGGAAGCGGATTCGCTTGAGCAGGCATTGGGACGGCTTCTATTGGAGCGTGGACTGCAGTTCGGTACAGCCGAGAGCTGTACCGGCGGCTATATTGCCCATCTGATCACTTCCGTTCCGGGGGCTTCGGCCTATTTCCCCGGAACTATTGTGAGTTATTCCTATGAAATGAAAACCAAACTCCTGGGGGTAAAACCGGATACTTTGGCTACGTTCGGGGCTGTAAGTGCCGAGACAGTACAGGAAATGGCCCTTGGTGCGCTGGATACCCTGGAGGTGGATATCGCCCTGGCCGTTTCCGGTATTGCGGGCCCTGATGGTGGAACGCCGGATAAACCCGTTGGTACGGTCTGGATGGCTGTAGCAGACAGGGACCGGGTAATAACCGCCCGGCACGTCTTTGCGCGCGACCGGCTGAAAAACATTCAACTGACCGCCGTGTACGGGCTGGACTTGGTGCGACGGTTCCTGCTGGGAAAAGTGTATTAAACCTGTTCTGCGCCCGAAAACAGAAAGGGCCGGATTGTGCAATCCGACCCTTTCCGATACTGAATCTGCTCAACTGGTTTAAAACTTGGAGACCTTCACAGTATTTGTTTTCCCGTTGCCAAAACGGATACGGGCAAGGTAAAGTCCCTGGGGCAGATCAGCGACCGGTACATCAAAATGCTGGAATGTACCTGCCGGTATTTTTAAAGTATACAGCAACTTGCCGCTGGTTGTGAACAACTGTATACTGGCATCATTATCATATGTCATCAGGTTGCGGATATACAGAACCTGGGTTACCGGGTTGGGGTAGATCGCCATGGACTCCTCTACTTCCATCGTAAGCTCTACATTCCGGATATCGGAGATCAGTTCGGCGCCGTTGGCGCTGAGCCGCTTGATGCGGTAATAGTTCATGCCGTTGCTGGGGGCATGGTCCATTACCCGGTAGACATTCGGTGCATTTGCATCTTCGTGCCCCGGCACTTCCTCCACCAGCGTCCAGTTTTGCTGATCTTTGGAGCGTTCTACCCGGTACAGGTACTTGGTAAGTTCCGGCATGGTACGCCAATCTACCTGAACGGTAGCCATACTGATGGCCTGTACATTGAAGTTGGTGATAAACTGCGGGCAGCCATTGGTGCCGGCCGGTATGACCGTGATCTTAATGATGTTTGTTTCCAGGAAATTGGCACAATCCTCCCGGCGTACACAACGCATAAAGTAGGAGGTTTCAAACAACGGACCTGGTTGGTAATCGATATTCGTTGCTCCGGGGATGGCCATCCAGGTTGGCGGCGCCGGGCCCATTTGAACCAATTGCATCCACAGATATTCCAGGTTTCCGGCACCACCGACCGGCGGAACTGCTTCATACAGGGCCTCCGGTGTTTCGCCTTCACAGATCGTTTGCTCGCAACAGATAATTCCCGCGCTGATCACATTGATACAGATCAGGTGAATACCGGCATCCACACACAAATTATTACTCTGGTTGGGCGCGATCACAAACGGATCGGTCTTGCCATTACTCTTGGCATCGCTGTCTTTACAGTCGTTGTTGACCTTGTCTTTTTTAGTAAATTCATAGCCGGCCGGAAGGTTGCCAAACATGATCACGTACGTATCCGGCTGAACACATTCAAACAGGTAATGTCCTGTAGAGTCTGTTTGTGTTGAATCGATCACGAGGTCATCCGGTGTGCCAAAGGTGCTGTCCGGACCGGCAACGATCAGCATGACCGATATATCGGCAACGCCGTCTTCCAGCGGGTGTTGGAAACCATCCTGGTCTTCATCCAGCCAGACGAAGTCACCAAGCTGAATGCCGCCACTGCTTCCGGATTCGATCAGCACACTGGCCGAGTCGATACAGCCACCGCCATCCGTTAATGTTACTGTGTGCGTGCCCGGCGCCAGGTTGACAGCCGTGGCCGTGGTTTCACCGTTATCCCAAAAATAATTGTACGGGGGCGTACCACCGGTCGCTGCGGCTGTGGCGCTTCCCGGACCGGCACAGTTGGCATTGGTGGTGTCAGAGATCGCAACCATGGGCTGAGGCGGGTCATTGACCTGAACCGCATCGGCTGCCGTGCAACCGGCCATATCGGTAACCGTAACCGAGTATGTGCCGGGAGTCAGGCCGGTAATTGTTGCTGTGGTTGCGCTATTGGACCAGAGGTAGGTATAGGGTGGTGTGCCGCTGGTGGCCGTGGTTTCGGCTGACCCTGGTGCTGCACAGGTGGCGGCAGCAGTGACCATGGAAGACAGGAGTGGCGGATCAGATTCCTGTACAGTTACAGTGGCCGTTGCAGTACATGATTCATTGTCTGTAACCGTGACGGTATAAGTGCCGGCGGAAATATCTGTCAGCGTTGTGGTGGAATCGCCGGTATTCCACACGAACAGATAGGGTGGGGTGCCGTCAACAGCCGAGGCAGAAGCGCTGCCACCACCTCCTGAACAATTTGCCGTCTGGTCCATTTGGGCCGTTGCAACGGGTGGTTCAGGCTGTTCAACGATAGCCGTGGCAGTACCTGTGCAACCACCGGCGTCGGTTACGGTCACGGTATGTGTGCCGGCCATCAGGTTGGCGGAAGTGGCTGTGGTATCGCCGTTATCCCAGAAATACGTATACGGTGGTGTGCCGCCGGACGCTTCCGCAGAGGCGCTTCCGGGCATGGTACAGGATGCCTGCACGACCGCAAGGATCTGCACCGTTGGAAGTTCGGGAGTGGTCAGGGTTACACTGGTCTTGGCAGTACAGCCATTTGCATCGGTAACTGTGACCATGTAGGTACCCGCCTGAAGATTCGATGCAGTGGCGGTAGAGTCGCCGTTGCTCCAGGCAAAGACATATGGCGGCAGGCCGGCGCTTGCCGTTGCAATGGCGCTGCCCCCGGTATTGCAGGTTACAGGGTTTTCTATATCTGCTGTTACATTGGGCGGTACCGGCGCCTGAATATTTATGGTATCACTGGCCACACAGCCGGTGGAGTCAATTGCGGTGACGATATGTATGCCTGCACTCAGGTTACTGCTGGTGACGGTGGTATCTACCCCATCCCAGATGTAGATATAGGGCGGCGTTCCGCCGGAGGCAACAGCCGTACCGGTACCACCGGTCAGACAGGTGGCATTTGCCACTACTTCACCCTCGACCGACAGATCGGGCATTACTGGCACAATCTGCACCGTGGACGTGCCGGTACAACCTGTAGGCATATCGGTTATCGTAACGGTGTAGGTTCCTATAGCAAGGTCAGTAACCACTGCAGTGGAGTCGCCGTTACTCCATAGGTAATTGTAATCGCCGGAGCCACCGAAGGCCGCCGCCGAAGCAGAGCCGCCGATCAGGCATCCGGCTTCGCTGAGTGGTGTGGTATTTATAGCGAGGTCGGTGTTGTTTCCCGGAATATTCAGGTCGAGGTCAAAGGTACAGCCGTTGGCATCTGTGACCGTGACGGACAACGGCCCGGCCGGAGCATTGGTCGTGACGGTGGTGTCGCCATTGCTCCACATCACCATATAGCCGGGCGTTCCCCCGGAAGGAGTAACAGTAGCGGAACCGGGTTGCCCGCAGGCTGCAGGCAGTGAGTCGGCCCCGGAGGTCAGGGGCAGGGGCTCAATCACGGTAGCGGAGGCCGTATTGAAACAGCCGTTTACATCGGTGACCGTTACGGTATAAGTGCCGGGCGCCAGATCCATCAGATCCTGCGAATTGGGGAAGCCCGCTCCCCAGTCGTAGGTGTAGGGCGGTGTGCCGGACATCGGTCCGACATGGATGGTGCCGTTGCTGTCGCCGTAGCACAGGATATCCGTATTCGTGATCATAAGCCAGATCCCCTCGTTCCAGAAAAAGACTTCAGCCGATCCGGCAGCCGTACAGCCGTTAAAGTCGGTTACCGTAACGCTGTAGGTTCCTTCTTCCAGTCCGGTGATCTTTTCCCCGGTCATGCCGTTGCTCCACAGGTAGGTGTATGGTGCAGTACCGCCGGTGGGTATTGCCGTAGCGATACCATCTGGTGCAACGCCGCAGATCTGGTTCTCCGTTGAAACTTCAACGCTCAGCTGGTTGGGTTGTACGATCGTGACGGTGCCGGTACCGGTGTTCTGGTTGGCATCTGTGGCAGTCACGGAATAGGTGCCGGCGCACAGGTTGGCGCGGGATGGTCCGGTAGAACCATCTTCCCACACATAGGTGTAGGGCAGGGTGCCGCCGATCCCGACAGCAGTTGCTGCACCATCACACTCCCCGAAGCAGCTGATATTGGATTGAACAAAGTTCACATTTATGTTTACCTGGGCAGTGAGCAAAACGGGCAGGAAAGCCAAACCTATACTAATCCAGTTGCGCATACTATTATTCCGATACATATGTGTTTGTTCCATTGGAAACAGGATTTTCAGGAAGATATGCGTTTTTTTTATAATTCGTTTTGGCGCACCGGTTTTTCAATGCACCGCAGGGCAAGTACAAGTACCAAGAAACTTGCCAAGTTGGCCCGCGACGGGTATGCATTTCATGGAGGGG
>SBHD01000205.1 GCA_006226345.1 Bacteroidota bacterium | reverse complement strand
GACCACGCTCATGGGGCAGGATGTGCTGCCGGGTAACCGGTACCTGAAATACCTTAAACTGACAGATACTCCAAACCTGATTGCACTTTCCGACTTTCACAATACTGTGCTGAAAGAAACAACAGGCTACATCGCGCGACAGGTCATCCCCTGGGGCATCCCGACAACGGAAGTGCCCGTGACCGTGCCTGAGAGAAGGCCAATTGATGTACTGGGCGTTGGTTCACTCGTACCGGTAAAAAATTGGGGACGCTGGCTCAGGATAGTCCGGGAAGCAGCCAACCAGGTTCCAGACCTGCAAGCGGTATTGATCGGTAACGGGCCGGAAGAAAACCGGCTAAAAGAACAAGCCCACGCACTGGGCCTTGAACCGTACCTTCGGTTTGCCGGTAAACTTGACCGGCCGGACGTACTAGCGCACATGGCGCAAAGCAAAGTGCTCCTCCATACTGCCAGATTTGAATCATTTGGATATGTATTTGTTGAAGCCGCCGCCCAGGGTTGCCGGATAGTAAGCACACCTGTCGGTTGCGCACCTGCCCATTGGGCGTGTAGCCCGAATGATGACCGGCTGGCCGCGCTGCTGGCAAAGGCTATTCAGGCTCCTCTACCCAACCAACCGGATGTGCCATATAGCATGGAACAAACAACGCAGGCTTATCTTGAATTATACGGCAACGTGAAAAAAGTGTAGAAACTACATTTCCGGTCCGGTCTACTTCCGATGAAGCAGCATCTTCCCGGCTGCACGCCCATACATGGTTTGCAGTTGGTACAGAAGCAGCCCGGCCGTACTTTCTGGAAGGTTATCCACCCCGAACATCTGGTATCCCTGTTCAAACCAGCGCGTCTCCCGGAGGATCAGCTGACCGGATGGGTCATACACCAAAAGCGTAACCTCGGAAGCCTCCGGCATATAAAACCGGATATTGGTACGGTCAGTCCAGGGATTCGGATGGTTTCCATACAATTCAAAGCCCATATTCCTTACACTGGCATCCTCATACCGGAGTGCAACGTCGAATACCGTTACTCCAGCCGGACTGAATGAATAAGCCTCGGCCCGTGTTTTTAGACTGGAGATCTGCAATGCCTGACTGATTGACACCGGCTCTTTAGCTCTGAAGCGCAAGGTAAATCCGGGTTTGCCGTTTCCATCCCAACTCACTGTCAGCGCACCATCCTCCCGGAATATGGCAAAATTATCCGGTCCCATCTCAGGTCCGGGCACCAGGTCCAGAAATTCCAATCCCGGGAATAACAACGTAAACTGAAATCCGGAAAGCGGCCCGGCAGCAGTAAGGGTTACAGATGCCTCTTTTCCGGCTTCTATCATGGAAGTTCCGCCGTTGCAGGAAACATCGAACAGCATGGTACCTGCACTGCGGTCGGTCTGCACCTGCACACTGTTTGTAACAGCATTGCCGTTTACATCCCCGACTTTTACCGCCACAAAATCCTCCTGGTACATATTGGTAAACAGGTTGGGGATCTTCCGGAATTCCGGGAATGGCTGGCTAAATGGATTGACCGGATCCGGAAACTGATAGGTCTTGTCGATAAAGCGCCAGGAGGTGTTGTTCGGGAATTCGGTATACACCCCCAGGATAAGTTTGCGCAGCTCTAATACATCAAAAGTCGAAATACTACCACTTTTGTTCACGTCCGCCGCGATCCGTTTATACGGACTGTTCAGCAGGCTTATTCCCAGGATATGCTGATTGATCAACACCAGGTCAAAGGTCGATACGCCATTTAGCGGATCGTTATCCTTTGAAGGCGTCAGCGTAAGGTTAAAACCAAAAGGCAGCGCATTGGAGAACCGGAAGGTGCCCAATGGATCCGACAGGCCGAATATGCCGATGGACGGTAAAGCCGGATGCACACCGTCCAGCGCAACCGTCACTTCCTCTACACCGTCATCATTTTCCGTTTGAACCAATCCGGCTACTGTACCCAAGGTGCTTGGGCAAATACCAAAATTATCCTGCACCAACACATAGGTTTCACAAACAATGAAATTGCCGGACATATCCATTGCCCAGATCTCTACGAACTGGGGCCCCAATTCATTGCAGTCGAACGTTACTGCAGTCTGGGGGGTGCCGTCCGGATTAAAGGGAAAACCAAGACCTGCGCCTGATTTGCGAATACCGATCCGCACGTGGTCTGCCGGCGTACAATTATCATTTACATACCACAGAAAATCTGTGAAATAGAGCGTGATGGCGCCATCCTGTGGAATATCCACACTGAGGCCGTTCAGGCAGATCAGGTCCGGCACGTGGCAATCCCGCACCCGGATCGGATATTCGCAAATCGTTTCATTCCCGCATCCGTCATCGATAATCCACATGATCCGGTGATCGCCATGCGGCAACTGCGGAATGACATATTGATCCGGGTTTTTCGCTGTATTCCAGCGTACATAGCCGGTTACATTCACAAAACCGGCACGAACAATGGAAAACCGGTATTTTTCTTCCGGCGGAACCGGCCGCTGATCGAATGCCCGAAGTTCACCACCGGTAAAATTCGGATTAAGCGCGTTACCAAAATATACCATTCCGGCCGGCGGCGGATTAATGCTGTTGATAACAGTTTCTTCTTTCCCGTCGTTATCCAGGTCCAGGAACAGCATATAACGGATATTGACATTTCCCTTGGAACATCCATCACTCGCCGTTACGGCCAGCTCTGTGATACTTTCGCACATATCTGTACTTCCAGGGATATGCGGATGTGCCCAATAGGGTGCGTTCCAGAACTCCGGGTCATTCTCCGTATGATCACAAAACTCTACCGGTTTGGTTGCCGGACACCCCCTGATCTTGGGAGGCTGATTATCGCGCACACTAATGATCTGCCGGTAGAGATATCCATTAGCCGTTGCATCCCAGAACACACTATAGTCGGTCGGTTCCGGATCACTCGGCGTAATGCGCATTTTTGTGGGAGGTGGAATATGCCCGACCGGGGCAACCACCGGTCCCGGGATATTCTGAGGGTCCAACGGATCGCCAACCGGATTGGGGTTTGGGACCTCCACCAATGGCAGGTTGGGGTTGTACGAACACCAGTCCACCACCATCCACCGCCGTTCAATCCAGTAACAGGATAATACGCCACCGGTGCTGACATTGTCCTGATACGATATGGCGATCGTTTCACAGTCTGCGCCAAACACTTCTGGAGTTGGACCGTAAACGCCGGTGGTATCACAGTCAAATACAAACAGGTCGTCCGGGAATTTGATGGCAAATTCCTGTCTGTAGTTAACGATCACGCGTTGGGTACACTGGCTGCTCAGGCCATAACAATCAAAAGCGCGAAATATCCGGGTGATCGTGCCCCGGTTGCACATCGTATCAAACAGGGCATAATTCGGCGTGAATTCATACGCCGTATCCAGGCAGCAGTTGTCGGCATATTGCGGTATGCCATAGGATTGAAGCGCAGGGTCAAAATTCTCACAGGCGACGGTTACATGCGGCGGCGGCAAACAAACCGGCTTGATCTTATCCTCCACAAATACCTTAACCTGGCAATCACTGGCATGTTCTTCCCAGTCCGTCAGGCTTATCGAACCGGATGGAACCGGAATATCATATACCCGTAAAACCACCTCCACGGTATCCCCGATATCATCACAACAAAACGCCACATCGTCATGGAAAGCCGAATTGGACTGGCAGGGCGCATCCTCAACCCGCCGTGCCTTAAAAAAGACCGGAGAACAATTATCGAGCGAACCATCGTCAAACGTGCTGGCATGCACCATAGCTACACCAGTCGGCCCGACCGCTACCTGGGTGTATTCATCACAGGCAGCCCAGGGACTAACACCGTCCGAGATCGTGATCGAAAAAGAACAGGTACTGGTATTTCCGCAGGCATCCGTCGCTACATACTGGACTTGTACGATTCCGGCGGGCAGGTTTGGCACTACGCCAAATACAGCCAGCGTATCCGGATCCCAAGGATTATTGCCCGGAAAGCCGGTCAGGGCCGCCGTCAGGCTCCCGTACTTCCCGAATGTAGCCCATAAGGCCTCAACCTGTTGGACTGCGGAACAATCATCTGCCAAAAACACATCCGGCAGATCAACCGTGGCATGGCAGGTAAACAGATTGGTGATCACCACTGTATCCCCCGGGCACTGCAGCGCAGGCCCGGTTTTGTCTTCCACACGGATAATCTGGTTGTATTCAATCGGGTTCAGCGGTGGGTTGGAACTTCCCGGAAGACAATCGTCCAGTACAGTCCACTTACGTAAAATATTGTAGGAAGATGCACAAACCGGAATTACCTGGTCTGTATAGGTAATGGCCAGATCGCAGGCAGTATTGGAAGAATAGAGTGGAAAGTTATGCCCGAACGCCGTAATGTAGGGCTCTCCCGTAAAATCAGGCAGGGTCAGTGGATTGGAGCAGTCTACAACCGAATCACCAGGAAAAAGGACATCCTCCAGTCCGATCCGTTCAAAATACAGGTTTTGCAGACAGGTAGCCGTATTTCCGCTGCCATCCGTTACGGTCCAGGTTCGTTGAAGTGCGGCACCGTGCCCTAGTGGGTCCGCACAACCCAGATCAGTATAGACATCGATATAATTAAGCGTATATGCGGAACAGTTTTCTATTACCTCCGGATAAGCGGTTGGAATATTCAGCACATCGGAAAGGTAATCAGGTGTATAGCGGGTAATAGCACAGGGAAGTGTAATATCTGTACAGTTCAAACTGGGTGCCCAATTGTCCTGCACTACCAGCCAACCCCAACAAGAGTTTCCGGTTAGGGTATCTGTAACTGTCGCTTTAAGGGTATCACCCAGTTGTGCACTGGTCACTACACTACCGATCGAAACACCGGCAAGCGTAGTCAATGTAACTATATAGGAGGTATCGACAGGTACGCCTTCCAGTACCATGTCCGGTGTGACTTCAACGGAACAATCTTCATCTAGGGAAATAACAGACAAATCATTGCAAGTCTGACCATGCAGGCGCACGTTGATCAGCAACAACAATAGAAAACAACTGCCGGAAACCAAGAGCAGCCGAAGTGCGCCTTTGTGAAGACGCACATAGGGCGGGAAGGTCTTCATCCGATTAAAAAATTAAGTCGGTTTAGAACAAAATGCCTGATTACGTTGACTTTTCGGGATTGGATTAAAAAATGATTTCTAGTAAAATCAAGCACTTGGAGGGATTGCCAAAAATACGGAAAGCCAAAGCGGAAATTTATCAGGGTTTACCTTGATTAACAGATTGAGGCGAAAAAATGCCCGCATCTGACACTTAGACCCCTACTTACATACCCTGTTTATGGTATAAATTAAGACATAATGTCATGCGTCCGACTAATTATCAGGGTATTTAGTACCTCAAACCGGGTAGTATAAAATCCCGGGGTTCCGGCAACCCCACTCAAAATGCACTGCGGGCCTCAACACCTATGTGCTGACGAATTCGCAGAAAAACCAGTGTACGCCAATTAGATCTCTACATAAAAAAAGCCCCTCCCTCATTAGGGAAGGGCCACCTCAAAGACTGATTTTACTAAAAAAATCTTTCAGGCGATATGTGTCTTTACATGCGAAACTCTGTTGAAAGGGTTAAGGATCTGGCGGCCCGCCCGTAAGCGGGCCACCGTGTCCTTTTTCAAGAGATTATTGTGCTTGTACCATCTTTCGGGTAGCCTGACCAAACGGTGTTTCCAGCGTGTAGTACAGGACGCCCGGTTCATCTAATAAAGCGTGTTCAATGAAGATGGCGTTGTAACCCTTTTCATAATCAGCCGACTCACTGTAAAGCATGCGGCCGAGTTCGTCATATACAGACAGTGTGGCACTGGCGGCTTCCGGAAGGTGGAACCCTACCTGTGTTTTATTAATCCATGGGTTCGGCGTATTCTGGTACAATTCGAACCCGACTCCTGTGATCGTCTGGATACCGCCTCCGTTGAAACGGAACGCAACGTCGTTTTTCGTCAGATCATCACCTGCCAGATAGGCTTCGGCTTTCGTGATCCGGCTGGAAACATGCAGCATCTTGCTCAACTGACCGGCAGCCTGTGCCCGGAAACGCACCTGGAAGGAGGTTTCGTCCACTTCATCCGGCACCTGCACCGAAGTTGTCAGCGCCTGCTTGTCGGCAAATACCGCAAAGTTGGTCTCATCCATGCCCGCACC
>SBHD01000187.1 GCA_006226345.1 Bacteroidota bacterium | reverse complement strand
CTGAGCCCGGATGGCAAACATTATATCCTCAATGGCCAGAAAATGTGGATCTCCAACGCCGGATTCGCAGACCTCTTTATCGTATTTGCGAAGATCGGAGGCGAGCAGTTTACCGGCTTCATTGTAGAACGCAATTCTGACGGACTTACCCTGGGCGCGGAAGAGGATAAAATGGGGATCAAAGGTTCTTCTACCCGCCAGGTGTTTTTTGAAAATGTAAAAGTCCCGGTAGAGAATGTATTGGGCGAGATCGGCAAAGGACACCTGATCGCCTTCAACTCCCTGAATATCGGGCGCTACAAACTGGGTGTCATGTGTATCGGCGGCGCCAAACGGGTGGTCACTATGGCTACACAATACGCCAATGAGCGCCAGCAGTTCAACCAGCCTATCGCCAACTTCGGCGCGATCCAGTACAAACTGGCCGAAATGGCGATCCGGACCTTTGCCGGTGAAAGTGCCGTATACCGGACCTCACAACTGATGCAGGATAAAAAAGCGGAGGGCATCGCTGCAGGCAAAACCTTCGGGCAGGCCACGCTGGAAGCTGCTGCTGAATACGCCATTGAGTGTTCGATCCTGAAAGTGTTCGGCTCCGAGGTCACGGACTACTGCGTCGACGAAAATGTACAGGTGCACGGCGGGATCGGATTCAGTGAAGAATATCCGGCCGCCCGGGCTTACCGCGATAGCCGGATCAACCGGATCTATGAAGGCACCAACGAGATCAACCGCCTGCTGATGGTGGATCAGTTGTTCAAACGCGCCATGAAAGGCCAGCTCGACATTGTCGGCCCGGCCTGGGATGTCCAGAAGGAACTCACGTCCATGCCGTCCATGGAGCGCATGGAAGGCGATTATGCCGAAGAGAAAAAGGCCATCGCTGATTTCAAGAAGATCATTCTCATGACAGCCGGCGCCGGCGCCAAAATGCAGATGGACGGCAAGCTGAACCTGAAAGACGAACAGGAGATCCTGGCCAACTGCGCCGATATGCTGATCGACCTGTATGCTGCTGAGTCTATGCTGTTGCGGATTCAAAAACTGGCCGATCGCACGGACAGGCCTTTACCGCAGGAGGTGTACGACGCCATGCTGCAGGTTTTCCTCCATGATGCTACGGCCCGTGTGAGTAAAAATGCCACCGATGCCCTGGCATCCTTTGCGGAAGGCGACCTGCTGCGTACCTTCCTGATGGGGGTAAAACGCTTTACCAAGTACCCGGCAGTGAATGTGAAGGCCAAACGCCGCCTGATCGCCGATGCGCTGATCCAGGCAAATGGATGGTGTTTTAAGTCTGTTTAAAGGACGTTGACCGGAAAAAGTAAAATGCTTTCTGTGAAGCGTATTAGAAGGCCTGAATACTTTTCAAGTTGGGCTTTCCAAATTTGAAATTTGAAAAGTCTGCAACCGCGTTGAAAACCTTGTTACCAGGACGGATTGCCACCTGGATATCTTTTTCGGTAAAGCCATTGCTTACCCGTACAAAGTATCCCTTGGTATTATCCCGAGCAGCATCCAGGGTATACATATTGCCACCGATGTAGTTCAGGGTGGTGCCTACCGCTACCGGCGGGTAGGGATTAACGGGGCCGTACAAGCCAATTACCGCTACCACCGTCCAGTTCTGGAAAGGAGGCGCCGTAACCTTAATCGTCACCGGCGTATACCCCGACGGGTCGGTACAACTGCAGAAATCCGGAATGCCGACCGGGCAGGTAATTGCAGTTCCGTCCACACTCCACAGGTAAGTATCCATGCCCGCTGTGGCGCTGTATTTATTCCCGGAAGAATTCGGACAAACGACACCCATCGCGTCGCTGATGGTACATTCCGGTGTAGGATTGGCCGTGCCGACTGTAGCGGTTGTCGTTTTGGTACAACCGTTATTGTCAGTCACCGTGACGGTGTAGGTGCCTGCTGTGAGCCCACTGATATCCTGCGTAGTCGGCCCGTTCGACCAGGCGTAGGTATAACCAGGCGTGCCGCCGCTGACACTCAGGTCGATGGTGCCATTGCCACAGGTGGCGTTGGTTACCGAGGTACCTAATACCGGTTTCGAGCAACCGAGCGTGACACCGATCGATTGTGTGCCAAAATTATCGATCGTAACAATTTCCGAACTGGAATTCATATCAATACAGACCCGTACCTGTAACGAATTGCCCGGTAAGGCTGTTCTTTATTACAGTGGTGCTGCCGTCCATTCCTGATCCAGAGGCATACTCAATAGTATGTAAACCGCCGCCTACTTTATTGGGAATCTGGGTATAGCCACCGCCGTTAATACTGTATTCCACGTCGATATAATCACCCGGGGAACCGGAGTCAAAGCCAAGCTAGGTAAGGTTAACCGAAAAATAAAAGGTATCGCCAACTCCGGCAGTATTGAGCTCCGGACTTATCCAACAGACCTCCTCATCGAAATCAATACCAGACAGTACTCCCCCGGAAGTACGAAAGTAGTCATCAGCATCCCTGCCGAATGCAGCAGGTGGCTGATTAGCCCAGGAGCTCATCGTCCAGTCGACGCCGGAAAAGTCGTTGACAAAGTTAGCCAGATAGCCTTTATTGGCGGTGGAGAACGTTTCAATGTACTGTGCATGCAAAACAAGGACACTCCTCAAAAGTGTCAGACAGGTGAGTAGACTTCGAATCATGAGTTATATACTTTTTTGCTACAAAAAGCAGGATTAATAAAGTACCAAACCTACTGGCACGGTGTGCCCATAGTTTGGCCGGGAAACACGATAATGGAAAAGGAAGTGTCCGGCAGATCAGAGGGGAGCCGGACCCCATTCCATTTGATTAAAGGAGTTGTATTATTTCAAATGAAAAAACAACGGAAGTTTTCGATAATACTATCAGCACGCTACCTTTCCCTGCAAACATCCGTTTTCTCCGGACAGAAGCGGGCAAACAACCTGTTTTTGCCCCCTACACTTGGAGACGCCGAAAACTTGCTCTACATTTCGGCTAACAATATACCGACCATATCCGGTCATGGCGTATTTTATTGCTCTGTACTTTATATCTTCACACAAAAGGCCATTTCCCAAAACCAAATGAACAAAGGCCTGAAAAAATGTCGACGCTATGCAAACATTGGTTCAGCCAATCATCTCCCCACACCCCGAACCTGGGCACAACCCCAATGACGCCCTTTCCCTGCAACAGTTTATCGATCTGCTCCGGGAGGAGGAGGATTACTATCCGGGTGAACAGCACCGGACCAAACGCATGATCACCCGCCTCCGGAAGATATTTTACGATAAATGGGGCTGGAATAAAGAACTGATCCGCGGTGCGGCAAAGATTGAAGGCCGCTACCAGGTCACCATTGTCGACGATGCGGTCACCGCTATGGAAGAAGGCCGGGAAGTGACGCATTCCCGCCCGCTACCCCGGTACCGGGACTACAAGTACAAGCCCAAACACCGCCTGGTTACCTACCGTGCCGACGACCGCGTATATGGAGACACCCGGGTTGGGCAGGTGCCGGAGATCTATAAAAAGGACCACCAGGAGGTGTTGCTGCCACAGGGGTGCTACTGTGATATAGCCCATATTCTCGCCGGGCTCGATGCGTATAACCACAAACAGGTCGTGAGCCCCCTGCCTAATTTCCTGATGTTTCTGCACAAGCTCTTTCCGCATGTAGATTCCAACGTGGATATCGTCACCTGGCTGGGGGATATCGCCAGCTCCTCCGGTGATTTTCTGTTCGATTATCTCAACAACAACAAACAACCGCTTACCCCGGAACAGGAACAGAAGTATATCGATTCCGACGCCTGTGGATCGGATATGCTGGGCGATATCGACACCTTCGTCATCGCCCGGCATTACGAGGTATCGGCCGAACAAGGACCAAGGTTTACGGAAATCCTAACCAACTATTATAACCAGGACGACTACATCCGGCACCGGTGCTCCGCTTTTTGCGCGGCTGTCGGGTTGAAGGATTTTGACGGCGCCAACTTTTCCAATGAACAGGAGTGGCTCCGCTATTACCGAAAACAGTTACGGGATAATACCACTTTCCAGGCCTGGAGCCTTACCGATGAAAAGCTCCGGAGCATCTGGCTTCCTATTGTTATCTGGTTTAATGGCTACCGGGATGTCCTGAAACTGGAATTGTTGCTGGAAATTTTCCTGAAAGCCCTCAAAGAACTGATCAGGCAAGAACAATAAGCGCAAAACATGACAAATCTTAAAAAAGTATTTTATCTGCTGGCTTCGATCGCCGCGATCATGTTTTTACCCTATGCCGGCTCCTGGGTACACTATGGAGGTCCGTTCCCGGAACACTTTTTTGCTTACCCGCCCCTGGAGCCGCAGCCACCTGCCAAAACGCACTTTAATCAGACGATTTTTATCCTGATCGCGATCCTGTTTATAGTCGTGGTGGTTTTTTACCTGTTTCCACGCATTTTTGGATTTAAAAAGCAACCCAGGATTCCGGCCCGAAAACCGGATAAAGTTGCCTTGCCGATTTGGTTCTGGGCAGGGCTGATCATGTGGGGAGGCAGTATCGTCCTCCTCTGGGGAAAATTTTCCGAACCCCGATGGCTGCTGCATTGGTCGGACCTTCCTTTATTCTGGGGTATGACGCTGATTGTTGATGGTTGGGTTTATGTACGGAATGGCGGAAAGTCCATCATCAGCCATGCTCCCAGGGAAATGGTAGGCATGGGGATGGCCTCCGTGTCTGGCTGGATGATCTTTGAATACCTGAACTTCTTTGTGGATGAGAACTGGTATTACCCTAAAGGGTGGATCATTCCGAATACGGAGTTTCTGCTATACGCTATTATTGGCTCATCCGGTCTGATGCCTATGGCGTTTGAATGGTTCAGCCTGTTAAAAACGTTTCCGAACTTTCGCAACCGGTATGCAGCAGGCCCCAAGGTCCGGTTTCCGGGCTGGCTGCAGATCACACTTTTGATCGCAGGGCTTGGCGGTATGTTCGCTTCCGGGCTGTTCCCGGACGGGTTCTTTTTTACCCTGTGGGTATCACCAATGGTGATTATCGGGGTTGTACTGGCCCGTATTGATGTATGGACGCCTTTCACACCCCTTCGCGATGGGAACTGGGCCCCACTGGTTACCTTCAGCCTGACCTATCTGATACAGGGAGTATTGATGGAAGGCTGGAATTATTTCAGCGCCATACACGATAGCGCAGGCCACGTAGTGTTTACCGAGGCCCCTGCATACTGGGTTTACGATATCCCATATGTGGATGTACATCATCTATTTGAAATGCCATTGCTGGGCTACCTGGGGTATATTCCATTTGGCGTGTATTGCTGGATCTGGTGGATCTCATTCGGCTGGATATTGGATGTGCCCTCGCAGTTCTATACCGATTCCATGTCGCAAGATTAACCCCCTATATAGTATGTTGAGAACCCTGATCCTCTTATCCATCCTGACCGGTGCCTGTTTTCTGCAGGCACAGCCGGTGGTTTGGACCGGTGCCGGCAATCGGCTGGATATCGGAGAACAGGTTCGGATCCTGGAAGATCCGGAAGGGCTTTTTTCCATCGAGCAGGTAAGCAGCGATTCATTTACTGAAAAATATACACCATCCAAACAACCGATCCTTAATTTCGGATTTACAGAAAAGTACCATTGGTTCAGGTTCACCCTTGAAAATAAAACATCGGATGATCTGTGGCTGGAAGTAGCGAACGCCTATTTACCTGTCACAGACCTTTATTATCAGGATGACTCCGGAAACTGGCAACTCTATAATGCCGGCTATCAGGTACCGCTGGACCAGAAGTTAATCAAACACCATTTTCAGCTGTTCCCGTTACCTTCCGGCAAGCATACTTTCTATGTCCGGGTACTTTCCTATATAAATCCATTCCCGGTGTATTTATGGAAAAAACAGGCATATGAAATAAAGGCACAAAAACAAAAGCTGATCTACGGTTTCTATACCGGCTTTATGCTTTTCGTGGTGCTGAATAATATTTTCCTGTTTTTTTCCTTGCGCAAGTTCATATACCTGCACTATGGAGGACTGGTTTTCGTCTACCTCGCTATTTCAGCTGCGGTAATGGACGGATACATTTTGTATTTGTTCCCCCAGGTGAACATGATTATCTGGTATAGCAATCTTCCGATATTCAACATGGTAGTTGCACTTTCCTACTGTATTACGTTCCTGGAAGTAAAACGCTTTTTGCCACGACTATACCGGTATGTCCAGGCCCTTTTAGGGCTGTATGCTGCCTACTTTATCCTCCATTTTTTCCTGCCTTTGTTAACCGTTTTGCAGATCAATACATTGGGGGCTACTATCGTGCTCTTTACCATGGGCTTTCTTGGCATACGGGTAGGCATGAATGGCAACAGGATCGGCTATTATTTTGCATCTGCTTATATTATCTTCTTTGTTTTCAATATTCTCGAAGCCACCTACAACTTTACCGGTCGGCCACAATATATATTCGAGTTAAGTCATGTATCTATAGCAATTGTACTGGAGGCCTTGTTGCTGTCGTACTTACTGACCAAGCGCTTTGAATGGGAAAAAGATGAAATAGAACAGGCCCGGAAGCAGGCCCAGCATAAATTGCTGCAAAAAACACTGGAGAATGAACGTTTTGTAATGGAGCAAAACCAGGTACTGGAGCAGAAAGTTGAAGAACGCACCGGGCAGCTCCAACAGGCAAACCAGGAATTGAACACCATGCTGAAAACCGTGGAAGAGGAACGGGAGAAAGCAGAAACACTGCTGCTCAATATCCTGCCGGCTGCCACCGCCCGGGAACTAAAAGAAACCGGACACGCACAACCCCGCACCTATGAACAGGTTACAGTCTTACTCACCGACTTTAAGGACTTTACCGAATCCACTGCCGATATTCCGCCCGAACAACTGGTGCATGACCTGGACTATTGCTTCAGCGCTTTTGACAGGATCATGCAACAAAACGGACTGGAAAAGATCAAAACCATCGGCGATGCATACCTGGCCGTCAGCGGGCTCCCGGCACCTTCCCCAACCCACGCCCTGAATGCTGTCCGGGCTGCGATGGAAATACGATCGTTTATTCAGGACTGGAAGTCCCGGCAGATCAAGGCCGGCCTCGAGGCCTGGGATGTCCGGATCGGCCTGCACTCCGGACCGGTGGTAGCCGGTGTGGTCGGTACGCACAAGTTTGCCTATGATATCTGGGGGGACACGGTCAATACAGCCGCCCGTATGGAAAGCAGCGGCACCCCGGGCAAGGTCAATATCTCGGCCAACACCTATGAACTGGTAAAAAATGACTTCATTTGCACACCACGCGGCAAAATAAACGTCAAAGGCAAAGGCGCCCTGGAAATGTACTGGGTGGAGTCCACGCCGGCCAATTCCTGATATATGAGTTACCGTAGCGGGTGAAGGCTGCCTTTCATTTTTGCCCGCCTGTTTACACCATTACACTGCAATTACCTGGCGGGGCATTCCCGTCACCAAGTCTGTTTCAATGATGTCCAAGCACATGATCCTGCGTTTTCTGCTTTTATTGTTCACCCTTTCAGCCGGAAATGCCGGCCTGCAAGGTCAAACCAATGACCTGGGCGGCTGGTATATGTATTTTGGCAATTTCCGCTTTCAAAACAGTCAGGTGGGTGCACACGGGGAGGTGCAATACCGCAACCATAACCTTATTGGCGATATGCAGCAATTGTTGCTCCGGACTTCTGTCCAGTACCACCTGAAGGCCAGTAAATCCACCTTTTCCCTGGGCTATGGTCATATAATTTCGCAAAGCGAGGGAGAACCAAACAACACTTTTTCCGAAAGCCGGATTTACCAGGAAGCCGTCCTTCGCCAGAGTGTAGGCCGGTTCAGGATCCTGCACCGTTACCGGTTTGAGCAACGGTTCATAGAAGACCGGGATTTTCGTACCCGGTTCCGGTATGCCTTGTTCGTCAATATCCCGATCAATAAGAGCTCGATGGAAAAAGGAGCGGTATACCTGGCGCTTTATGACGAGATCTTCCTGAACGGCGGAGTAAAGGCTACCGGCCGGATTTTCGACCGCAACCGTGCCTATGCAGCCTTGGGATACAAGATCGGTAAAGACCTCGCAATCCAGGCAGGCTTCATGCAACGGGGCATTCCGGATAACAACAAGGGGCAGCTGCAGTTATCGGTCATTCAAAATTTCAACCTGTAAGCGCCGGGCTGAAACAGGAAGCGGGAATACGCTGTTACGCGTATTCCCGCTCCAATACTTTACCTAAGCTGCTGTCTTACTTTAGAGCTTGTTCAGTTTATCCTGAGATGGCGCGTAGGAAGAATTCAGCTTCAGCGCTTGTTCGAACGCGGCCTTGGCATTGGCCTTGTCGCCTTTCGCCAGATAGCCGTCTCCCAGGCTGTCGTAGGCATTCCAGGAAGAAGTGTTTAACTCCGTGTTCATTTTGAATAACTCAACAGCGGCATCCGTTTTCCCAGCCTTAAGCATATCGTAGCCGGCAGCATTCATATCCCACTCTGCAAAGACATAAGTGGCATCCGACTTCAGAGCCTTAAACTTGGCCCGCGCAGCATCAATGCCTTGCGTGCTGATCACTTCTTTAACCGCATCGGCACCGTTCGGACGGGCATCGGAAACGCTCAGGATCTCCATTTCATAAACAATGTGATCACCGTTCAGCGCATCTGCCTGGCTCTTGTCACTCAACAGATCTTTCGGAACCTGCACGCGGTACTTCCCTCCCTGTTGCATCTTCTTCATGACCTCGTCCAAAGCAACGGACTCCTTATCCATTTCTTTGCCGACCGTCCCATGGAACGGAACATTCATTTCGCGCGTAGTAAAGATATCGGAACCGTCCGGACCCGAAACATCGATATGCAGATAATACTCCTTTCCATCAGACAACGTAGTCCCCTGGCCAGGCTTCAGTGTTTCATACTTGATCCCGGAGGATGAGGTACCATCCTGAGCAAACAAAGCAAAGCTAAAAGCGCCGAATACAAACAGCGTAAAGAACAATTTAGTTTTCATTTTACATTATTTTTAATGTGAAAAGTGCTGATTTACAATAATTAGTACTTCGACAAGTGGGTAATGCAATCGATTAAAAACATTGCCGGAGAAATCAGGGTAAGCGTACCGGAAGACTTGAGCCGGAAAAGTACAAAAAAGATTTACTCCCGCACATGATACGTTCTTTTATTTTTGGGTTCGATATTAATACGAAATTTAAAAAAAGGTTATCAGCAAATTTCAATATTTTTAATAAAAAACTGAGAATCAGCCGTGTATGTTTTGTTGGAAGCCGGCTGCCCGATACGTGGTCGCCACGGGAAGTTCCGGGATTGAAACCTGTGAGCAGGAAAGCCGGTAATAGCAGGTTCGTTTCATGTGGTCAACCTGAAAACACAAAAACCAGTATATTCGACCTTTCAAGTACAACTACTCCATTAGACGATGCAGCGAAATGGCCGGACACTTGTCTGTTTCGGCAAAGTGCGCGAAAACAATGTGCAGATCTAACAACTACCCTGTCCTGCTGGCCCTGGCAATTGCTACGGCCGGATGCTCCGATATTCCGGAAAAGGCAATCCCGGAAACCGGGTTTACCCTACCGTACCAGCTGGACCACCCCGACACAATGTTCAAACTCCCGTCCGGACTCCGGGAGATTTCCGGACTTGGACTGGCAGCGGACAGTGTCCACCTGATCGCCATAAACGATGAAGAGGGAAAACTTTTTTTCCTGAATACAGAAACGGGGGCAGTGGAGGAAGAACGCCGTTTTGGAAAAAACAACGATTACGAAGGTGTGGAAGTCGTCGGTACAGACATATACGTTGTTCGAAGCAATGGTACCCTGTACTGTGTTCCGGACTCCGGAAAAACCTCTGAACTGAATACCAAGCTCAATAGTGACTACGATGTAGAGGGGCTGGCTTATGATGCTGCCTCCCATGCATTATTGCTGGCTTGCAAAGGCAGGGCGGGAAAAGGTGATGCCTTTACACACAAAAAGGCTATTTATGCCTTCGATCTGAAACAGGAAAAACTCCGGAAAAAGCCCGCATTCCTGATCGACCGGGAGGAGGTGGCCCGATGGAAAGGACAAAACAGCGGTTTTATGGCACGGGTGTTGGAATTTTTGGACGCTGATCAGGCAGCATCTGCCTTTAGTCCATCCGGTCTCGCCTTTAGTCCGATTGACAGCAACCTGTACGTCATTGCCTCTGTTGGTAAAGCACTGGCAGTGGTACGCCCGGATGGCAGCCTGGCCATTTTGAAGCAATTGAATACCAACCGCTTCCCCCAACCGGAGGGCTTGTGTTTTGACCGGGCAGGCCGTATGTACATCAGTACGGAAGGGAAGGGAGCAGCAGGCCGTATATACCGGTTTTCACCGGTAACGGAGTAAATGAACGTTCAAACTAAAAATCACCATACTTACTTATTCCAGATGGACTACCCTTCAGCAATAAACCGGGCCGAACGATTTGCCCGAAAGTATATTGAACAACACCCCAAACCCAAGTTGGTCTTCCATACCCTGCCGCATATAGAGAAGATTGTCAAAACGGCCCAACAGCTTTCGGCACATTACCAACTGAGCTCCAGGGATCACTGCATGGTAATGGTTGCTGCCTGGTTTTGCGACCTGGGTTATTATACTGATACCCTGGAACATCAACAGGCCGGTGCCGAACTGGCTCGTAGCTTTCTGCAGGAGGAAGAAGCGGAAGAAGTAGATATCAAAGCGGTAACCGACTGCCTGCTGGCAACCAAACCACCGCAAAATCCAACCACCCTGCTGGAGCAGATTGTTTGTGATGCCCAACTCTACTATCTCGTATCCGATAAATATACGGAAAAGGCAAAACTGCTCCGGAAAGAAACCCAACGCCTGCACCAGACACAAGTAGATAAAACCGAATGGACCAAACAACAGGTTCAATGGTTGGCCAGCCATCAATTTCACACGGAGTATTTCAGGGAACATCAGAGCAAAAGAAAACAACTCAATATTGAGTTACTAAACAAAAAACTGACCAGGCAGCAGGCTGGCGCTGACCCCGGGAAGGCCGAACTGAAAAAACTGGCTAGCTCTGTCAAGAAAATGGAAGAAGAGGGAAAAGACAAGGGCAAAAAAAGTGAGCGCCCGGACCGCACGATCGAGACGATGTTCCGGGTAACTACCACCAACAGCCAGCGTCTCAGTGACCAGGCGGACTCCAAGGCCAATATTATGATCTCGGTCAACTCCTTCCTGATCCCAGCCACATTTTTTCTGCTTCGGGATATTGGCGTTAATTCCTACCTGACCGTACCGCTGCTGATCCTGTTATCCGTAAGTCTCCTGACCATGATCTTTGCAGTACTGGCCACCCGCCCGCAAATACCCAAGGGGGAGTTTACCCAGGAAGAACTAGACAACAAGAAAGTGGACCTCCTGTTTTTCGGTAATTTTTACCGTATGAACTTTGAGGACTATTCCAACGGGATGTTCCGGATCATGGAAGATCGCTATTTCCTGCACCTGACCCTGCTTCGGGACCTGTACGGCCAGGGAATTGTTCTTGGCCGGAAATACCGCATGCTGACATTTGCATACAACATTTTCATGTTCGGGCTGATCCTGTCCGTACTGGCCTTTTTTGTAGCCATGAAATTTAAAAACCAGCCGATGTAAATCCGGCATTTCCCGAGGCCCAATCCGATCTCTGACTATGAAGTTTGTTCCCACCAAACTGGTAGATTTTCCACTGGTCGTTCCCCCGGTAGGATCCGTCATTTCCCTTCGCCCTTTTTTTCTATACCTAAAAGAAAAAGCCGGATCTGACAAAACTGCCAAAGCGCAGCTATACCAGAACCTGATTGATAAGATCGAGGCAACTCCAGCGCTCCTAAAACCCCTGAAGCCGGAAAAGTTGAGCCGGTATGCAGCGGTGTTTGAATTGATGTATGCCTACCTGACCGGCATCACCACAGAAGAGACCGAGCTCATGTGGGGCCTGGCACCTCCCCGTCCCGGTCCGTTTTTCTACGGCACCGATCAATTATATGGATTGTTCTTCGAAGAAATGCAGCAAATCGGGAAGACCCGCGAGGAGGTGATTCGGGAAAGGGCCAACCGGCAGCTCACATTCGTATATGCTTTTATCCTGGAACGCTGTTATGATTTCAATCCTCTGCTGGAAAACGGAATGTTCCATTCGATCATCGACCGGGAAAGCATGCTATCCCGGTATTACCGGATCCATGTGGATACCCGGTTTGTGGAGATCTCCTGCAAGATCCCCATGCCAGAACTGGACCTGACTGTTGTGGAGGAGCACATGCATAACGGCACTTTGATCGAATACCTTCAAGGTGTGCTCCCCATCGAGCAATTCGAATTTACCGGTTTTAGCATCGTCCATGCTACCGAGTATACGGCGCAATATGCCATCCAGACCATTAAAAATACTATCCTCAATTCCAACCGGGCATCCAAGGATGATCGAATGGCTGAGCTCGTTCAGGCACTGCGAACGATCGCAGGCTGTAAAGAGCTGGACTTCGGGTTCATTCCTTTTATTCGCCTGAATGGCAACCTGCGACTGGACTTCGGAGCTTTATCCAACAGTAAACTATTGGAATTCCATGCAAACCATAATGGCCATGACAAGACCGTGGCCAACCTGCTGGAGCAGTTCATAGACCATCCAAGACCACTTTATCATGGCTGGAGCTCCGAGTCGTTTTCCGCCAGTCCGGAACCCATAAAAAAGATCCTCGCGTCATCCGGCACCCGAGTATTTGCCCTGCTGCCGCTTCGGCACAATGATCAGCTAACCGGTGCCCTGGAAGTGTATACGACGGCAGAAAAAGCCCTGGATAAAAAACTGTTGCTCAAAATAGATACCGCGCTTCCGCTGGTCGGGCAGATCGTACATTCCGCAGTCGATGAGTTTCAGTCGGTCATTTCCCAAACGGTGAACGACAAGTTCACATCCATTCAGCCGGCGGTCCAATGGCGTTTCAACGTTGCCGCCTGGCATTATCTGCAGGACTGCCACATTGAAAAAAAGGAAGCGGAGCCGGAAAACATTGTTTTTGAACAGCTCTATCCGCTCTATGGCGCCGTCGATATCCGGAATTCATCTGTTGAACGGAACAAGGCCCTGAAGGATGACCTGTGCTATCAACTCGACCTGTTGAAAGAAACTTTTATTGCCCTACAGGAGCACTTTCCAATGTTCCTGCTCGATAAGCAGATCTTTGAATGTGAAAACTGGCATAGCCGGCTTACCGCCAGTTTTACGACTGATGAAACCATACAGTTGAATTTTTTCCTGGACCGGGAAGCGCTCCCTATGCTCCAACACCTGCAGCGGCTCAAACCGGAAGCAGGAACTATTGTGACGAATTACCTGCAAGCCCTGGATTCCGAAACCGGCAAGGCGCACGAGCACCGGCGCAACCTGGAAACATCCACCCAACTGGTCACCCGGGCGCTGGGAAATTACCTGGAGGAGCAGGAAGGAATACTGCAAAAAACATATCCGTTTTATTTTGAAAAATACCGGACGGACGGGGTTGAGTATGATATCTTCATTGGTCAGTCGCTGAACCCCTTGGTTCCCTTCGCCCCCATTTACCTTAAAAACCTTCGACTATGGCAACTGGAGTCAATGGCATACATCTGCAACATGATACACGACCTGGAAGATCAAATGCCCAAAGTCCTGCATGTTACCCTGCTGATCTATGTCAACAGCGATCCGATCGACATCCATTTTCGGCACGATGAGAAGCGGTTTGACGTGGACGGCGGATACAACATCCGCTATCAGATGATCAAAAAACGCATCGACAAAGTGTATATCCGGGACAAAAAAGAGCGGCTAACCCAACCGGGAAAAATCGCACTGGTATACTCCAACCGGAAAGATGCCGAGGAATATATTTCCCACATTCGTTACCTGCAACACAAAGAAGTACTGGAAGACAACCTCGAAGACCTTGATCTGGAGGAACTGCAGGGCGTCAGCGGGTTAAAGGCACTCCGCGTAGGGGTACGGCTTCAACACACCTGAGCCCGGAGCGGCTTACTTATTCAGATGCGGCGGCGGTGACAGGAACAACCCAATCCGGAAAAACGGCGCATTGGTCGGCTCCACGCTGAAATCCGTGCTGAAGTCATTCCTGGCCTGCAGGTCCGAGCTGAAATTGAGCTGGTAACCCACCTTGATATTTGCCCATACCCATTCTGTTATCCGGTGTTCCATTTGTAAGGATAACAGGATCTCCGAATGGTTAAAAGCATAATCCAGCGAATTTTGTCCAGCCGGCACATCCAGCCGGTACGATTGGCCGCTATATTCAAAACCGGTCAGGAACAGGCAGTTCGGGTTTTGGTTTCGACGCAAAAAGACAAACGCCGGAAGCGCTGACTCGATCGCCCATTTTTCATTGAAGTTCCGGTTATACATCACAAACGGCAGGATACTGGTACGGTTGCGGAAGCCGCTGGAATAGTTCAGTCCGACCCCCCATTCAAAGTCTTCGTCGCGCTTCACGCCGTACATAACCAGTCCCTTGTGGATATTATACCGTTGGTCGTACAACTTAAAGCCGGAGTAGTTGCCATTTACCGAGTTGCGGAACCGGACGATAAGGTAGTGTTTTTCACTAAACGACTTGGTGAACAATAAACTAAGCGAGTGACTTTTCAACAGTTTCTGATCCAGCGCACGGAAAGTTTCCTGGTAATCCGACCCATAATTATTGAAGTTGAAAAACTCCCCTACAAAACGGTATCCGACCAGCAATTTAAGGCCGGGTTTGTTGAGCACCGGTGCTTTAAGGCTTACTTTCAGGTTTTGCCAGTGATTGTAGCTGCTGAACGGCGGGCGTAGCCCGTTCGATTCGGGCTTATAGGTACCCTTGCCGATCCAGGTATAGGAGAGCTCCATACCCTTTGAGCGCGATTTATTCCGCACACCGGGTTTGCACAGGCAACGGATCTGCGCGCTGCTGACATTTCCGTCAATGTCATCGGGGAAATAATCCGGCTTTGCCTGGGCGGATAACGTGTGTGCGAAGACAGCCAGGCAAAGGCCCAGCAAAGTTGATTTTCCGTATTTTGTCATAATCAGAACAGTAAATGGCAAACGCCGAACATAAGAACGGAGAAAATGATGCCAAAAAGAAAAACGTTGTAAGCGATCCGGATATTTTTATACCGCCTGCTCAGATCCTTTCCTAAACGATAAAGGTCACGCTTGATTGTGCCGTACAAAAAACCCCGATCCTGCATGATCTGATCAACCGCAGACTCAAAATCGGCTTGCGGCATATTAAAATAATCATCGAACGTCATCAGATGCGCAGTTTTTTGGTCCACATCTTCCGGTGCGAACATACCGGATTGCAACTGCGGGCGGGTTGCCAAAACCGCGAAAACAATAGAAAACAGGTTTGTCAACACCAGGGGCACCAGGGCATAAGCCAGATGCCAGTCTTCCTGAAGCTTTGGGTAAAGCGTACCCAAGGCGATGGATAAAATAATGGAATTGACGGTGAGCAGAATACTTGACTTGGTATTTAATATCTGCCGGCGGGTATACAGGTTTCGACTGGCAAGCCGGTACCAGGTTTCGATCCCGCGTTCGGGCACCCCCTGGATCTTGGCCAGTTTTTTCCGGAGCCGGCTGATCTCCACCTCATCCACTTTCATGGCCTGCGCCACCGAAGTGTCCAGGACCATGGACCGCCTTTTGAGCCACTTTTTAAGTATACGCAGGTTTTCACCCTTAGCCCGGTCGTATTTCGCCTGCGCATAAGGAGTGGCATAATGGTGTTGGCGGATCTCCCGGAGCACCATTTTGTACCAGTCGTCCGAACGGGCTTCCGCTACCCCGCTTTGCTTCAGTTCCTCCTGCAGCGCTTCTAATCGTTTTATAATTTTAGGATGGGCATAGTAAGCTGTCAGGGCATCCCGGAGGATCAGTACCAAGCTTGACCGGTGGGGTTCCGGCCCCTGCGCTTCCTCAATCAACGCGGCAGCTTCTTCCATCTGACGCAGTTCCTTTTTATCCAGCCAGGTCTTCAACCGCTCCAAAGCCATCTTAAGGCCTTCTTCCGGGCGCTGGCGGTTTTCCCACCGGGCCGCATACCAGAGCCCCAGCGCCGTTTTTAGCCTGGCCTTCTCCGCATCCGGTGTTTCTTCTGCCTCGGCAATATTCTGCAGTATCTCCAGGTTTTCCTGAAGCCGTTTCATCGAATGGAAACGGAATGGCCCGTGCCCCGTTTCAAACAAGGCATCATAACACGCTTCCAATTGCAAGATCAGGCTCATTGATATAAATACGTTTCTGTTCTCCGGTTCATCACATCCTCCCGACTTTTTGGTCAGCGGCCTGGGTACCGGACGATCAATATTAAAACCCAGCACCCAATCTGAAAAAGAACCGGGGGCCGTCTTCATCATTCTCCTTCGGCTGGAACACACCGAAGTACAGCATGAGGCCATCCAGCGGAGACAACCAAACTCCACCGCCATAATCGTATTGCCAGACATCATCTGTCAGGTCCTCCTCCTCCCAAACCCGGCCGTGATCGAAGCCGCCAAATATACCCATGGTAAAGGGCAGCACTTTGTTATACGTCCGGAAAAGCCGCAGGCGCAGGTCGATATTCTGATAAAAACTGGTCTTGCCATAAAACCGCTCTGCCCGGTACCCCCGCAAGGATCCCCTGCCGCCCAGGCTGGGCGCATGATAAAATTCAAAGCGTTCGCGGATATTGTGATTAAAGCCCAACCGGGTAGCAAAAACCACTGCCTCCTGGCGATCCAGCGGCACATACATCGAAAGGTCGGTACGCCAGTTATAGAAATTATATTCATCCCGGTTAAGATGGTTGCGGTACGTCAGTTTGGAATGGAAGACCACCCCCCGGTGCGGATTCAGCCAATTGTCCAGGTTATTGAATTTAATACCTGCCTGTGCACCGACAAAATATTGCGTTTCAAAGTCTTTCGCTGCAAGGCCGGATTCGGGCGAGGTAATAAACCGGCCTTCGGTATCTTCCAAATTGCGGGCATCCAGCATAGGCCCGATAAAAAACTGTCCGTTGTTCCCGGCAAACCGTTTTTTCAGGGCAGGGAAAATATATAATTGCCCTTGTCGAACACGGTAATAGTTGATATCCCGGTTCTCGAAGTCAGCGTCGGCATCATTTCCGTATCCAAAGTAGTTAAAAGCGTAGGTAGGTCCGGAAAACTGGGTTTCCAGCAAGAAGTCCCAGGTCCCGAAGGTATTCAGGTAATCACCATTATACTGCAGGTACCAGGACCGGGTAGCAAAGGCAAAACTGCCGACAAAATTATGCTGCGCGTGATACGGATCTTTTTTAAAACGGTAGGTAGTCCGCGTCAGGTTAATACCCAGTTGCAAACCGTCGTCCGGGTTGATGGCAAACAGCGGAAGCGGTACCGTGTAATCATACTCGAAATGAGAAGCCCGGTGGTCGTACAGGTTATAGATCCGCTTCCGGGTACGGGCATCACGGGTATCGCCGTTGCCTTGCACCACATTACCTTCCCTATCGTCGTACACATAGGTTGACTTCAGGTTACCGATCACCCGTGAATTGTCAATAAATGTATCCATGCCCTGCCCGCCGATCAGCCGGATCAGAATACTTTGCTCCACTTCGCCGGAAACCTCGAATACATCATCGTCACCGATACCGTATATATTGATGACTTTGGTTTCAAGGCGGTTGAACACCCGCTCATATACCAAGTCTTTTGGTTCTCCCTTTTTCGACAGTTCAAAGATGCGGACCAGTACTTCGCTGTTATTCAGACGGGTAATTTCAAACAATTCACTCTCATCCGTTCCATACACATCGACCTTCTCCGCCAGTAGCAGATACCGGCGGCGGGCAAATTCCACCAGACTGTCGCGGCGTTGCCGCAAGGTTTGTTTGATCGGTTCTGCACTGAGCGCGTAGGCCCGCTCCGGCCAGGTGGTGAAAGCGGCATCGATAATACTATCTGTTACATTCCGTTGGATGTAAAGCGCCTCGCGCTCCCATTCCGGCCAGGTCATCATGTTCAGGAACCCGTTGTCAAAATGCCTGGAACTCCAGGTCGCCCATTTCATATTCGGAATAGTCGGACTGTAAGCCCGGAGTTGCCGCAGGAACGGCATCGTCTGACGGGCAATCGCAGTGACTACCCCGTCATATTTGGAAAATGCCTGGTCGCGGTCGCGTGGTACCGGACGATAAAATTTGCGTTTGCCATCTTTGAACCGCGCCCAGCGCCACTGGTCGTCGTGGCGGTCCCAGTCGCCGATCAGCAGGTCAAAAAGCCGGGAGCGCACGGCCCACCGCTGATCGATCTTATGGTTATTGTTTTTAAGGGTTTTGGTTACCAGGTCGGGGGTGCCGATGATCTTTTCCGAATTGCCGAAGACCCCGGTACCACTCCAATCGCCGCCTGCACGTTCTTCAAACAAATAGACACTGCCACCAAAATGCGCGTTATAATCACCTAGTGCCGGCTGTTTCGGCACATAACAAATAATCGGGTTGGCATGGTATACTTCCGCAGCATCCGCCAGCGTGGGTATGGCCAGTGGAGCGAATGGATGGGTCGATAAAAAATTATCGACAGCAATAGCCCTGGCTGCAGTCATCTTGTTCAGTGGAAACGGCAGCAGCCGGGAGACATCTTTCGTCAGATCGCGCAACACATATTCCCGCCCGTTTCCATCCACCAGCCGCAGGGAGTTGGTTTGGTTGCCGCCTCCCTGCTTTATGGGAGTCAGCCCACCCAGGTGCGTGGACAGGTCCAGAACAGGGAACGTATAGGAGCCAAGGTATACATCCCGGTAATGCCGGCCCATGACAAAGCTATAGAAATTGCCTTTGGGCTCCACCTTATCCTGGATCACCGGTTTTTCCACAGTGGCCAGGTGTTGTTCGTATTCAGAGAAATCTACTTTTTCAGCCTCTTCTTCATCCTCTGCAGGTGCTTTGATCTGGGTGCGGTACACCTCCTCCATCCCGGATTTGGATTTATTCAGTGCCCAATAATGTACCCAGGCTTCACCATTGGTGTAAAAATCGATGGTCGAATAGCCCGGCGCACCGTAAGCAAATTTCGATCCCGTGCCCAGCGCAACCGGACTGGTTTTTGAGCCGGCACCACTGACGATGAAACGCTGGTTGTCATTTTCTATGTACTGCAGCGTATGTTCATGTCCGGAGGCAAAGATGTACGTGCCGTTTTTCCTGGCGCCGATCAGCAGGGCATCCACCAGCCCTTTGTACACCCCGTTAGGCACATCCTGCTTGCTGCCGACAGCTGCGCGCAGGAAGGCTGCCAGTGTACCCACACCAGGCATGGGAATGTACAGGTGGGGCTCCAGTTGGGTAAGGGGAAAAAAATGTTCCTTGATGTGGTTCCTGCCGCCATGCGGGCCGTATGTATACGGCGGGTGGTGCATCGCCACCACCACATTTTTACGGCGGTATTTGCGCAGCACATTTTCCATCTCAAATTTGAAATGCGCGCGGCTTTTTATTTCACAGCCATCATTGATCTTCGGCTCTTTATCCCAATCGGCCAGCCACCACTGAGAATCAATGGCCAACACTACGATGTCGTCATTGATTTCGATCACCTCGGGGCCGGAGCAGCCGGCGTCCGGGACGAAGTAGTTTTTCCAGCCTTTTTCATCATCATCCTTTATCCCATAACGGCCATTCAAAAAATCTTCCACATACCGCTCCTGCCGGCGGACGCCCTCCAGCCCATGGCGCCAGTCGTGGTTCCCTGCCAGGAAAAGTATTTCACCCGGAAACTCCGCTACGGCATCAAGTTGAGCACCGATCCGCTGTTCAGCCTGCTCACGTTCGGGACCTGCCGTTTTTTCCGGCATACCGCTCTGATAGATATTATCGCCCAGAAAAAGAACAGAAGATGCTTTCCCCTCCCGGGAAACTTCCTCCTTCAGATGATCCAACACCGGGTTTTTACCAGATTCGGACAGGTATCCGGCGTCGCCAACCAGATACATTCGATGACTATGCTCTAATTCGGGATCAGGATGCTTATCTTTCCATCCGTTTTCGGACTTCGCATAGTTGAGTTTGTAGTTAGCACAGGAAGACAAGAAAAGCCCTGCCAGAAAAAGTGGCATCAGCCAGGTGTAGTTTCGCATGGTTAATTCAAATTTCAGGAACTGGTGGTTCTCGGTTTGGAGATTCAGGCTTCAAAGCCTTTCCAAAACGCGCTTTTCAAAACATAGATACGAAAAAACATCTACGCACCCGTATAAAATACAAATGTAAGACACCGGAGCCATCTGCTCTCCCCTATCTACAGCCTGGCGCCGGACTGTATCAAACTAACACCATATGAAATCCAATTACGAACTGATCAAGGAGGCACGCGTATTGCTGAAATGCCCCGACCTTGACCTCCTTAAGGCCGAGCCGCTGGCCGGAGAGTTAAAAAATCGCTCCTGCTTTGCCTATGCCGCCGAATTATACACCCGGATCCTGGAGTTAAAAACCAGCAAGGCCGCCCGCGACAAAGTGCGCCGCAACCTGGCGATCTGCCTGTATAAAGACCCGGACCTGCCGGCTGCTACCAAATTCCGACTGGCAGAGGAGCACCTGAGCAAGGTCGGCAAGGGGGACTTATCAAAAACCCGGGATACGGAAGTGCTAGGCCTGATGGGCGCCATCTACAAACGAAAATGGCAATACGACAGTCAGTTCAAAAACCTGCTTACCGCCCGGCATTATTATAAACGCGGGTATGATGAATGGCACCGTAAACATACCGGCCCATACGATCCGAATACAGACGGAGATGCCGGCTATACCGCCATTAATTATGCTTTTATCCTTGATCTGCTTGCTGTAGTCCGGGTGGAAGAAGCGGTCAAACTGAAAGACCAGGATGTCCTGAGCGCAAAAGGCTGGCTTGAGGAAGCGGAAAGCATCCGACGCCAGCTCATCCGGTATCTGGACGGTGACAACCTGTTCCGGCAGCATAAAACAGGCGCTGGCTATTCGCACTGGGTCTACGCTACCCTGGGAGAAGCGTACTTCGCACTGCGAGAAGTACAAAAAGCGCGGCATTTCTATGATCAGTACAGACGCTATGAAGAGCAGCCCAAGCCCTGGGAAATAGAAACAACCAGCCGGCAACTCCGGACACTGGGGGAACTCCAGATCCGGTTGCTGCCAGGGGGACTGGAGGCCGACGAACTGGTGGCGAAAAAAACCAGCATTATCCACCAGGTAAAAGAATGTCTGGCCGCCCTGTACCCCGGAGAAGACAAAGAACCTCCACTGGTCGCTGCATGGAATGGCAAAACCGGGCTGGCGCTTTCCGGTGGCGGGTTCCGGGCTTCCTTTTTCCACATCGGGGTCCTGGCAAAACTGGCCGAACTGAATGTGCTTCGGCATGTAGAGGTCTTGTCGTGTGTATCGGGGGGCTCCATATTAGGCGCCTACTATTACCTGTTGCTGCGCCAACGGCTGGAGGCCAAGCCGGAATCTGGCATCAACGCCTTGTCCCGGCAGGATTATGTAGAAGTGGTCGAGTATATGGTAGACCAATTCCGGAAGGATGTCCGGAACAACCTGCGTATCCGCATTCTCAGCAGTTGGTGGTACAACCTCCGGATCTTTTTCAATCCCAATTACACCCGCACCCACCGTCTTGCCGAACTCTATGAAAAGTTCCTCTACAAGAAACTGGTCAATGACGGTGATGTCGCGCCAAAAGCCCCCATCTATATGCAAAACATTAAGATCAAACCCTTTGGGCATGGCGCGGCATTCAACCCCAAAACCGATAACTGGAACCGCAACTACAAAGTGCCCATGCTGGTACTGAACGCTACCAGCATGAATACCGGACATAACTGGCAGTTTACGGCTTCGTGGATGGGCGAACCGCCCGCCAATATCCAGCCGGATGTAGACAGCAAACCGCGTTTGCGCCGGATGTATTACAATGAAGCCCCAGAACCTTATACCAATAAGATCCGGCTGGGCCAGGCGGTTGGTGCTTCCTCTGCCGTGCCGGGTTTGTTTGAGCCGTTGCTGTTACGCGGCCTGTATCCGGATGTCGATTTGCGGCTGGCAGATGGCGGCGTACACGATAACCAGGGTGTCGCCAGCCTGCTGGAACAGGAGTGTAACATTATGTTGATCAGTGATGCCAGCGGACAATTGACTGCCGAGGCCGATACCGGCGCCGGCGTTACCGGCTCTGTATTGCGCTCCGATATGATCCTGCAGGAACGCGTACGGGAAAGTCAGTTACTCGACCTGAAAGTTCGGGAAAGCAACGCCCAGTTGAACGGGCTGCTTTTTGTACACCTCAAAAAGGACCTGAACGAAAACCCGAAAAAGTGGATTGGCTGCAATGATCCAACCCGCGCAGTGTGGCTCACCATGGAGGACGACTCCAATAAGGACATGACTTCGTACAAGATCCTGAAAGATGTCCAGCAAGGGGTGGCCAGTTTGCGTACCGACCTGGATGCATTTACGGATGCAGAGGTGTTTTCACTGATGTACAGTGGCTACCAGCAGGCAGGGTACACATTTGGCAAGCAAAACCTGGATGCATTATTTCCACCGGACGAAAACGGAGCACCGGCAACGCATCCCTGGGCATTCCTGGATGTTGCGCCCTGGATGCAGGACAACAATATCAAACCCAGCCTGCTCCGCCGCCTGAAGATCGGCGCCAATATTCCGTTGAAAGTCTTTCAGATCAATTGGGCAATGGCCACGCTGGGAATATTCCTCGCGGCGATTCCCATGTTGGCAGTACTATACTTGTTGTGGCGTTACCGGGATCAGCCGATCATACTGGAATTGCCGGTAAAGGCACTCGGAATAACCGTTCTGCTGTTCCTGCTCGACTTCTTCGTCAGTTCGATGATCAGCAAGATCTATAACTGGAAGAGTACGATCATTAAAAAACTGCTCTCTGTAATTGGAACCGGGCTGGTGGCACTGGTAAGCCAACTCTACCTGCTGTTCCTCAACCCGATCTTTCTCCGGGACGGAGAACTGCAGAATATGGAGCGGGAAGACAGGTTCCGGAATTTCCTGAAGCGATTAGCCGGGATTTTCAAATAAATATACTGGCGAAATATGGAACCGGGGCCACCTGTTCAGGTTTGAACAGGTGGCCCCGGTATATACAGGCAGATCTCCTGCAGAATCAGGTATCTGCCTGGTTATTTAGTTAAAGTGCCGACCTTCCAGTTAAATGGCTTTTGCTTTAGTTCTTCAAGTTTTTCCCGGAGTTTGTGATCGATCAGGGCTTTTTCCATTTCAACACTGGCCACCACCAGATGGGCACCGGTCTCGGTATCGTAGGTTAGTTTGTTTTTGACCTTGTTGGAAAGCAACGTGGTCTTTTCCAGATTTGCCATTTGGAACACATGCTCGTGTTCGTGCAGCAGATAATCGTATGGACTGCGGTAAGAGATGAGTTTCACGAATATCGGTGCTGTTTCAATGGCAATGAACAACAAGGTGATAAAAAGGCTTGCCCACCGGATCGGAATGCTTTTTTCTGTGAGCCGGCCAAGCGCATCCATGCGCGCAGCCAGGCCGTTGTAATTCGAGCGGTCGAGTGCTGTTATTTCTGTCTGGATAGTTTTCTGCAGTTCCTGCACGGCTTTTTCCTTTTCCTGGATCAATGCCGTATTGACAGCCAGCAATTGGTCCAATTCTGCCTGCGTTTTATCTGCCTCGGCCTTTTTGGCACGGTAGATCGGTCCAAGGTTCTTTTTCCCGGAGCCGCCGGTGCCGTCAGCCTCCTGGATGGCCTGCAGGGCCAATGCATCACGGGCTTCTGTTTTCTGGGACAGCTCCGTCTTTAATACGGTAATCTCACCGGTAAGTTCGTCAATCCGGCCTTGGTACCGGGCCTGAACCTTATCCTCCTGGCTTTTAAATACTTCCTGCTCCATTTGCACCAACTCGGCCTGGATCTCCTTTTCAAAGATCTTCATCTCCAGAGGTTTGGAAATAACCAGTGCCAATAAAACAGCCAGCGCCAGCCGCGGCAGGGCTACAAACCAGTCCCGCCACCACTTGCCATAGCTTTTCATGCTCATGACAATATACCGGTCAAGGTTGAAGATCATCAGTCCCCAAACCAGGCCAAAAGCGACGGCAGCCCAATACGATTCAAATACCGTATACAAAGCATAACCAGAGGAAAAGAAGGCCAGTACACCGGTAAAAAAAACCGTTGCACCAATTCCTACATACTTGTTTTTATCGGAAGGGCACTTTTCAAGAATGGCATGATCAACCCCTGAACAAAACAGGAAGAAGTTTTGTACTGTTTCCATAGCGATAGTCTTTGTTTCAACACCTACCTCCTACAGACAAGTGCCAGAGGTAATAGTTGTTTTCCTAAACTCCAAAAGAGCAGCAATTATTGGTTACCCTGAAGTTTTTTCGATAGGAATACTTTTTATCGGGATAAACCTGTGCGCCTTACTTTTATCGATTCCTTATCCGAAAACGGACTATGGTGTCAAAAAGCGCTCAGAGTATGTTCACAAACCTAAATATTTATAAATGGCCGGCATTGAAACCATTATTGGCAATACACCGCTTGTTGACATCCGGAACTCAATCCAGAGACCAGGTGTACGGATATACGGTAAACTGGAGGGACAAAACCCCGGCGGCAGCGTAAAGGACAGGGCGGCCTTCGGCATGATCCGGGGGGCGCTTGAACGCGGGGATATAAAACCCGGCATCCGGCTGATCGAGGCCACCAGCGGTAATACCGGTATTGCACTGGCCATGATCGCACGGATGTTCAACCTGGACATTACACTGGTCATGCCCGACAACTCAACGGCAGAACGCGTCCAGACCATGCAGGCATACGGGGCAGAAGTTTTACTGACACCCGCAGCGCAAACGATTGAGTATTCCCGCCAGCTGGCAGAAGAAAAAGTACGGGAAGGTGGATACTATATGCTAAACCAGTTTGCCAACCCGGACAACTGGGGTATGCACTATCAGACTACCGGGCCGGAGATCTGGCGCGATACCGGAGGCAAGATCACACACTTTGTATCCGCTATGGGTACGACCGGAACGATCATGGGAGTTTCACGTTACCTGAAGGAGCAAAACCCCGATATTCAGATCATTGGCGTTCAACCTACTGATGGCTCAAGCATACCGGGGATCCGGCGCTGGTCACCGGAATTCCTACCCCGGATTTTTGAACCTCAACGGGTGGACCGGGTCATCGATGTTTCGCAAGAGGAAGCCACCGCTATGATGCGCCGCCTGGCAAGGGAAGACGCTATCTTCGGGGGTGTTAGCAGTGGCGGTGCAGCGGCTGCAGCACAAAAACTGGCAGAAGAGCTGGATACCGGGCTGATCGTCTGTATTATTTGCGACCGGGGAGACCGATACCTGTCATCCGGAGTATTTGCTCCCTGAGCACACCATCTATGAGACTGTTTGAGTCAGGCTTTTGGAGTTTTCTACTCCTCCAATGGGATATCCAGGCTAAAAGCCTCCATAGTCGGCACTTCCGGAGCACCACCCCGCCTGGTACAGCCGGATGCTACATAAACCTTGTCGTTCCATAAAATCGCACAGATACCATGCCGGCCTTCGCGCATTCCGGAGTAGCGCTTCCAGGTGTAGGAATCCAGGTCAAGTGCCTCTACATCATGGTGGGCACTCTCCTGTGCGCCGGACTCCCCACCGATGATCAGCAATTCGCCATGGTATAGTATGGCAGCAGTACCGGCTCTGGGAGTTGGCAGGTTGTGTTCCAGGGTCGTCCATTGCCGGGTGTTGAAATCATACACATCAACCTCCGGTATCGTAAAATTAAAGATCCCCTCCTCCGACTTGGATAAACGGCCACCGGCCAGATATAGTTGATCATCAGCAACCACCGCAGCAAAATGATCCCGGGGCCGTGGCGCATCCGGCAACACTTCCCAGGTTCCGGTTTCCAGATCATACCGGTCAAGCCAGTTCTTATGGTCGCCCCGGTGCCCGTCCCGGATACCGCCTACCAAATAGATGGCACCCTGATACAGAACCGTACCGACGGCACCCCTGCGGCGGGATTCCGGTATCGTATCCCCGGTGCGCCAGGTATCGGCTTTCGGGTTGTAAATATAGATACAGGGAAGGGGTGTTTCACTGGGATAGTCACCGGTCATTGCGCCCAGAATGTAGACTTCGTCATTATACACGACTGGCTGAAAATGGTGTATGGCCGTTGGTGGTGTGCTTCCGTCTGTCCAACGCTGCGTTTGGGTATTGAAAAAACTGACTACCTGCCCCTCCCGTCCTCCGAGCAGGTAAAAAGTGTCATCAATGCACACGAAACCGGCATCATGGCGGGCTTCCGGGTGATTCGTGTTGAGCGGGATTATAAACTCCCAGGTACCGGGTTTTATCTCGAACAGATAGCCACCCAGCACAAGCGTTCCTACAAATAGTCCGAGAATAATGAGGTAAGATTTCATATTTGGCATAGTGGTACCAGATTTATTCCGGTGTACAAATACCTGAAATAATGACACACACAGAAGAGCAACACGCTCTTCGTTGCAAAAAACAGGAGTGTACCTCTAAAGTTCAGACCAAAACAGTCGGAGTGTAAACTGGCTTACACTAATTCGGAAAGAATAACCCTAAGTGGGTAGATGGAACCACAACACAAATCCGGGAAGCAGAATTATTTATCAGGCCGTTCGAGCAACCGGCCGGTGATGCGGAGAAAATCCATTTCCGTAATCACCCCCACCAATTCCTTGCCTTTTACCACCGGAAGGCAGCCAATTTTTTTGTCCTGCATGCGGTGCATGGCTTCCAGCAAAGTATTTTCCGGAGTAACCGTTATCGGCTTGGTGATCATCAGATCCTTTACCGTCGTCAGGTGTTGCTCCGGCTCTTCTTTATAGGCACGGGTAAAGTATCGAAGCAGGATGCGGGACGTGATCAGGCCGATCAGTTCGCCTTTGTTGTTTTCCACCGGCATATACCGGATCCGGCGCCAGTTCATGATCTCCGAGACCAGCTCGATCAGATCATCCTGCTGAGCAGTAAACAGGTCGGTAGACATGAACTCCTCCACCTTCAGTCCCGAAGGATGCCAGGTTTCCAGGTCCGAAACGGCAACATCCCGCCAGGTATGCACGGGCTTGTTTTGTTTTTGATTCTTGATCATAAATGCAGTGATGCCGGAAACGGCTTCATCGTTAGTCACCTTATGTTTAAGGGCAGTGAAGGATCGCAATGCCCAACGCGCCCCGGTTTTATGGTCCCTGGCCCGGGCTTCAATAATATCCAGGTATTTGTTGATATCGCTGCTTTGGATTTTACGGTGTTTCAGTCCTTCCTTGGCAAGCGGTATGAGTTCTTTCAGTACCAGTTCCGGTGCATGGATCTTTTTATCATTGATCCAGTTGAACGTACTGTCAATGCCGAATTTTGCCGCCTTAAGGAAATTATCCCGCACATCGTCAAATTCCAGCTTGGTCGTTATATCCCGGTAATGCATACCCATGCCGATCATAGCGCCCAGCCAGAAAGCAGCATTTGCAGTAGCATCGACCGGGGTCGGCCCGGCAGGTAAAACCCGGTTCTCAATACGCAAATGCGGTTTCCCATTGGGTGATATACCATAACAGGGCCGGTTCCACCGGTATACTGTGGAGTTATGTATCTGGAGTGCCCGTAGTTTGGGTACCTGGTTGTTGCGGATCATGTCCAGCGACTCCTCTTCAATATTGCCGGAGAGCAATACCCGGAAGCGACTGATATCTTCTTTGTAGATCTGGGTAATATCCCCTTCCAGCCAGCCGGAACCAAAATTGACCCTCGGCAACCGTTCCCGCATGTGGTCGGAGGTGGTCCGGGTATCCAGGCTTTGTTGAAAAAGGGCTATGCGTGACTCCGCCCACAGCCGCCTGCCGAAGACCAGTGGCGAATTGGCGGCAACGGCCACTATCGGCCCCGCCAGCGCCTGCGCGATGTTGTACATTTGGACAAATTCATCCGGCGTGACCTGCAAATGCACCTGGAAACTCGTATTGCAAGCTTCCAATAAAGGGGAATCATGCCGAACAAGCAATTCATCCACCCCTTCCACCCGTAGTTCAAACGCAGATCCCAACAAATGCCGTTGTATCGCAGCCATCAGGGCATGATAGCGATCAACCGGAGTGAGGTTGCGCATATCCAGGTCGTGCTTACGCAAGGTTGGCAGAATTCCACACAGCACAATGGAAGCATCGAAGTCCTTCAGCACAGCCTGAATCTTATCGAGGTATTCAACATTTTCAGCTTCCATTTCCCGAAGACAGGTCCCCGAAAATTCCCGGGGTGACAAATTGGTTTCCAGGTTGAATTTCGCCAGTTCGGTGACACACCAGGGGGCGTCTTTCAACCGCTCCAGCACCTGAAGATTGATCAGGGCAGGCTTGAAGGTTTTGTTCTGAACCAGACACATCTCCTGCTCGGCACCGATGCGAATAATGTCACTTTCAAACCAGTCGTGCTCCAGCATATATTCGAATGCCGTCACATCATCCAGCAGGTGCCGCACGAACTGTAACATTTCCGGCTGATTATCGGCCGTCGTAACTTTTTGAAACCCCATCAGTGTGTCAGTTGTCAATGAAAAGAGAAACTACCCGGCAATATTATTCTTTTTACCGGAGAGTAGCAAAACTAGTTTCCTAACGCCTTCTTCCCGAAATACAGAACACATAATGCAAGATTATGCATGCGGAAACCGTCTTTTTCAAACATGGAACATCCTGAAAAATCAGGTCATTACTGGCGTAATTATTGACAGAAGTCTTATAAAAACCTCTCGCTATTGGAATCCGGCATTGTACTAAATCAAACGCTGTTTTAAATTACCTGCAAGTCTAAAAAAAAGCCGGATTACTACCTTCCTGCTTTATAACCACCGATTTTTAGCGGTTGTTCGGGTTTTTATTCTGAGGGGGCGAGCGTGCCCCGCGGCGGGTTGTCAAGCCAGGTTTTGCATTCGGATACGGACAATTCGCGGAAAATTTAAGGAAGAAAAAAAATAAAACATGCCGTTCGAAGCCCGGAAATAAAAACCCGAACAACCGCTAAA
>SBHD01000054.1 GCA_006226345.1 Bacteroidota bacterium | reverse complement strand
CGGTTATCGCGGCGGTCGTCACGGCGGTCGTCACGGCTTTGCTGGCTGCGTTCACGGCCACCGTCAGACTCCCGTTTTTCAGCTACCGGAGTCTGCTGAGGAGCGTCATCCGCTGTTTTGGTCGCTTTGCGGGGGCGTTTCCCAGCGGCGGCTTTTTTGTCGCCGCCTTTTGCACCGGACCCTTGTTGAACGACCACTTTGCGGCCGGGAGCGGGTTCTTCGACCACGGGCACAAATTCGCCGCCGGACTTTTTCTCGGCTAGCGCCTGTTGGTCCAGTATTTTATAGATAATATCTTGTTTGGTAAGTTTGTGATACCCTTTGATGCCTAAGTTACTGGCAATCTCTTTCAGTTCGGGCACCAGCATGTCATTCAGCTGCAAAATATCGTACATAGCAGGTATGGGAAGGAAAGTAATAGAAAATTCAGAAAAGGTTAAAGGTATTAGCGCGGGTTTCTGGCAATAAGGGGTTCGGAATAAACGGTAAGAAAGTTACTAATATCGTCTTTGTGTGCACTGGTTTCACACCACAGCTTCCGTTTTGATCAAAACGGCAAACCAGTAGTCAACTGTTTGGTGGTAAAACCGGGCATAACACGGAACAGGTCTGAAATCAAGCCTGCCGGTCCTGATCGAACATTGCCATAAATCAAACGAATACAGAGAGGAAATGTTGAGAAGCGGCGTGCTTACGATAGGACGGTCGGGACTGACCGTGTTAGAAATGAACGTGGCAAAGATAAGCCTTTTTTGAAATTCCATCTATCTTGCGCCCAAGAAAAATTATCAACTCAAAATGCTCCAGGTAAAAGTAATTCGTGAGGAAAAAAGGCGGATCGCGAACGGGTTGCGCAAACGCAACTGGACCGCCAAGCAAATCAGGATCCTTGACCAGATATTAGAAAAAGACGATCAGCGGCGTGCCACCCAAAAAGCGTTGGACGATATGCTGGCGGAAAACAACCGCTTGTCCAAGCAGATCGGTCAGCTGATGGGTCAGGGGAAAAAGGCGGAAGCCGAGGCCATGAAAGCCCAGGTTTCAGCCATGAAGGAAGAAACCAAACAATTGGAAGAACAGTTTAACACCCTGAAGACCGAACTGGAGGAGTTGTTGTACAATGTACCGAACTGTCCGCACAAAAGTGTGCCCAAAGGAAGCGGGGAAGAGGACAACAAGGTATTCAAAGCATGGGACGGCCCGCTGCCTGCCCTTCCGGAAAACGCACTTCCGCACTGGGACCTGGCAAAAAAATACCAGTTGTTCGATTTTGAACTGGGGGTTAAACTCACCGGCGCCGGCTTCCCGGTATACCGGGGCAAAGGCGCCAAACTGCAACGGGCCCTCGTTGCCTTTTTCCTCGATCACGCGATAAAAGCCGGCTTCGAGGAAGTGCTGCCTCCTCTGCTCGTTAATGAGGATACCGCCCGCGGCACGGGTCAGCTTCCCGACAAGGAGGCCCAGATGTACACTTTTGAAAAAGACAACCTGTACCTCATTCCGACTGCCGAGGTGCCCGTTACCAATATTTTGCGCGGCGAGATCCTGCAGGAAGACCAGTTGCCGGTCAAAATGACGGCCTACACACCCTGTTTCCGGCGGGAAGCCGGGGCCTGGGGCGCACATGTACGCGGCCTGAACCGGGTACACCAGTTTGACAAAGTAGAGATCGTACAGGTCGAACACCCCGACCGTTCCTACAAAACCCTGCAACAAATGCTGGGGCACGTGTCACGACTGTTGAAAAAACTCGAATTGCCCTACCGTATCCTCCTGCTTTGCGGTGGTGATACCGGGTTTGCTTCGGCCAAAACCTTCGATTTTGAGGTTTGGTCGGGGGCACAGCAGCGCTGGCTGGAAGTGAGTTCGGTATCCAACTTCGAAACCTTCCAGAGCAACCGCATGCAACTCCGTTACCGGGATGCCGACGGCAAGATCCAACTGGCCCATACCCTGAACGGTTCGGCACTTGCCCTGGCCCGTATCGTAGCAGCATTGTTGGAAAATAACCAGACGCCGGAAGGGATCACAATCCCGAAAGCACTGCAGAAGTACACCGGATTTAAGATCATCGACTGATCACACGCTTTCCGGATACCGGACGGCAGGTGACAACCGTTGGTCTGGTTTTGTCCTTAATTCACCGATCCTTCAGGCCCGGCCGGAAACTTTTTTTTAACCATTTCGTTTTTATTAGCATATTTTTTAAACCCGGAAGGGATCACATTTTACTAAAAACGTTCAAAAAACAACCAGGTCCCGGTCCGGCCCCGGATGTCGCAAAAAACATCCCGATGCCGGATACGCATACCTGCTAACAAATTGAGCCATGATTGGAATTATTCTGATTAGTGTTGTCTTTACCGTGATCGGTATGGTTTTAAGCAGCCGGTTGCGCAGTAAATTCACCAAATACAGCCAGATGCCCCTGTCAAACGGGATGAGTGGCGCTGAAGTGGCGGCTACCATGCTCCGCCACTATGGAATTGACAATGTACAGATCACACAGGTGGAAGGCCAGCTGACCGACCACTACAACCCGGCGAACCATACGGTTAACCTGAGTTATGATGTGTATCACGGCCGGAGTGTTGCTGCTGCTGCCGTTGCCGCGCACGAATGCGGCCACGCCGTACAGCACGCCACAGCATACAGTATGCTGCAAATGCGCTCGGCGCTGGTCCCGGTGGTCAATATTGCTGCATCCATTCAGCAGTATATTTTTATGGCGGCACTGGTGGGACTTTCGTCTTTCAACAACCCGATCATCATGTATGCCGTGCTGTTCATTTTTGGTATTACGACCCTGTTCAGCCTGGTAACCCTCCCGGTTGAGTTTGATGCCAGCAAACGCGCACTCGTCTGGCTCGACAACAGCGGTGTGGCTACCGGTGCACAGCATGCCGGCGCCAAGGACGCCCTGTTCTGGGCTGCCATGACCTACGTATCGGCTGCCATGGCTGCATTGCTGCAGTTCCTGTGGCTTTTGCTGCGCTTTATGGGACGCGAGTAACCACCCCTTATATTTGCCTGAAGGCCGTTTCTTTGTTCTGCTCCGACAGCCGGGAAACGGCCTTTTTTAGTTTAAAAATATGCGAAAAACGGAAACTACCCGCTCTGATGAACAACCCCAACGTCCGCGCAGGCACTATTTCAGGTACCTGGTCTCCGCATTATTTATACTCTGGATCATTGCCATACAGGCCGGCTGCCTGACCATGCGGACACCCGACCGCGAATGGGCCGCCGAATTACAGCAAAAAGGACAGTTCACCCCTCCGGACATTTACGACATTGACATAACCGGCTACCGTACCATTCATGCAGTAAGCATGCCCGGCCCCGACACCTTGCCCCTGGTAGTACTGGTGCACGGCTCTCCCGGGTCCGCAGATGCCTTTCTGTCTTACCTGGCCGACAGTGCCCTGCTCACCCGGTCGCGCCTGGTGACGGTCGACCGGCCCGGGTTCGGTTATACCTCCGGGTTTGGCAAACCGGAAGGCTCCCTGGAGCGGCAGGCCGCTGCCCTGGACGCCGTGGTGTCCAAAATGTCCCCCGACCGTAAGGTGCTGCTTGTCGGACATTCCCTGGGCGGCCCAGTTATTGCAAGGTATGCCATGGATTTTCCGGAAAAAACCGGCGGACTGATCCTGGTCGCCGGATCGATCGATCCCGATCAGGAAAAACACCCGTGGTGGCAGGGCGCCGTAGATGTGCCGCCATTACGCTGGCTGACGCCGAGGAGTTTGTGGGCCAGTAACCGGGAGATCATTTTACTGGAAGACGAGCTGCGCGCCATCCTGCCGCGCTGGACAGATATCCGATGCCCGGTCACGATGGTACATGCCCGGGATGACCGCCTGGTACCATTTGCCAATGTAGCGTTTGGCCGCAGCAAACTGGTCAATAGTGTGGATTTCGAGACCGTTACCCTGGAAAAAGGCGACCATTTTATCCTTTGGACGCAGCCGGCGGTCATCCGGCAGGCAATACTGGATATGCTTGGGCAGCACTTCAACCACTAACTGCAGGCCTTCAAAGTACTCCGGCAGGTGGCAGGCATTTACCCCCTACCCTGCCCAGGCAGAAACAACCTTGTTTTTGACAGGCTGGTGCATCGGTAAGGCCTCAAAGCGGAAACCCGCCTGTTGGAGCTCCTTCAGGGCTCTGGGTAGTACATACCGTAATTTTGCGTAGGTTTTCACACTGTCATGAAAGACCACGATTGACCCCGGCCGTACATGCTGCACGACCTTGAGCAGACATTGTTCGGCCGTCTGGGCCGGGTCGAAATCTCCACTCAATACATCCCACATCACAATCCGGTACTGGCGTTCCAGCAGGGCGCGTTGCCGGGGCAATAACCGGCCGTATGGCGGCCGGAACAGGTTGCTGTCGACCAGTCCGGCGCAGTCCCTGACATTGTGCAGATATTCGCGGTGCTCCGTTTGCCAGCCGTTCAGATGGTTGAAGGTATGGTTACCGACCGAATGGCCCGCTTCCACCACCTGCCGGAAGATATGCGGATACCGGCGGACATTATCCCCCACACAAAAAAATGTGCCTTTGGCATCGTACCGGTCAAGCATTTCCAGCACCCAGGGTGTGACTTCCGGTATGGGGCCGTCGTCAAAGGTCAGGTACAAAACCTTTTCCTGCGTCGGGATACGCCAGACGTAGGCCGGTAATAAAGCCTGAATGATACGGGGTGTTTTTATGAGATACATGTTTTTATACGGGAATACGTGGTTATTACAACGACAGTGCGCGAAAGTACAGATATGCGCCGCCATGCAGATGATCCATCAGCGAATTTTCTCTGTTTTGTCGGTTTTCCACCAAGAAAGTGGGCAGGCAGCCAGTTCACGCCCGGCAGCCGGACTGGATTTGGCCGGGACCGGCAAAGCCAATTTCTTTCAACTTATTGGTACAACCTTTCTAAATTTGTGCTTTCCCAAAATCAAACCGGGTGGCCCAACCGCTTTCCGACACTAAACCAGCAGCCTTCAGCATGTCAGTACGCGTACGCTTTGCCCCATCACCAACCGGCGCACTTCACATTGGCGGAGTCCGGACAGCCTTGTACAATTACCTTTTTGCGAAAAAAAATGGCGGTACGTTTATCCTGCGTATCGAAGACACTGATCAGAACCGCTATGTGCCGGGGGCTGAAGACTATATCATCGAATCCTTGAAGTGGCTGGGGATCACACCGGATGAAGGCGTGGGTTTTGGCGGCGATTTTGGCCCTTACCGGCAAAGCGAACGCCAGGCGTTGTACGAAAAACACGCACATGATCTGGTAGCCCGCGGAAAAGCCTATTATGCATTCGACACCCCGGAGGAACTCGAGGAACTGCGCAAAAGCCGGGACAACTTCACCTACAATTACCAGGAACGAACCAGGCTTAAGAACAGCCTGAATATGCCGCAGGAGGAAGTCAGGCGTCGGCTGGATGCCGGCGAGGCCTGTGTGATCCGGTTGATGGTGGAGCCCGGCCAGGATATCCACATTCACGACCTGATCCGCGGCGACGTTGTTTTTCAAAGCAGTGAACTGGACGACAAAGTCCTCTTGAAAGCGGATGGCATGCCCACCTACCACCTGGCCAACATCGTAGATGATTACCAAATGCAGATCACCCAGGTGATCCGTGGGGAAGAATGGCTGCCCAGCACTGCCCATCATGTTTTGTTGTATCAGGCATTTGGCTGGGAAGACCAGATGCCCCAGTTTGCCCATTTGCCGCTGATCCTGAAACCGGTGGGCAATGGTAAACTTAGTAAACGGGACGGCGCAAAGTTTGGCATGCCGGTATTCCCGCTGGATTGGGAAGGAGGCGCCGGAGAAGAAAAGTTTGCCGGCTTCCGGGAAACCGGCTTTTTACCTGCAGCGGTGCTCAACTTCCTGGCCCTTCTGGGCTGGCACCCTGGCAACGATCAGGAAATATTCAGCCCGAATGAACTAGTGCAGGCCTTTTCGATCGAGCATATCAGCAAGGGCGGTGCGCGTTTTGATTACGAAAAAGCCAAATGGTTCAACCAACAGTATATACATGCCAGTAGCGATGCAGAACTGGCTGAACGGATACGTCCGGCCGCAGCAGCACGAAATTACCGGACCGATACGGAATACCTGACCCAGATAGCCGGGCTCATGAAAGAACGTGTAACCGTAATACCTGATTTTGTCGAGCAGGGATACTACCTGTTCGAACCAGTATCCGGGTATGATGATGAAATGATCCGGAAAAAATGGGATGCCGCCCTGCAACCCGCTATGGATACCCTGATCGGGGCTATTGAGGCACAGGAGCCATTTGCTGCTCCAGAGCTGGAGGAAATGGTGAAGCAGTACCTGCAGGAAAACGGTATCAAGCCCGGCGCGGTCCTGCCCCTGTTGCGTCTGGCTCTGGCAGGCACAATGAAAGGGCCAGCGGTTTTTGAGATGGCGGTGGTATTGGGTAAAGCAGAAACGGTTGATCGGCTGAAAAACGGTTTGCAATACTTTAACCAGGTCGTAGACTCCCCTGCCGGTTGATCCCGCTGTTTTGTCTGTAACGGGCATAATTAAAGCCTTCCGGCAGTTACGCTCGCTCCGATCCTGTTATTTTCCGTACTTTTGAAACGCTTTTAATATGGCTAAAAAGAATAAACCGAAATCAGATGATTCCAAACCGGCGGTTCACGACGACCTGAAGAATATGGATATCCGGGTAAATGAAATGGGGGAGATCATCCGGGAATACGACGTTGACGAGATCAACACCTTTCTCGACAAGAGTGTAAAGGACAAGAAACTGAATAACCAATCGGATGACACCTCCGAAGACAAATAATCAGCTACATGGCAGGAGCCCGGTTTCCTTCCGAGTGGCTGTCATTTCTTAACCATAATCCCGCTACGGTGAGTTGCCGTTTTTCGGCATTTAATCCCTAATCCGTGAAAGTTGAATTTTATCCCTTGACACACATCGTCAGCCAAAAGCTGCACGACTTTGAAACATGTAGGTATGAAAAACCGGTTACGCATGCACTGGCGGGTGGTGCTTGGTTTTTGTTCTGTAATGCTTTGGACTACCTTGCCTGGCCTCCATGCCCAGCAAGGCTTTTTCAATTTTAACTATCCCGGCCCCAATGAGATCATCGTGGACCCGGCTTCCTGTACGAACACGCTGTCAGGAAATATTGGCACGCCCGTTGTGACCTCAACTGTTGGTGCCACCATCACCCTTTCGGCTTTTGACCCCATGCAGTCCGGATTTTTACTCACTGCTCAATGGAACGTCAATGAAGTAGCACACGTATACTGGGATGTAGCGGATAACCAGGGGCATACCGCAACGTTCGAGTTTTTCGTCACCTTTATCGATACGACCGCACCTGTTCTGAATACTGCAGGTGTACCGGCTTTTGTTCAATATTCCTCCATCAGCCAGGTGCCGGCACCTCCTACGCTTACAGCGACGGATAGCTGTGCATCAACCCTCATAGTCAACCTGACCCAAAGTAATCCGCCGCCACTCTGTGCTGCCGGCACCTTTACTCGAACCTGGGTGGCGATGGATGACTCGGGGAACTCCGACACCTATGTGCAAACGATCACCATTCTGATCGACACCCTGCCACCAACCGTATTGCTTCCCCCTCAGGACGGATCGGCCCCATGTACCCAGGTAACAACGGCTTACCCAGCCTGGCTGGCTGCACAAATGGCCGCATTCAAGGCCAGTGACCCTTCCGGAGTAGCGTCCTATACCAATAATGCCCCGCCGGCAATTACCGGTGATTGTCCGCCGCCACTGACGGTTACGTTTACCGTTACCGACAGCTGCGGCTACTCCACCAGCCGGACCGCTACGTTCACCAGCGTGGACAACCACAGTCCTGATGTTCTTCGGGCTCCCCAGGATAGTATTGTCGCATGTTCTCCTCCTGCAAACAACCACCTTTCAGCACTGAGCGACTGGATCTTCAGACGCGCAGGTTTACTGGTCCAGGACTCCTGCTCTTCGGAAGCAGCGCTGCTATATACGATGCAGGTTGGCGGCATGCCGCTGGACTCTTCCCAATTGGTTGCAGCATTCAGTGACTCGCTGGATAATGGGTGCAGCACCCGCATAATCGGTGGTCAATCATACGACAAGGTTCGCGGAACTATCGGAGTGGACTTTTTTGTCACGGATGCCTGTAACAATACCGCCTTTGCCGGGCATGCCGTATTTGCAGCCATTGATACGGTAGCGCCCGTCCTCACAGGCGATAACATCACGGAGGAATGCGGCGGTGGAAATGACAGCACAGCCCTGACCAACTGGATCAACAATCATGGTAACCTCGCAATTACCGATGATTGCTCCTCGACAACCTGGTCGGATTTTTCATGGGCCAGTTCGACCGGCAACAATGGAGGCGGCTTGTTCGGTACAGGCCCCTACCCTGCTGTACCGGTATCGGACTGCGACTGGTACATAGACATTACCTTCCGTGCAGCTGATGCCTGTGGGAACATCGGTAGTCAGACACTTCGCTTCTCGATCAAGGACCAAACCCCACCGGTTTTCTCCGGGTTGCCGGCCAGTGACACTTTATATTGCCCGAACACAACAGTCCCGATCCCCAGTGCTTATGTCAGTGACAATTGCGATTCACTAGTGTCCATCGCCTCCAACTTTCAGACCAGCAACCAGTTGTGTTCAGATGCCTACACGCTTTTATACACCTGGATTGCTACAGATGATTGCGGGAATACTGCAACTGCCACCCAGACATTTGTAGTTCGGGATACCACCACGCCGGTTCTGACCCTTTTGCCGGCTGATATCACATTACGCTGCGACACCTTTGTACTGCCCCCGGACCCGGTATTGGGAGGCACCGTTTTGGCAACTGATATATGTGGTGATGTGACGGGATTAAGTTTTACCGATGTGTCGGATCAGGATCCCGACCCTGCAACCTGTGGGCATTACACCTACACGATCACCCGGACTTTCATCGTAACGGATGATTGCGGCAACAGCTCGACCGGCCAGCAACTGATCAGCGTGGTGGACAACATACCGCCGGCATTCAGCGGCTTTGCCGACACTACGATCGTATGTGATGTACAACCCCTGACGCCTCCACCTACGGTAACAGATATCTGCACCGGAATTGCTACCGGTCCCATACTGGAATCGGATATCATTACCGGTGGCGACTGTTTCGATTCCTATACCCGGACCCTAAGTTGGTCAAGTACTGATATTTGTGGGAATACCGGCTATTACAGCCAGGACATCCATGTAGTTGACACGCTGAAACCTACACTTACCGGTGTGCCAGCCAATATCACTGTAGAATGCAACAATGTCCCAGCACCTCCGGCCACCGGTCTCATTACCGGTGAAGACAACTGTGACGAGGAGGTTGACATCCAGTTCCAGGAAACAGAGATACGCGACCCGAACCCGGCCAACTGTGCCCACTGGACCAACTATATGATTCAACGGGAATGGACGGTGCTGGACAACTGCGGCAACAGCCGGACCTACACTCAACTGATCACCGTCCAGGATAATACCGGGCCGGCGATCACCACTTTGGATACCGTCAAGGTGCCTACTGCGCCCGGTTCTTGTGATGCGAGTACGATCATTCCTTCTCTGGTATCCGTTTTTGATGACTGCACGGCACTTACCAGCGCCCTGGTTTTACTGGACACCGTAATTCTCACAGCTAGCGGGACGCCGATCGACCAGGTGCCGGTAGATACGGTGGTTTTTTCCTGGGGAGCTCCAAACACCCCACCTGACAACCCCGTTATCGGTACGGCCACACTGGCCATTGCACTCGACAATGCTGATTCGGAGTTACCGTCCGAAAGTTTTCAGATCTATGGTGAAAACGGGTACCTGATCGGTCGGACCAAGCTCACGAATGCTTCCTGTGGCTCCAGTGGGGACACTTTGTTCAGTTTACCGGCTGCTTTGCTGAACGCCTGGCTTACCGACGGTCAGTTAGATATTATTCTGGCGCCCAATGGTAGTGGAGCAAACGCCTGCAACGCTTTTTGCCCCGGAGGGCGGGCCCGCGCACGGCTGGAATACAACATTGCAAACCCGCAGCTGCCGATAACGATTCAATACTCCGTAGATAACGGACCTCAAATGAGTTATCCGCCTGCAGGTAGTATACCATTGGATGCCGGTGATCATATTGTAGTGTATGAAGCCACAGACTGTGCCGGAAACTCCAGCACGGCCTCTACTGTCGTCCGGATTGAAGACCTGGAGCCTCCGATCGTAACGGCACCTGCTCCTATTACAGCCTATGTTGCGCCGGCAGTCTGCTCGGCAGACATTCTACTACCGTTTCCGGTATTGCAGGAAAACTGTGCCTTCCCGGCTACCCTCATGAAATCCTCCGGTGTTCTTCCGGTGCAATTTGAAATGGATCCGAATGCCGGGGTGGTCCCTAAAAATGCTATTTTAAATGTAACCGGTTTGCTGCCAAATGCCGTGACAAGTGGAATGCTGAGTATCCGGCATGTAGGGGATAATGGAAACACCGGCGAGTTTTTCCGGGTTTTGGACGAACAGGGCGCTTTTCTTTCTGCCACCAGTATTGCTGCAGGCGGGGAATGTACCCAGGTACACGAAACGACGCTGAGCGTTTCGGCAGCACAGATCAATAACTGGGCTGCTAACGGCGTAGGCAGCTTTCTGTTGCAGGCGAACCGGGATGTGGTCAACTTCACTGATTTTATTAATCCATGCGCTCCGCTCAATGCCGGCAATTTTGACGGGATCAGCACACTGGAAGCCGTTTTAACCTATAATTACGCTGAAGTGGAATACGAGGTCCGGAAGGGTATACAGGTCGTCCAGTCCGGCCAACTGACCGGAAGCCAAACCACGGTCTCACTCCCCCCCGGAAACTACACCGTCATTTACCGGGTCAGTGATGTGAGCAGCAATGTGGGCACTGCGAGTTTTGCCGTAACCGTCCTCGATACGATCGCGCCAACCGCTGCTTGTAAGCCGGTGACTATTTTCACCAACCCTTCAGGCACGGTCAGTTATACCCTGCAGGCACAGGAGATCAACAATGCGAGTGTGGACAACTGCTCCGGTTCACAACTCAGCTTCCAACTCTCACAGACCAACTTCAGCTGCAATATGGCAGCGCCGCCAAACAATATCTACACGGTTACCCTGACTGTTACGGACACCTCCGGCAATTCGGCTACCTGTTCGGCTGCCGTACAGGTGCAAACCGTAGCCTGCGCACCCACCGTAACACCCGGCGTATGCGAAGGTGGCTCTGTTCAGCTCTTTGCCAATCCACCGGCCCCCAACAATGGCTACACGTATATGTGGACAGGGCCCGCCGGCTTTATATCCATGAATGCCAATCCCATCATCCCCAATACCACAAGCGCAAACGAAGGAACCTATACGGTGAAAGTCACCGGTCCGACAGGCTGCATGTCGACCGGAAACGTTTTACTTGACCTGACCAATCTGCCCACACAGCCCACCCTGAACGCACCTTCGCTGATCTGCCAGGGCACGACGCTAACCCTGCAGACACAGGCTTTCGGCGGCACTACCGTAATATATTCCTGGTTTTCCGGCACGCCGGTTAACCCAACACTTCTGGGTACTACTACCATACCTATGTTCCAGATCGCGAACCCCACACCGGGGTCGCACCAGTATTATGTAAAAGTTTCTGCCGATGGCTGCGCATCGCTGGCATCGGATGTCAAGGAAGTCTTCGTTCAGGCCCGCCCCGTTGCCTCGGTTGTGGACCCGCTCCTGTCTGTTTGTACCTGCGACGCAGTTACCCTGAGCACTGCCGTTCAGGGACCAGGTATTACCTATGCCTGGAGCGGCCCGGCAGGTTTCATGAGCACCCTGCAATCGCCTTTGGTCACAACCTGCGCCCAAAACTATAACGGTGGTGTTTATACCCTGGTGATATCGCAGAATGGATGCGCCTCTCTGCCTGTAACTGCCACAGTACAGGTGCGGGCCAAACCACCAACACCGGAGATCAACGGGAATACGGCCGTTTGTGAAGGCGATACGATCCAGCTGTTCTGTAACAACATTCCGACTGCCAGCTCGTATATCTGGATATCGCCGGATTTCGATACACTGATCACGCCCATTAACTCCCTGCTTATACCGCAGTCAGCGCTTGCTGATTCTGGTGCCTGGCACTTGGAAGTGATCCAAAACGGATGCCTGTCCGACCTCTCCGGCCCCAAACTGGTTCAGTTACAGGCCTACCCCAATATTTCAGTTAGTTCGAACGCCCCCATTTGCCTGGGGGGATTGTTGCAACTAAGTGCGAACTCCACTACTCAAAATGTTACATTTACCTGGGCAGGGCCTAACAACTTTATGGCTATCGGCCCCAATCCCAGCACCAATATGCCGGCTACGGGTGCCTATATTGCTACGGTCAGCACGCCTTTCGGATGCACCAATAATGCCAGCACACCAGTTACCGTGATCGCGCCACCAGAGATCACATCCGTTACCAATACTGCTCCCTCCTGCGCAGATTGTGCTACCGATGCCGTTCTGCAGGCAACGATATTCACCCAAAACGGCCCGCTGACCTACACCTGGACAGGGCCAAATGGTTTTGCTTCCTCCCTTCCACAGCCGGTAATCCCTGATGTTTGTACGAATAACAACGGCACCTATAACCTGGTGGTACGGGACGCTTCCGGGTGTACATCCAACCAGGGATCGACGACTGTCAATGTACAGGCACAACCGCAGACCCCGTTGCTCGGGCCTGATCAATCCCTGTGTGTCGGCAGTCCACTCATTATTTCAGTCCTGAACGCCAATGCTTACGGGAGCAATGTTACGTTTGAGTGGCATACCCCGAATGGCATTATCACGCAGGCGCTGTCTAAACTAACCATACCGATAACCGGTTTGCAACACAGTGGGGATTACTTCCTGATCGTAAAAGCAGGCGACTGTCCATCAGCACAGTCAGCAACTGTAACCGTATCAGTCAACCCAATCCCGCCTGCCCCGTCCATAAGCTCCAATTCACCGGTTTGCCAGGGGGATACCCTCCGGCTGTTCGCCTCTACCATACCGGGCGCACAGTACAACTGGACCGGGCCTTCCGGCTTTACTGCCGGCGTGCAAAATCCATTTATTGCACAGGTGGACAAAACGACCCATTCCGGTTGTTACAGCCTGACGGCCACAGTTAATGGCTGTATCTCACCGACCAGTGAAAGCGTATGCGTGGAAGTACGGACCCGACCGGCAGCACCGACGATCCTGCCTGTGGCGGCAGCCTGTTTGGACCAGGCCGGCGCCACGCTTACCTTTAATATTGCACCGGCAACCGCTACGCCGGGAGCGCAATATGTTTGGTATAACAGCGCAAACCAGGCAGCCCTTGGACCTCCCGGCTTCCCGCTGAGCTTTATCCTCAGTGATTTTTCAGGACTACAGCCCGGAGTCAACCAGTTTTATGTACGCGCCCAGAAGAACGGGTGTCCGTCGGCGCCTTCGATGCCCGTTTCAGTCACACTGGACACGATCCCGGACCTAACGGCGTATGCGGGTAATGACATGGCTGCCTGTGATGCCTTCCCCTTCAACCTGAATGCCACCCAGCCGCCGGCCGGATTATCCAGTGGCCAATGGTCACAGATCAGCGGACCACCGGCAACCATTGTCAACCCACCGGTGTACAACAGCCAGGTAGTAGGCAGTATTGCAGGAAACAGCTACCTGTATGTTTGGTCGCTTTCCAACGGCGCCTGCAAAAATTACAGCCGGGATACGGTTAAAGTAACTGTCAATCAATTTGAGGAAGCCCGGGTAGCGGAAGATGTGGTACGTACCTGCTTTGCTGACAGTGTACAGCTGAATGCCATTCAGGGTCAGACGGTGGCCGGCGTCTGGAAACAGCCATTAGGCCAGACATTATTCCAGCCCCCTATAATTATTGACGACACCACGGATCCGAGCACGACTATACGGAACCTGCCGGCAAATGCCAACACATTTTTCTTCTACTGGATCCTAAAAGTCGCCGGATGCCCGGCAGACACGGCAACAGTAACCGTACATACGATCAGCCGGATCCCATATGCCGGGGAAGATCAGTTCCTGTGCAGCGCCGATTCCTGCGCCTTGCTCCAGGCCACAGCGCTGGAGCCTTTTGAAACAGGCAGATGGGTATACCTAGACTCCCTGGAGAATCCGGAGATTATCATCAACAGTGAGAAAAACCCGACGACAATTGTCTGTAACCTGCAAATAGGCGCCAACCGGTTCCGGTGGCAGACTAACGGGGGCCTGTGTGATGATCTTTCCAGGGACACAGTGGTCGTGTTTTACGACCTGGCCCCAACAGCATACGAGGACAGTGTTGTCGTAGCCTACGGCGAGCAGGTTACCGTGGACGCCTTGCTTAACGACGTCGTACCGCCGCAGTTTACGGTAAAAGTACTGGAAGAGCCAAAGCATGGCCTGTGGTCCGAACCGTCCAAAGGCACCTTTTCCTATCTGCCCGACCTGACCTTTTCGGGTGCGGATAAACTGATCTATGAACTTTGCAACCTGAATCCGGCCTGCCCCTGTAGCATGGCAACCCTGTTCTTTCACGTACAGGAAGCCGGAGAATGCCGGATACCAACCATCATCACCCCTAACAATGATGGCGCCAATGATGTGTTTGTTATCCCGCCCCAATGCCTGAACCCGGGCGGTGAGCTTCCGCAAAGCGAGGTCACCATCTTTAATCAGTGGGGCGATCAGGTTTTCTATGCTTCTCCCTACAACAACGACTGGGAAGGCACCTACAACAGTGGTCCCCTGCCGGCAGGTACGTATTTCTACGTGGTCAAACTGCCTGCTGAGAACAAGCCACGCACCGGCTTTTTGCTGATCCAATATTAATCCACACCACCAAATTGTACATCCCAACCGAAGACTTTATGCATCGTACGTTTACTATCAGAACTATATTCCTGCATTGGGCACTACAATGGTGCACCGGAATACTCCTGCTCTGGAGTATCCCTGCATCAGCCCAGCAGGAGCCACAGTACACCCATTTTATGTTTAATAAAATGGCCTACAACCCGGGTTATGCCGGTAGCTTTATTTCGCCGACACTGACCGCTATCTACCGCAACCAGTGGATGGGAATCGATGGCTCCCCCAATTCGCAGATCATCTCGTACAGTCAACCCCTGCTGAACGAGCGGCTGGGGATAGGAGGCAATCTTTCCAGGCAAAGCCTTGGAATCAGCCGCACCTTTACCCTCGACATGGTGTACTGCTATCGCTTCCCCATTCGGCGCGGTCACCTGGGTATTGGATTACAACCCAGCGTGCGCAACTTTTGGCAGAACTGGGCTGACGACCGGATCTATAGCCCGACACCGGCTGGTACGGATCAGGCTATCCCGACGGAGCCCCGAAGCAAATGGATCGTAAACTTCGGTTTCGGTTGGTATTACTCCAATGCGGAAAAAGGCTGGTATGTGGGTATGGCTATTCCCCGCTTTTTTTCCAACAACATCGACTTTGCCGAGCAGGGCGGGATCCTGTCACGGGAAGAGCGGCATTACAATGCCATGGCAGGAATGACCTTTATAGCTAACGAAGCTCTGGCTATCAAACCACAATTGTTGCTACGGTATGTAAAAAATACACCTTTTGAAGCCGAACTTAATGTAATGGGGATCTTGCAGGAAAAATTCTATGGTGGGCTCACCTACCGGGTCGGCGGCGATACAAAAGGAGCAGGGGAAAGCGTGGATGTCCTGATGGGGATCCAGGCAACCGACAAACTCTTTTTATGCCTGTCGTACGATATCGGGCTGAGCCGTCTCCGAAAATTTCACAACGGCTCGGTTGAGGCAACCGTTCGCTGGTGGATCAACCCGCCAGAAGGCACAGTGATTGACTCGGGACTGGGATTCTAAACCGGGTTGTCTGCCAATGTCGGAATGCGCACCGCATTCGTTACTTTTTCCGGTCTTGTACGTAAAAAAAAGGCGGGGTTATTTTGCGCCGGATCGTGCCAGGTGCGCAAACCACCCTGCCGGTCAAACAATTTCCAGTCGATTATTATCGTTTTGGCAACGTTTCACCAACAGACACAATATGCATCGTAAGCTTGTAATCCTACTCTCCCCGCTGTTGTTTATCCTGCCCCTTACCGGCGCTTATGCCCAGGAATCGGCTAAAAGTAAATCCAAAGACCGGTACCGGGAAAAAGATGTTATGCAGCCACCCCTCATCCGGAATGCTGCCGAGATCAATGGCCCGGGCATGGATTTTAGTCCTACCTATTATGACAACGGGATCGTTTTCCTGTCCAACAGCAGCAAACCGGGTCCCGCCGATCGTAAATATATCGACAGGCCTTCCTTCGATATGTATTATGCCTTGCTCGACGCCAATGAGGAGCCGATGTTGCGATCCAGCTTTTCAGAAGAGATTAATTCCAGCCTCAATGAAGGACAGGCTACCTTCACACGTAATGGCAAGACCATCCTGTTCACCCGGAACAATATGTACAAAGGGGTACAAAAGGCAGATGCCAGCGGACGGGTCCGGATGAAGATCTACCAGGCCCGGTGGGCTAAATACGACTGGGAGATCGTGGGTGAGCTGCCATTTAACGACGACAACTACTCCTGTATGCACCCCAGCCTGAGTACCGACGGGCAAAAACTCTATTTTACATCTGATATGCCGGGCGGCTATGGCGGATTCGATTTGTACGTGTGCGAACGCATCAACGGCGATTGGAGTGCCCCCGTCAACCTTGGCCCGGAGATCAATACAGACAAAAATGAGGTCTTCCCCTTCATCACATTTGGCGGACAAACCCTGTTCTTCACTTCCAGCGGCCACAATACCCTGGGGGGACTGGATTTGTTCTACGTCAACCTCGACAACCTCGGTGAAGGAGTGGTCAACCTGAACGAACCGTTCAACTCCCCGAACGATGATATGTCAATCATCCTGAATGAAGACGGGACACGGGGATTTTTTACCAGCGATCGCCCGGGCGGACACGGGAAAGCCGACATCTACACGTTCTTTATCGGCAATGGCATCCAGGGTGTTGACAAACCGCCCGCCAACCGGGTGACCATCCAGGTGACCGACGGCAAAACCGGTCAGCCGGTTCCCCGTGCAGCGATCCGCATCCTGCAACCTTCCGATGACGGCTTTATCTCTGCCCAGAATGATTTTTACGAAATCGACCTGGCACCAACCCCGGAGGCACCCAACTCCCTGAGTCTGAGCCTCAAGCGCAAAGATGCCAACGAACTGGGAACACCGGACAATTATACGAATGCCTCCGGCGAGGCCTATGCCGATTTCGTGATGTACCGGAGCTACCTGATCCTGGCAAGTTACGATGGGTACCAGACGGCCGAACGCCTGTACTCCGTGGAGCCGAATAAAGGCGGCACCATCACCCTTGCCCTGTTTGAAGAGGCCGTCTGCCACCGGATGACCGGCACTGTCACCACGGATAAGTTCAATACTCGCATCCCAAATGCCACGTTGATCTTTTCACACAAGAAAAGTGGTCAGGAAGTGGTCAGCCATACCGGGATCAACGGGGATTACAACCTTTGTTTACCCCTTGATGGCGAATATGTACTGCAAGTCAAACGGGAAGGTTTCCGCACAAAAAGCCTGACGGTGGAAGCCGTACGCGGCAAATCCATCAACCATTATATCCGCCTGGAGCCGGTAGAGCTGACAACAGCAGCCAGCGATGCTGCCAAAGCGGATGCCATGCTGGCGCGGCCGCTGCAGGATGGCTACGTGATCACGATGGACAAGATCCGGTTTGAAGCCGGTAAAGCAACTCTCAACCAGAGCGCCGTGCGGCACCTCGACGCCATTGTGGAGTTGATGCAGCGTTATCCGGAAATGGAGATTGACCTGACTGTACATACGGACAGCCGGGGTGATGCCCGCGCCAACCTCGAAATGTCCAATGATCGGGCTAAAAACGCCAAAACTTACCTCATATATAAAGGTATAAAAGCCGACCGGATCAATGCTGTCGGTAAAGGAGAAAGTGAATTGCGTAACCGCTGTGCCGACGGAGTGGTCTGTTCCGAAGCAGAGCACGAGTTCAATAACCGGATTGAAGTTAAGGTGCGGAAGGTTGGCGACGTAACGCGTACGCCCTGATTAGTCCGCAAATTTTCCATGCCAACCGGTAACGAAAATAAAACGGGGCTGCTTTACAGCGGCCCCGTTCATTTTTGTGTCCAATTTTGGTCTCCACAGACACTATGTAATTGGTTTTTACACCGTCAGGCGGGTTACTCACCAGCTCCACAGATCGTGTTCTCGATTAAATAATGCGTTATTGATTTTATCGGCTTCAAACAAGGCGTCAACCCCGGTCAGGTAATGTTCGATCCGCCGGTCGTACAGGTTGTTCTCCTTGTACACCGTGGACGCGAAATACCGCATTTCAAACAAGTCTTCCCAGGTTGTTGTCGCCGCCAGATTGTTGCCATGCAAATAGGCTTTTTGCCGGGCCAGAAAAGGCCGGGCGCTGGGATAATGCACCCAGAACATCGGGCGTTCGTACAGAAAGTCGCCCTCTGTACTGGTTATATTGAACAATGGAGCAATGCCCAGTATCCGGAATTGCAGCGTACCAGTTCGGCTGTCGAAGAACCAGGCCTCCTTGATACGGAACCGTTTTACGGCATTCCAGTCCGGCGTTTGCTCCACCACCCGGATCCGCTCTTCACCGGTATCTACATCCACAACTCGGATCGAATCTTTACGGTAAAGGGCATTGCGCAATTCCGCCGCACTCAATTTGCGGGAAAAGCGGTCATCACCCGGATCATATACCGTCAGGTCACCGGACAGGGCTGCGGTACCCAGTATCCGGGCCAATGGTGCCTCCGGAAAGGAAAAAGGCAGGTTCATCTTTTCCCGCACATCGATGATCCGCCAAATGCGGGTTTCCCACAGGATATCGCCTTCCCGGACGGGTTGATAAGCCAGTACAGCACGGTCAGCAACCACCTCCCGGTTGGTAAAGTCATCAAGCGGTTGGCCGGGAATCTCCACCGGCTCCGGATATGTTGTTTGGGCTGTTGCCAGGCAGGTACCGAGCAGCACGGCACCTGCTGCACATCCAATACGGATGGCAGGCATGAAAAGTAGGATTTTCATGTGAATGGATCGTGTTTAGTAACCAGAAATGTAGGATGATGGGTACCGTACGGTAAAAATCGGAATGGGCGGCCAGGACCGACACAGGCAAACAATTATTGCCCCGTTGGCCCGAAAGGATTTAAAAATTTCCGGAAAAGAAATATTGGCGTAACAAACAATTAAAAAACGGCGTATCCGGCACAGTAGTATAAGGCCATAAACTTTAACACATAGCCGTCCGGTTGTCTATCGTTCCAGGTGAATAGCGAAATCAAGCAGGCTGTCAAAACGGTGATCCACCTCCAGGGCCGCCAGTTTTTCGGCTTCCTCAAATTTGCCGGCAATCAGCACGGTTTTCATCCCCAATGCCTGTCCCAGCCTCATGTCGGACGCCGAGTCGCCAACGATCCAGGAACGGGCAAAGTCTATATCCGGGAAATCCGCCTTTGCCTGTTCGGCCATACCGGTGCCAGGTTTCCGGCAGGCACAGCCGGCTTCAGGCCGGTGCGGGCAAAAATAGATCTTGTCGATGCGTCCTCCGGCGGCTGCTACAAGTGCCCGCATTTTTTGATGTACAGCGCCCAGATCGACTTCGGTCATCAGGCCTTTCCCGATGCCAGCCTGGTTGGTGACGACCACGATATGACCAAAATGGTTATTCAGGTGCTTCAGTGCTTCCAGAGCACCAGGCTCCGGGACAAAGTCAGCCGGGTCAGCAATGTAACTTCCGGGGATCCGGCGGTTGATCACGCCATCACGGTCGAGAAACAAACTGGGCTTTTTTTCCATGCTGCCGCAAAGAAACACAGAATGCCTGCATTTTCCGGACTGTCATGAACAATTACGGCACGAGTTCGTTAAATGGCTGATTTTAAAAATACCCGTACTCAACTATGCATGTCACTATTATTTCCGGAAGTACCCGTATCGACCGCCTCTCCCACCGGGTAGCACTGGCACTGGCCAATCATATTAATGGAAACGGAATACATACAGCAGAAGTGCTGGATCTGGCAGAATATCAATTTCCCGTAATGGAAGCCGTACTCCACAAACATCCCAATCCGCCAAATGGGCTGGAGGACTTCGCCCGCCGTATCCAACAGTCGGATGCACACATTTTTGTTTCCCCGGAATACAACGGCAGTTATACCTCCGCGTTAAAAAATGCTGTCGATTACCTCAAGGAAAAGGAATTTGCCCAAAAAGTAGTCGGTGTGGCTTCGGTTTCAACCGGCATGCTGGGTGGTATCCGGGCTGCACAGACCATGCAACAACTGGTACTGGGCATTGCAGGATATCCCATCCCACAAATGCTCACCGTCGGTCAGGTAGGAGAACGGTTTTCAGAATCAGGAGAACTGCTGGACCCTCAATTTGGTAAAAAGGTCAACAACTTCCTGCAGCAATTCTTTTGGCTGGCAGAAGCCGTGGTGGAAAAGAAAGCCTTGGTGGAGGCGGTGTAAAACACCCGGGAGGTCTCCAATTTAATTTCCGAAAGAAGGTGTTTTAAAAGCAAATTCAGAATTCAACGCTTGAATTTTTCGCCGTGGAGACGCCAATTCCTATACTCCGCGTCTTGGCGTCTCCGCGGTGAAAAAAATAAAATACGGCGGGTCAACTGAGTTCCATCAGAAATCCGTTCCCAGAGCAACGTGGAACATCGGGTCCTGTACAACGCGGGTTTCAATACCCCAGGCATAGTCCAGCCGCAGGTACATGCCGAATATCGGGGCCCGGATACCGAAGCCATAACCGGCGACCAACGGATCCCGGAAATAATTGACTTTCACGGTCACGGTCGGCGGATTGTACACATAAACCGTATTTAACGGGTTATCGCCGTTATACGGACTTCTGCCCTCCCAGGCTGTGCCAACATCGAAAAAGCCGACCAGCTGGAAGTTGCGCCAGAAGTTACCCATCACCGGTTTTTTGGAAAAATACTTGAAGATCGGGATACGCAATTCCGAGTTGAGCAGAGCGTAGGAGGCGCCGTTGCGGATATTCTGTTTAAACCCGCGCAAATTAGCCGCCAGTGTCTGATAGGCAAAATTGCCGCTTTGCGGCACCGGAATGTTATTGTTGAAGGATGGGAATAACCAGTTGTCCACCCCGCCCAGGAAATACAGGATACGCTCGGAGCCGAACGTGGTGGCACCGGCCAGCCGCACAGCCAGGATCGAGCGGCGATCAAGCCGCTGATAGTGCCGTGCATCCAGGCCCAGTACCGTCATAAATCCGGAGTTAAAGCGCAAGCTCCAGTTGGGCTGTGTGTTAAACTCAAAGCGCTTCACCGCTTCCACGAAAACCTTGGCCCGGGTTCCGGTTCGGAGGTTAAGGTCAACTTCCACTGTATTATCATATACCGCACTCAGGCGAAGGGCAAGGCGTTGTTCGGCATAATCGGGAGATTCCAGGGTGTTCCGGTTCGTACTGAGCGTGATGGCCTTATCCTGTCGGATCGTTCCCATGGCGCGCAGGCTGAAGAAGGCGTCGAGCGGATAGCGCACCTCATACTGGCCAAGCAGGGTATTGGTCCGGATCTGTTCGCTGCGCGGCAAGGCTCCCACCTGGTTATTCTCTACCGAATTCACCACTGTTTTACGGTACAGGGCGATCCGCTTGTCCAGGCGACGCTTTTTATCGTCCATCCACAGATAGTACTCCGCTCCGTCGAACGTGGTCGGTAACCGGAAACCGGCCTCAATCACGTAGTCTTCCAGCAGGTCTTTGAAATTAGCGCGCAACAATACACCGGGCGGCGGCGTACTGAAGCCTTCCGGAGTGCCGGCATAGCTGTCCAAACCTTCAAACAACAGATTGTTGTCCATCGTGGTAGAGATGAAGTCGGTACGAAAACGCAACCGGTATGGCACGATCTGGGACGGCTGAAAACGGATCACGGATTGTTGCCGGCCGATCTCTACCGTCGATCGCTCTTCCCGCTGCTCCGGTTCGACATCCGCAACCACTGGCTTTTCCCGGGCTGTCGTTTCGTCTGAAACAAGAGGTTCTGCTGTTGCATCCGGATCGGGCGGTGGCGGTGGCGCCAATAAATATTCCGGCACCTGGAACAGCCAGCCTGGTTCCACCACCTCTACGGTATCCTGCCTCGGTCGCCAGGTACCGCCGTTTATAGTGTCGGGCTCAGCCGACTCTTCCTGCTCCAGTGCATCCGGGTCGAGTACGGGCCGTGGCGGCACAGGCAACCCGGCGGCCTGAAGGGTCAGCTCCCGGAAGCGGGTCGTCCAGGCAGTCGATCTTGTTTCAGGCTTAATCTCCCGCGCATAAAAAGCAGTCTCTTCCTGCTGGCGGATCATTTCCACCAGCTTCCCGGTACGCGGCGAGAGATGATGCGTCTGGACATTGCGATCGTAGTTGGTCTGGTTGTGGGTTACCGGCCTTTTTTTAAAGACCGGGTATGTCCGGATACTATCAATGAGGGTGGAATCTACATTTTGCAACACAGTATCCAGCGGAGCCAGATAGAACAGGGCACGCTCCACCGGCCACTCCCCGGGCTGCTCCATGTTGAGGGCTTTGATCTCAACCCCATCATTCAGGTATATAATATCCTGGTGATAGGCTATATAAGGTTCCAGATATCCGATCTGACGGTTCACTACCCCGCTCGCATCACTTAAAAAGGTAAAATGGGTACTGTCAATCCCCCAGGCGTCAAATTCATCGGCCAGCGGAGTGTCCGTGATCCGGATCAGTTCCGGGCTGCGGGACTCCAGATCATAAAAAAAGATATCAAAATGTCCCAGCGGAAGTATTGTATCCAACCGTTGTGGCGACAGGGTATCCAATAACCGGTTACTGGAGAAAAGAACGCCCTTCCGGCCGTCCAGCACTGCTACGCTGGCATCGAGATCATCCCAAAAGTCCTGGGTAAGCCGCTCGGTATTACGGTTGACGGTATGGTAAATAAACAAATCGGAATAGCCTTTGACACAGGCGGAAAACACCAGATCAATCGGATTGATAAAATCCATGCTGTACACCCGCTGATACTCCGGCGAAAGCACTTCCACCTCTTTCTTCCCGGTCTCCAGGTCGATCAGGGCAAAATTTCCGACATCCCGGCGTTCATACAGGATAGCCAGGCGTTGATTATCCGGATGCCATGCCAGCAACGGGTAATTGTAATCCGTAGCCTGCAAAGCATTCCGCACACCACCTTTCAGCACCCGTTCCCGCTTGCCGGTCTTCAGGTCTTGCACCCACACTTTCCATTTCCCAATGTCATTACTAACCCAGGCGATCCGTTTGCCGTCCGGGCTGACCCTGAGCTGGGAGAGTGGCAGATCGCGCTTGTTCTTGATCCTGACCTTGCCTTTCCCGGGTGGTTTTCGAGTTCCCTGTGCTTCATCCCGGTAGCGCTGCCGGAAATATTGCATCAGCGCATCGGTAGTCCGCCGGTAGCCGCTGCCAAGCACATACAGGAAACCGGCATCCACACTGCGGTTGATGCGGGTCAGGTATAACAAATTGCTGACCGTCCCCTTGCCAAAATGCAGGGCAATGTAATACCAAAACACATGGCCGGCCAGGCGCGGGTGATCTTTAGCCAGTTTGTCAAAGTTATCATACTTGCCTGACAACAGCAGATCGCGCAGATCATTGTCAATGGTTGGGTTCCATTCCTCCCCGCAGTAAGCGGTTAGCCCCACGGTATACCAACCCGGCAGGTTGAGCAATACCGCATTCTGAACAATTTCCTGGAGGTTGGCGCCAAACAACATAGAGTTGATGAGTACTCCGGCCGCACCCTCCCGGATCTGGGTGCGGAGGTGCCGGTGATCTCCGTCATAGTACACAAATATTTTATTACCCACCACCTTGGTCTCACCGGCCTGGATGAGAAACAGATCGTCTTCGCCGATATTACTTTGTTTGAGGTCCGTCACATCGCTGAATACCAGCAACTCGATCTTTCCCGACATCTGGTGTTCCAGCATTTGCTGCACATAGGAATAATCAAATTCAGCCATCTGCAGTGCGGACTGTGCAATGTTACGGGCATCACCATACCAATATGTATCGAAATTCACTGTTTCATAATGCATCCACTCATCAAACTGCCGGTGGTATTGCACCCGGTTCTTTCCAAACGATGTCTGGGAAGTGGTTTGCGCAGTCAGGGTTGACGGAACAAGTACCAGCAGCACCAGCGCGAGCCGGGAAGCAATGGCACCAAAAAGGGGAAACAGACGTAGAGGACCGGACATATGCAGCTTAGGTTTTGGTCAAAATTGGCGCGTTTTATTCGAAAAAACAATGCCGCTTATGGCAAAACGCTGAAATGGGGAAAAAGATTTTCTATACTTTTGAATTCAAATCATACTACCTATGTCATTTGAAGAACGCCCCCGTATCAAACCGGAATGGCAGCAAGTGGACTGGTTCCTGGAAGGAGTTGCCGGCCTTGGCATGCTGCTGTTGCTGCTTTTACCTGCCACGTACTACTCCGAATTACCAGATATGATCCCCACACATTTTAATGCGCGGGGTGAAGCAGATGATTATGGCTCTAAGGCTTCCATATGGATCCTGCCATTGATCGGTGCTGCCCTTTATGGCTTTCTGACCAGCCTCAACCGATATCCGCATGTTTTTAACTATTCGGTAAAGATCACCCCGGATAACGCCGAAACCCAATACCGGCTGGCAATCCGTATGCTCCGGGGGCTTAAGCTTTTCATGTTATTTCTGTTCACCTATATCTGTTGGGGAACGATCAGAGGGGCTCTGGCCGGTGATCCGGGACTAAGCAGCTGGTTCGTCTGGCTTACCTTCGGCGGGATTGCCGTTATGCTGATCTGGTACCTGATATCGGCAACACGGGCGAAATAAGGTTCAGATAAATATACTTTTAAATGACTATCCGCATATTGTACCCAAAAGCCCAACCAAGAAACGCGGACTGCTCGTGATGGTCTGCGACCCGACACGCACCGTGTGCAAGTTTTTAACTTGTCATGCATTGCAACGGTTTTTATGGTAAGTCAGAGACTTGCCAACGCTACATTTCGGGTCGCAGACCCTCACGAGAAGTCTACGTTTCACCGTTTGCACAGAGGGGTACAATATGCGGATAGTCACTTACTTTTAATCTATTCAGAAACCTGACTGTTCACCACGGGACAACCTTCCGGTCACGCCACAATAATCCGGTCTTGCCCTGAGGCCCCTGGTCGGCAAGCCATACCATGGTATCGGCACCCTGTTCGACGGACTGCGGGGCACCAGCTCCGCCCATTTCTGTCCGCACCCAGCCCGGGCATACTGCATGTACAGATACGCCCATACTACGCATTTCAAAAGCCAGATGCCGGCAAATACTGTTCATCAGGGTTTTGGAAACACAATACGCCGGCGACCAGCCACCAACCGGATCACTCATACTGCCACCTCCGCTACTCATGAACAACACCTGGCTGCCCGGCAGCAGCAGCGGGCGAAACACCTGAACGACCAGCAAGCCTCCCAGCGCATTGGTTTGTATAACATCCTGGATAAAACCGGGTTGCTGGCTCAGCAGGCTTTGATCCTCCTGGTATAACACCGCGGCATTGTTGATCAGTACATCCAGGTGATCGGTTAACCGGAGCACCTCCTGGAATCCGTCCCGGGCACTCTCCGGATCGCTGACATCGAGTTTGACAGGCTCCACGGTGATCCCCTGTTTTTTCAGGGTTGCAGCAGCAGCGGCGCCCCGTTCGGCATTACGGGCGCCCATCAGGATATGCCAGCCTTTTTGGCCGAGTTGTCGGGCGATCTCCAATCCGATCCCCCGGTTTGCACCGGTAATGAGCGCCCTTTTTGCCATAATAACTTGTTGATCGCCGTTCGGCATTTAGATTACCGCACGCCAAAACCATTTGGCCAGCCGGATGCCGGACTGACAAAACTGAGCCGGCCTTCCGCATCTTCAGCCATCAGGATCATACCCTGCGACTCGATACCCCGCATTTTGCGGGGAGCCAGATTGGCCAGTAACAGGACCTGCCTGCCTATGATCTCTTCGGGTTTGTAGTGCTGGGCGATGCCCGAAACAACCGTGCGTTTTTCAAAACCGAGATCAACTGTCAGTTGCAACAGTTTGTCAGCCTTTTCCACCTTGCAGGCCTCTGTGATCGTGCCGGTTCGGATATCCAGCTTGGCGAAATCGTCAAACTGGATCGTTTCCTTTACGGGGTCAAAGGCCGGCGCTTCAGTGGTGGCAGAGGCTGATTCTGCCTGAGCCGCTGCAGTTTGCTGTAGTTTATCCACCTGGGCCTGGATCATTTCATCAGGTATCCGTGAAAAGAGATGTTCTGCCGGATTGATACCGTGGTTTGGCTGCAGTACCGGATTGCCTTCTGCCAGATCATTGAGAATATCCAGCCACTCCCGGTCATCCTGCAACGAAGGCAGGTTGAGCATATTCCGGAGCCTGTCGGCGGCAAATGGCAGGAAAGGCCGCATAGCTACCGACAGCGCTGCAACATACTGCATTCCGAGGTTGAGGACCACTTTCACCAACTCCGGGTCTTCCTTTACAGCCTTCCACGGCTCATTGAACTGCAGCAGGGCATTACCGGCGCTGGAAATTTCCATCAGCAGGCGCAACGCTTCGCGGAAATTGAAGTGTTCTATCTCGCGCCCCATGGCCGCGAGTTTTTCATATAACTGGTGGAGTTCTTCTTCGTAGTTGGTGAACTGGTCACCATTCCAGCCGCTTTTAAATTCCCGGTCTTTTTCGATAGCCGGCACCACACCCGTATAGTTTTTATGGGTCAGGACCAATACCCGGTGTATGAATCCGGCCAGATTCCCGACCAGTTCGGTATTGGTGGTTTCCTGATAGCCCTTCCAGGTAAACTCGCTGTCGCGCTGTTCGGGCATGTTCTTGATCATGTTGTACCGCAGCTCGTCTTCCCGACCAGGAAGTTCGGCCAGGTATTCATGTGCCCAGACTGCCCAGTTCTTCGAGGTGGAAATTTTCCGGCCTTCCAGGTTCATGAACTGGTTTGCCGGAACGTTCACCGGAAGGACGAAATCACCGTGCGCTTTCAGGATCGCCGGAAAGATGAGGCAGTGAAATACAATGTTGTCTTTCCCGATGAAATGGACGAGATTGGTGTCGGTGTCTTTCCAGTAAGGCTCCCAGTCCACGCCTTTATCCTTTGCCCACTGCTTGGTTGCGGAAATGTATCCGATCGGGGCGTCGAGCCAGACATAGAGCTTTTTACCTTTCGAATTGGGGATCTCATGTGGCACATCCACGCCCCAATCGAGGTCGCGCGTCATGGCACGCGGCTGCAGGCCTTGTTCCAGCCAGGAATTACACTGCCCGACAACATGGTTTTTCCAGGTTCCGGGGTCATGCAATTGCACCCCGTCCACTTTACCGGTATTGATCCATTCACGCAGCCAGGCTTCATGCTCGTTCAGTTTTAGATACCAGTGTGTGGTAGGCTTCAGCACCGGAGGTTTCCCGCTCAGGGTAGAACGCGGATTGATCAGTTGGGTCGGGCTCAGAGTGGACCCACACTTCTCACACTGATCGCCATAGGCATCCGGATTAGCGCAAACCGGGCAGGTTCCTATGATATACCGGTCTGCCAGAAATTGTTTGGCTTCTTCGTCATAATACTGATCGGACTCCTGTTCTTCAAACTGGCCGTTTTTCAGTAAGGTCCGGAAAAAATCCTGGGAGGTTTCGTGGTGCAGCGGTGCACTGGTCCGGTGGTAAATATCAAATGCCACCCCCAGCCGGGCAAAGCTATCGCGAATAATAGCGTGATACGTATCCACGATCTCCCGCGGAGTCACACCTTCCTTTCGTGCCCGAATGGTAATTGCAGCTCCGTGTTCATCAGACCCACAAACAAACACCACGTCCTTCCCCATCAGACGCAGGTACCGTACATATATATCAGCGGGAATATAGGCCCCGGCAAGGTGGCCGATATGCAGCGGGCCATTGGCATATGGCAGGGCTGCGGTAACGAGATATCTCTTCTTCATTCTTATTAGGTGGTGCGGGCAAACGAGAGGCTTGCCTGAATAAATGGCAAAAACACGTTGCCTTTCAGGGCGCAAAAGTACAATGCCGGGCGCGGAGTTGGAAGCCTGGCGTCCAGGTTATCTGAAGGCCACCACCTGCGATACAGGTGGTTAGTGTATTTTTTCCCGCACCCGGACCACATCAATTCCCATTATTGTCTGTTCAAACCACTTGATCGGGGCCTGGGTCTTGTCCCCGGTCTGGGTATCGCATTTAAAGAACAGATAATACAGTTGCAGGCAATACGATACCCGGTCCAGCAATACCTCAACAGATTTTTGCGGGTTATCCCGGATAAAATAGGGATGCTTATACCCAAGCCAGGCATAATAGGCATCGTCGTGGGTTTCGAGAATATCCAGAACAGCCCGATCATCCGTGTAGTCCAGCATAAATTGCCGGGCAAGTATACCGTGATGTTTATTCCAGTCGCGGGGGCGGGTCCGGTCTTCGGCATACTTGAAGGTATCATGAGCAAAAGAAATGAGGCGCAGCTGCCGGCGTAGTTCAACCGGCAGGCCGTCAATCAGGTCGACATTGTTGAGCACCTCGCGGAGATGGTACACGACTTTTCCTTCCGGATGACCAAAACGGGGTTCGCCCCAGAATAAGCCCTGCCGGAATGCCGGCACCTTGAGCAGTTGTCGCTCCAGGGGCGTTTCGGGGCGCAGGTAGGCCTCCAGGGCAGGCAGGTCATCCGGTGCGAGTTTCATCCCAAGCGTTTGTCGGTCAGTGGCAGCTGTTTGTCGGGTAATATGAAAAAGGCACAACACAATACCCGCTAATTTGCGTTTTACCTGTCAATCTGGTCAGCCAGCATCCTGGAAATCTGGCCGTCGTGCCTTTCCGGGCAACTGGAATATTTTGAGCCCTGTAAAACCACGCAGTTCATTGCCCGACCCCGGTTGTAATCAACACCACATGTGGTCTTGATCCGGCCCCAGGTTAACGAGACGTTAAAAAAA
>SBHD01000149.1 GCA_006226345.1 Bacteroidota bacterium | reverse complement strand
GGTTACGAACGCAAACCGTGGCAGAACCGCGAAGGCGGTGGCGGCGGTGGTTACAGAAAGCCATATAATAAAGGCGGTGGCGGCGGTTACGGCCGGAAGCCGTTTGGCCGTAAACCCAAACGGGAGGAGTTTTATGTAGAAAAACTGCCCAAGCCTTCGCTTCCTTCCGGAGAAGATATGCCGCTCAACAAATACCTGGCACATTGTGGTATTGCCTCCCGCCGGAAAGCAGTTGAGTTTATTGAAAAAGGATTGGTTACGGTAAACGGAGAAGTCAAGAACGAACCGTATTACCGTATTCAGAAAGGTGATGTCATTACCTGTGAGGGCAAAGAAGTACAGGTGCAGGAACGTGCCGTTTACCTGTTGCTCAACAAACCCAAAGGGATCATAACGACTACCGATGACGATCGCGGCAGGGCAACGGTACTGGATATTGTTGATCCGCATTACCCGGAGCGCCTGTACCCGGTCGGTCGCCTGGATCGCGATACTACCGGTCTGCTACTGATCACCAATGACGGCGATCTGGCGGCGAAGCTCACACATCCCAGTCACCATGTCCAGAAACAATACCGCATCGGAATTGACAAACCCCTGAGCCCTGCTGATTTTGAGCGGATCGAAAAAGGGGTTGAGCTGGAGGATGGCGTCCTGCATGTCAATTGGGTCCGTTTTTCCGAAGAACAGCCCAACCACGATGTGATCGAACTCGAAATCGTGGAAGGCCGCAACCGGGTGGTACGCCGCTTGTTTGAGGCGTTGGGATATCGCGTACGCAAACTCGACCGCTTTTACTTTGCTGGTCTGACCAAACGGGAATTACAGCGCGGTTCATTCCGTGAACTGACCCAACGCGAGATAACCATGCTCAAACATTTCACCGGACATCCTTCTACCGGCAAGAAAGCTGCCGATCCGGAGACACCGGATGAAACACCGGATCCGGAGGAACCAACAGACGATTAAATACATTGTGCATAAAAGAGCCGGTGGAGCCAAGTGTAACTCACCGGCTCTTTCATATTGTTTCTTATACATTTGTACACGTCCATTCCTAATATCACAAACTGATACATGACTATGAAAACAGCCCGATCTATCTTCCAATGCATGTTTTTTACCCTATGCCTGTTGGGTGTTGGTCTTACCACTGCCCGGGCTCAGATGATTGAAGACGGTGCGCGTTTTGGCCTCAAACTGGGTATCAATGGTACCAACCTCTACGATGATGCCAAGGCAGAAAACCGGAGCGGCAGGATTGGTATAAACGGTGGTGCATTTGTCAAGATACCAATGGGACACAGTGGTTTTTCCCTGCGCCCGGAACTTATGATCGCCACCAAGGGTATCAAAAGCTACAAATTTGATACACTCTCCTCTTCCCTTAAGTTAGCTTATATCGAACTTCCGCTGTCGCTGGAGTACAACCTGAGTTTGGTTAACCTGCATGCGGGTTTGAGCGCCAGCCTGCTGGCCAACTCCAATGGCGAATTCAAAGATGAGCAGGGCAATCCGGTCAACTTTAACAAGGATGGCCTGCAAACGCTCGACTTTGGCTGGCATGTGGGCGCCGGCTTGGATCTGGGTAATATCGGATTACATTTTCGCTTATCCAGAGGCCTGAAAAACGTAGGAAACGACCAGTCTTTAAAAGATCTGGTGGGCAGCCTGAAAAACGCTGCCTGGTCCCTGACACTTGCCTACGGCTTTTAACCTGATCAAGTAGCGAAGCAAGCGGCGGCGGTATTGGATGAAAACCAAACCGTTGCCGCTTGCCTTTTATACCCCTTCCCCGGTTTGTACCTTCATCAATATTTTTCACATTATGGCACGTATCCAGGCTGATTTTCTCGTGCTCGGTTCCGGAATCGCCGGACTCACTTTTGCGATCAAGGCTGCAAAAATCCACCCGCAGCGCAGGATACTCGTCCTGACCAAAACAAACAAAGGCGAAAGCAACACCCGCTACGCACAGGGTGGTGTGGCGGCTGTTTGGAACCACGAAAAGGATACCTACGAAAAACATGTCGCCGATACATTGGATGCCGGCGACGGTTTGTGCGACACTGAAATTGTGAAAATTGTCGTGGAAGAAGGCCCGCAACGGGTACAGGAGATTATCGAATGGGGCGCCCGTTTTGACAAGGAAAAAAATTCGGATGAATATGACCTGGCGCGGGAAGGCGGGCACTCCGAACACCGCATCCTGCACTACAAGGATCTGACCGGTTGGGAGATCCAGCGCACACTAATGGAAGAGGCCAGGCGGTACCCGAATATTGAGGTGCTGGAACACTATTTTGCCCTGGACCTGATCACGCAGCACCACCTGGGCCGAATGGTAATACGGGTTACACCCGGCATTGAATGTTATGGCTGTTATGCGCTGAACAAGGAAAATGGTGAGATCGATACGATCGTGTCGCGTGCAACAATCGTATGCACCGGAGGCGCAGGACAGGTATATAAATCCACTACCAATCCCGTCATTGCCAGCGGCGATGGTATTGCTATGGCCTATCGGGCAAAAGCACGGGTCAGCAATATGGAATTTGTGCAGTTCCACCCGACCTCACTCTATAACCCTGCCGGTGAAAATCCGTCGTTCCTGGTTTCGGAGGCGGTACGGGGTCTGGGTGCTATTTTGAAAACAGCGGAAGGGGAGGAGTTTATGCACCTCTATGATGAACGGCTTTCCCTGGCACCCCGCGACATCGTAGCGCGCGCCATCGACTCCGAAATGAAAAAACGGGGTACCGATTGTATGTATCTGGATTGCCGGCACCTGGATAAAGCAGAATTTTCTGCGCATTTTCCGACGATTTATGAAAAATGCCTGAGCCTGGGCATCGACCCGATGAAAGATCTCATCCCGGTCGTACCTGCCTGCCACTACCTCTGTGGCGGCATCCATGTAGATGCCCGGGGTGCCAGCAGTATTAAACGGCTGTATGCCGCCGGCGAGTGCTCGTCCACCGGTCTGCACGGTGCCAACCGTCTCGCTTCCAACTCCCTGCTGGAAGCCATGGTTTTCGCGCACCGGATCTGTGCCGATACACAGGACAAACTGGAAGAGTGGCCGTTGCGCGACGATATTCCGGATTGGAATGCCGAGGGTACTACAGATCCAAAAGAGATGGTGTTGATCACGCAGAGCATCAAGGAGCTGAAGGAGATCATGTCCTACTACGTTGGTATCGTTCGATCCAACGTACGTTTGAAGCGGGCGCTTGACCGGCTTTACCTGTTGTACCAGGAGACCGAGGACCTGTATAAAACGACCTCGATCAGTCCGCAATTGATGGAACTCCGCAACCTGATCACGATCGCTTACCTGATCACCCGTTCGGCGTCCCACCGCCGGGAAAGCCGGGGATTACATTACACCACGGATTATCCGGATAAGTTGCCGTTCCTGGAAAACTCTGTACTGTAAGCCGATCCGTTAGTAGGGTGCTTCAATTTAAAATGACCACTTTCGCGATGACGGCATCGGGATTGTCAAACAATTCCGAACTGGTGGCAAAGATGAGGTAGACACCACTGGCAGCACGCCGGCCCAGGTAGTCGCGGCCATCCCAGACGGCCTGCCCGCCGTAGGCTTTCCCTTCATATACAAGGTTACCGGCCACATCGGTGATCTTGATGTTGGCATCACTGGCCAGGCCATAGATAGCGATCGGACCATCGTAATCCGGGCGTACCGGGTTGGGGTAGGCATAGGGCTTTTCCGAATTGAGTTTTCCGCCAAGGGTAGCTTCGGCGCGATAGGATACGATACCTTTGAAGGTGCCGATCCAGACTTCGCCGGTCAGTGGATCTATAGCAATATCGGTGATATTGTTATCCAGCAGCGCGCTGTTGGTACTGGTAAACCGGGCTTCCTGTTCTTCCCCGCTGGGCGATTGCACGAAAATACCCGTGGAAGTACCGAACCATTTGCGGTTGGCGCCATCAACTGCTATTGCGCGGATGTTCTCATTTTCAAGCAGGTAACCGTTAAAGCCGTCTACATTAACGATCCGGCGCGAACCTTTGCAATTAGGATCAAACACATTACTGCCACATTCAAAACTAACCGTTCCCTGTTGGGTGCCAACCCACACATCACCATCCAGGTCGACTGCCACACAATTCACTGTATTGGAAGGCAATACGCTGTTGGCTGAAGTGATCAACCGGTAGCGGTCGTCGGAGGGATTATCGATATCGGCTCCGCTGTCGTATACCAGAATACCAGAGTTGAACCCGACGACAAACCACTTATAGCCATTGCGATCTACCGCTACCTGCAGCAGGTTGCTGACCGGTGCAGCGGAGTAGTTGCGCAGGGTACCATCCGCTTTAAGCACGGCGATGGGTGCGGCGGCATCGTAATTACAGATCCAAAGGTTCCCGCTTTCGTCAAAGGCCATACCGCCGATAGCGGTACGGTTGGTACCGGACTGGCCGGCATTTTGCAGGATGGAGTTGTACTGGGTGTAGCATTTTGTTTGAGCCCCACCATCAGTCACTTCAACCAGGCCGCCTACAAAACTTCCCACGTAGAATTTTTCCTCGTAAGGGTGGGGGGCAACGCGCCAGAAATCTTTATCGCAATCGCCGTCTTTCAGTTCGGGGTTGGTTTCCCCATAAAAACGCGACCACTGTCCGTCTGTGCCCCGGATGTATAACCCGGCCCGGTTGTACAGTGCATTCAGATTGACGTCGTGACCGGGTGTGGTGACAAATACCTTACCATTAGCCAGTGCAATTTCCACGCTGGAATGCTGGTGCGGTGAATTGAACCGGAACCGGTCGCATTGGCCGATGTTATCATCAAAATACCGGAAATCGTCATTGGCATCGGCAAACCAGAAGATGCGACTACCTTCCTCCACGCAATACAATGGAACAGTTGACTCACAGGTCCAGTGAATATCGCGCAGTTGGTCGTTAGCGGGGTCCAGGTACTTCACGCGTCCGTTAAAATCTTTTCTCCAGCCGATGACCAGTCCGCTACCCTCGGCACTCAGAAAAGTCACTTCCTGGATCGGGTGGGTTTCCAGGGTGTCAAATTTGGTACCATCGTACCGGCAAAGCGCATTTTCCAGACCGATATACAGGTTGCCGCTGTAGTCCTGCAGGGCATTCACGGTATATCCCTGCGGCAAGCCTTCCATAACCCCCAGAAAACGCCAGCGACTGAAATCGGCAGGATTCACATCATCGCCGGGCAACCGGTAGATCCCTTCTTCAGTACCGGCATACAGGTTGTTCTGGTATACGGCAATGCTCCGGATCGGAAGTCCGGTAAAAACCGTGTATTCCACTTCAGCGGCTTCCAGGTTGAGTTTGAGGATGCCGAACCCACACGCCAGGTAGGCGTTTTTTCCTTCAAAGGCTACGTCATAAATACTCTTGTCCCCGCTGATATTGACGTTTTTCTGGATAAAAGGCAGGTTGACCACCGAGCCATCAGCAGCATCCCACAGGTCAATATTGCTGTCGCTGTAGGTCAGGAGCAAAATATTTGCATCGGGATTGAAGCGGACGAAATTCATACCCACATCGCTGAGCCCTTCCACCTTGGAAATAAAACGCGGGGAGCGGTCAGCCTTGTCGATCTCCACGATTGCCCATTCGGTTGCGTAATAGACCTTGGTACTGCTCTGCGTCACCGACACAGCGCGCTGCCAGGGCAGGTGTTGTTTCCATTCTCCGATCGCTATGTCAGGGAAAGAGAGAGACTGTGCTGTCAGTAGTCCGGTAAAAAAGAAAATGGATGCGGCGGTAATGATATTCCGGATAGGCATGAGAAATAGACTTAGAGGCTGGTTGAGTTAGACTTTTGGAATTTGTTAAAAAGGGGTATAACAAAACCAAAACAGCCGCTTAATAGTTGGGCTTGATCAGGGATTATGGTGCAGTATGACGGGGTGGGGTTGCCCGGGAAGTGGATTATATCGGTGGTCTGCCAATGGGGTTCTTTTTCACGACTAAAAAACAATCTGCTGCATTACGAGCGGTACATATTACTCCCTTCCAGGTATTCAAACACGGCATCGGGTACCAGGTACCGGATGGATCTGCTATCGCGCAGGCACTGCCGGATATAGGTCGCCGAAATGTCGAGCATAGGCGCCTGGCAGATGTGTACCCGTGGATGTTGGGCCAGTTCGCCCGGGTCTGTTGCCGGACGGTTGTATACGTAAATATCGAAATTTGCCAGCAGTTGTTCGTAGTGTTTCCAGAGGTGCAGCGTGGCCAGGTTGTCGCCGCCCATGATGAGGGC
>SBHD01000074.1 GCA_006226345.1 Bacteroidota bacterium | reverse complement strand
CATTTCCTGTTCCAGATCTCCCAGGAACGTTCCTGTGAGATCGTATCCAAGATCGACGCCGGCGACCTGAGTGAAAAACCGGGCTGGATTCGCCTGTCGCTCCACCCGACCATGTCGGAGAAGGAGATCCGGTACATTACTGCTGCAATAAGGGAGATCAGCCAACACCACCAGACTTTTGCGGCTGATTATGAGATTGACTATCTGCACGGGAATTTCCAGCACCGGAATGAACCGGCACAACAATATCAGGCCACGCTCGACAGTTGGTTCCAACTGGACCAGTCGATGCAACAACATGCCCCGACATCTGTCATGCCGGCCTCGTAAATGTGTTGATCAGTTAAAGAGGGATTCCACGAATGCCTGCTTGTTGAAGATCTGCAGCTGATCGATGCCTTCACCCACACCGATATAGCGGATCGGGATCTTAAACTGATCGCTGATACCGATAGCTACACCTCCTTTGGCCGTACCATCGAGTTTGGTCAGGGCCAACGTGGTGATCGGTGCAACGGCGGTGAAATGCTTGGCTTGTTCAAAGGCATTTTGTCCTGTGGACGCATCGAGCACCAGGAGCACGTCGTGTGGCGCTCCAGGCAGTTTTTTCTCTATGGAACGGTGGATCTTGCCCAGTTCCTGCATCAGGTTGGATTTGTTATGCAGTCGGCCGGCAGTATCGATAATCGCCACATCGCAGTTGTGCTCCAGCGCATAATTAGTGGTCTCGTAAGCCACCGCCCCGGGGTCAGCCTGCATACCCTTGGAGTAAAAATCACACCCTACCCGATCTGCCCAAATCTTCAGCTGGTCTACGGCAGCAGCACGAAAGGTATCGGCAGCACCAAGTACCACTTTATACCCTTTCTTTTTAAACTGGGCTGCGAGTTTACCGATCGTGGTCGTTTTGCCAACACCGTTTACGCCAATAACCAACAGGACATAAGGCTTTTTGCCCGCAGGAATATCAAAATCCTCCGCATCGGTGGTATTATTCTCGGCCAGCATCTGGACGATCTCATCCCGGAGGAGTGCATTCAGTTCGTCCGTATTAACATATTTATCGCGGGCAACCCGGGCCTCGATCCGTTCAATGATCTTCACCGTGGTATCCAGCCCCACATCGGCAGCGATCAGCGCGGACTCCAGTTCGTCCAGCACCTCTTCGTCTACCGTGCTTTTGCCGGCGACCGCCCGGGTGATCTTACCCAGAAAACTTTCTTTGGTCTTCTCCAGACCCTTATCGAGATCTTCTTTTTTCTCGCGGTTAAAAAACTTATCGAAAAAACCCATTTAAGCAGGAAACCCCGCATCTGCCAAAGCAATGCGAGGTCAATTTATTTTTTTACAGAAAAACAGGATGTTGTGCATTCAGAGCGTGTTGGGGAATTTCTTCCAGAGGCAAAAACAAATGCTTTATTTGTCAGATTTTACCTTTTCCAGGTGCATCGCCAGGGTTATGTGCCTGAAAAAAGGTGAAAGATGGCGGAAAAAGAACTGTTTTGGATCTGGTAAGAATTTCCCAAACATGCTCTTAGGGCTGCAAAAATACATTAAACCTTTAAAATAAGCACCGATCAGATCTCGCCGTGTAACCGCCGGACCGAATCCATCAGTACCGCCTTTTTACGCCGCGATACTTCGATGTTCTCGCCATTTTCCAGGATCAGGTACCCCCCCTCTCCTTTGACGTAGGTTTTCATGTAATTCATGTTTACAATATGCTTCTTGTGTACCCGCACAAAATTCAAGCGGATAAGGGTATCCTCATAGGCCTTGATCGTCTTGCTCGCGGTGATCTTGCTACCCGACTCCAGGATAAAGTGGGTGTAATTATCCTCAGCCTCCAGGCGAACGATCTCCCGCAGACGTACAAAGTGTACGCCATCCAGTCCCGAAATACCGATCTTCTCGAAGGCATTCGGCATATTAGGCGAATAGTTCTGCTCCAGCAATTCGACCCGTTCCTTGGTGCTGGCGGTATCGCGATCCGTACGGATGCGGCTGACTGCCTTTTGAAGATCTTCCGGTTCGATCGGCTTAAGCACATAGTGGATCGCCGAGAAATCAAAAGCAGTAAGGGCATATTGGTTATACGCTGTCACGAAGATGATATCAAACGGTATCTCGTCCAGTTGTTGCAAACCCTGGAAAACAAGTCCGTCCGGAAGGTCAATATCCAGAAAAGCCACATCAAAGGCAGTGGCACTATCATCAGCGGTAAGGTGCAACAGATCGGCATTGGATCCTCCGGTCGCCACTACTTCTACATCCGGGCAATATTTATCCAACAGGTTCTGAAGGTTTTGGAGACCTTCCGGTTCATCTTCAATAAGGAGAGCGCGTGTCATAGGATGGAGATTGGTTAAACGGATGACCGGCGCATGCAGAGCCGGTTTTTGGTACTAGCAAAGTTCGGCTTTCTACTTAAAAAAACAGAGGCCCGCAGTGTATTTACTGCGGGCCTCTGGAAAATTATAACGCCAGAAAATTACAATTCCTTGACTTTCAGCCGCATACCAATTTGCACAGTAGTAATATTATTGATCTTGCTCAATACCTCAGTGGGCGTACCATAAAACCGGGCAATGTCGTCGAGCGATTCATTCCGGCGGACAGTATGGTACTGATATTGTTTGAACTGTGCGGCCTCTTCCTTCCGGAGTACCGGTACCGGGTTTTCCGCAGCCACGTTTGTCACAACCGGTTGAGCTGCAGGAGCTGCACCGGATACCGGACGGGCGGCTGATTGCCGGGGTACTTCGATCCGCAGGGGTGAATGTTTGAACACATAAACAGGACGCCAGACCTTTAGCCGCTGGCCAGCCCGGATCACACCGTCAGAAAGGTTGTTCCAGGCTTTCAGGTGCTCGGCATGCACGCCCAGCATGGCGGCAACATTGTCGATATGATCTGTTTGTTGTACGGAAACGGCCAATGGCCAGTAGCGGCCGTCACCCAGGTTGGTGTTCGGGGTAGCTTTCAGGCTTTCAATAGTGTAGCGCCGTTCACTGATACCGTTGATATAGCGCAGGAATGCCGGCATCACCCGTTGCGGTAACAAGATGTAATATCCATTCTCGTCTGCAGGTACATAGTCTTTCTTATATCCGGCATTCAGCGTACGGATCACTCCGTAATCCAGACCGGTGGCATCGGCAATGTCGCGGAACGAAACCTGGTCGTATACTTTGATATGGTTAAGCAACTGCTCGTCGTAATCCGGCTCCACCATGTCAATATTATGCATCTGGAAGTAATTGCAGATATAGGTAGCTGCGATAAAAGCCGGTACATAGTTGCGGGTTTCTTTGGGCAGATAGCGCTGGATCTGCCAGAAGTCACGGCTGTGCGCCCGGCGGATCGCCGAATTGACACGTCCCGGACCGCTGTTGTATGCAGCCAGGGCCAGGGCCCAGTCGTTATACTGACCATATAAATGCTTCAGGTATTTGACAGCAGCTTCTGTGCTCTTGACTGCGTCGCTGCGTTCGTCTACAGTTGTGCTTTGGCGCAGGTCATAATCTTTACCGGTATAGGGCATGAACTGCCACAGCCCGGTAGCACCGACACGCGAAACAGCCGTTGCATTGAGGGCGGATTCTACTACAGCCAGGTATTTCAGGTCGGTCGGAAGGCCGCTTTCCCGGAGCTTTTCTTCGAAAAGCGGAAAATACGTAAGCCGGCGGCCAAGCATTGCGCGCGTTTTTTCGGTCTTATTAACGATGTAAGTACGGAGGTATCCTTTTACGACACCGTTCACTTTCAGGTCCAGGCAGCCCCTCAGGTTGCCCAGGCGGGCAGTGAGATCGGCCTCGGTAGGGACTCCGAAGTCCGGGGTTTCTGCAGGTATTTGTTCGGTAAATTCAGGAATATCGGACTGGTTTGCACCTTCTTGTGCTGCTACCGGCTTAACCGACAAAAACAAAACAACAAGACCCAGCCAGTAAACAACAAATTGCGTTCGCTGCATGATACAGAGGAATCAGATTTAAAATAAAGGAAAGGAATGGCATTAAAGATTAAAACGCCAAGAACGCACAGCAACAAATAATATTTCATCAGGAGTCGATTGCTGGCGATTTTAGCACTGGGCAAACTCTATAACCGGAAAGGGAGTATGCAAAAGTCGAATAAATAGGTGAAACGTTTACCGCGTTAGGCGAAAATTAACATTTAGCGGCTCTTGGATGACATTTTCACGAAATTTTGTTTCGGGGAATAAAAATTTGAACAAAAACGCAGTTTTACGGGGAATGTATGTACTTTTGCGCGGCTTTTGAACGCGGTACCCGGCGCCCGGTGGCTGGATATCGTTTCTTTTAGCACCGGACACCAAACATCATTTCGTTTTATGGCAAATATCGGTCGTATTAAACAAATTATCGGCGCTGTTGTAGACGTTGATTTCAGCGGTCCTGACAGCAAGCTGCCGGAAATACTGAACGCTCTCGAAGTAAAACGCGAGGATGGCGCCGTTCTCGTGCTGGAAGTCCAGCGCCACCTGGGTGAAGACAGCGTTCGTACTATCGCTATGGACTCCACCGACGGTCTGACCCGCGGCGTTGAAGTTGCCGACACTGGCGCTCCGATCGCTATGCCGACCGGCGAAGCGGTTCGTGGCCGGTTGTTCAACGTGGTTGGCGAGGCTATTGACGGTATCGGAAAAGTTGCAAAGGATGAAAACGCTTATGTCATCCACCGCAAACCGCCGACTTATGAAGAATTATCTACCGAGCGGGAGATCCTGTACACCGGTATTAAGGTTATCGACCTCATCGAACCTTATGCCAAAGGTGGTAAGATCGGTCTCTTCGGTGGTGCCGGCGTAGGTAAGACCGTACTGATCATGGAGTTGATCAACAATATTGCAAAAGCATACGATGGCATGTCGGTATTTGCCGGCGTGGGCGAACGGACCCGTGAAGGGAACGACCTGCTTCGGGAGATGATCGAATCCAACGTTATTAAATACGGTAAAGATTTCATCAAGTCGATGGAAGAAGGCGGCTGGGACCTTTCCAAGGTAGACAAAGCCGAACTGGCTAACAGCCAGGCAACCCTGGTGTTCGGTCAGATGAACGAACCGCCGGGCGCCCGTGCTCGTGTGGCCCTGTCCGGTCTGACCATGGCCGAATATTTCCGCGATGGCGACCTGAAAGACCCCGCAGGCGGTCGTGACATCCTGTTCTTCGTAGACAACATCTTCCGTTTCACCCAGGCCGGTTCCGAAGTGTCCGCTCTGTTGGGCCGTATGCCCTCTGCAGTAGGTTATCAGCCGACCCTGGCTACGGAAATGGGTATCATGCAGGAGCGTATTACCTCGACTAAGCGGGGCTCCATCACATCCGTACAGGCTGTATATGTACCGGCGGATGACTTGACGGACCCGGCTCCGGCTACGACCTTTGCTCACCTGGATGCTACCACGGTATTGAGTCGTAAAATTGCATCGCTGGGTATTTACCCGGCTGTGGATCCGCTGGATTCTACTTCCCGTATCCTCGATCCGAAGATCATCGGTGACGAACACTACAACTGTGCACAGCGGGTTAAGGTTATCCTGCAGCGCTACAACGAACTCCAGGATATCATTGCCATCCTGGGTATGGAAGAACTCTCTGACGAAGACAAACTCGTCGTTTCGCGGGCCCGCCGGGTACAGCGTTTCCTCTCCCAGCCGTTCCACGTAGCCGAGCAGTTCACCGGCCTGCCGGGCGTGTTGGTTCCGATCGAAGAGACGATCCGCGGCTTTAACATGATCATGGACGGCGAACTGGATGAATATCCGGAAGCAGCCTTCAACCTGGTCGGTACCATCGACGATGCTATCGCAAAAGGTAAGAAGATGCTGGCTGAAGCCGAAGCATAATTGAGTGGATGGTCAGATGGCCGGATGGTTTGATCCCGATCAGACAACCATCTGACCATCCGACCATCAAACCATTTAACTTTCCAACCATCCGACATATGCATTTAGTTATCCTTTCTCCTGAAAAGGAGTTGTTTTCCGGAACCGTAAAATCGGTCAAGGTGCCCGGTGCCTCCGGCTCTTTCGAAATGCTGGAAAATCACGCACCGATCGTTTCTTCCCTGGAAGAAGGAGAAGTGCGCATTATTAAGGAGAACAATGAAAAAATGACCCTTCAGGTTGAAGGCGGATTTGTGGAGATCCTGAACAACGAGGTTTCCCTGCTGGTGACCGGTGTCAAAGCCTGATCACAACCAGCAATATTCTCTCCCTGTTCAATTCAATAAAAGGCCCGTTCTGCATGCAGAACGGGC
>SBHD01000016.1 GCA_006226345.1 Bacteroidota bacterium | reverse complement strand
ATTACAGCCCCGATGGGAAATATGTTGTAACAGCTGGCGCTGACAGGACGGCTAAAGTCTGGGAGGTTAACAACAAAAAGGTAGTACTTGAATTACCTGGGGCTGCAATTGCTTCGTTTAGTCCAAATGGAGAACAAATCGTGACGGCGGATGGTAAAACGGCAATAATTTGGAGTGCCCAAACTGGCAAAAAACTACAAGAGTTATCCGGACATAAAAAAGAAGTATGGTCAGCGATTTTCAGCCCTGACAGTCGATATGTTCTTACCGCAAGTTTAGATAAAACTGCATGTCTATGGAGTAAGGAGAATGGTCAAAGATTGCATAATTTTTCAGGGCACAGAAAAGGAGTTTGGTCAGCCACTTTCAGCCCTGACGGTAAAAATATCGTTACCTCTAGCTCAGATAATGCTGCTTATATCTGGGATGTTCAAACCGGTCTAAAAATGCGAGAACTATCAGGACATAAAGGAGAGATTTTCTCCGCAAAATATAGTCCTGATGGTAGTAAAATTGTTACTGCTAGCTTTGATGGCACTGCAAAAGTATGGAATGTACAAACTGGTAAAGAAATACATGAACTTAAAGGACATAGGCTTAGGGTTTGGTCTGCCGAATTTAGCCCCGATAGCAGAAACATTGTAACTGCAGGTAATGATAAAAAAGCAATAATCTGGAAGGCCTCTTCCGGTCAAAATCTACAGGTACTGACAGGCCATTCTGACGGAGTGAGAGTGGCCACTTACAGCCCAGATGGCAAGCACATTGTAACAACAGGTAATTTTAGTAACTGGGCAAGAATATGGGACACTCAAACAGGCAATCAAGTCAGTGCTTTGAAAGGATATACTGAAAGTATTGTAGACGCTGTCATAAGTCCAGACAATAAACAATATATAATGGCTGGTGGTGATGGTAACATCAAAGTTTGGGATATACAAAAAGGAATGATTCAAGACATGTCGGCCAGACACCGAATGTGGCTATATTCAGTAGCCTTAAGCCCGAATGGAAAATATTATGCCAGTTCAAGTGGAGATAGTACAGCTATTTTATGGGACAGAAGTTCAAATCGACAGTTTCGTATTTTAAAAGGGCATACAAATGAAGTCTCATCAGTAGATTTTTCCCCAAATAGTAAACAAGTTGTTACCGCAAGTGCTGACGAAACAGCTCGGGTATGGGATATTGAAACCGGTAACCAAAAATTAGAATTAAAAGGACATAGCGGTTGGGTTTCAACTGCCCAATATAATTTAAACGGGGACCTTATCTTAACAGCAAGCTTTGATAGTACAGCACGGATTTGGGATGCCCGAACAGGCAAAGAGTTGTTGAAAATTAAACAGAATAATTCAATTCAGCTAGCGCAGTTTATCCCAGAGAGGCAGCAGATTTTTATTGGTGGATACGAAGGCCAGGCAGGGATTTGGAGCGTACAAACCGGAAAAAAAATTTGGGAATTGCCAGGGCATAAAGGCTCCATTAACTCAGCCCATTTTAGTCCTGATGGCAAACATCTGGCTACTGGTGGCGATGACAAATCCATAAGAATATGGGATATTGAAACGGGACAACAATTACGAGTGATCCAGGCACATCGCAACTGGGTCATGTCAACTCAGTATAGCCCAAATGGAATTCTATTATACACGACCAGTACGAATGGTTCATTTAAACTCTGGTCAACAGATCAATGGAAGGAATTGGTAACCGTATACCCCATCGACTCCATCGACCACGTCGCCATCCACCCCTCCGGCCTCTTCGACGCCACCCCAGGCGCCATGGACAAAATGTACTACCTCCTTGGCCTCGAAATCATCGAATTCGAGCAGTTGAAAGAACGCTACTACGAACCCGGGCTCTATCAAAAAGTTATGAAAGGCGAGCCGCTCCGCGATGTACAAAAATTCGAATCGCTGGACATGTACCCGATCATGAAACCCCAAATAAAGGATGACACTCTCGGCATTCACCTCCAGATACGCAACGGCGGGGTCGGTAAAACCAGCATCTTCATCAATAATAAAGAAGTACTGGCTGATGCTAATCTTGATCGCGATACTGTGCTTTCCATTGATTTAAAAGCCTTCGCCAAATTCTACCTGCCTGACACCGTCAATCAGATCGGCATCCGGACCTGGAATGCTGCCGGCTGGCTTAAAAGCCAGCTTTATACCCTGGATTATGTGCCTCGCTTTCTCAATCAAAAAGGCCAGGACGGTGTCGAGCCCTTAACCCACAAAGAGAATTACCAACCCCACTACTACGCCATCGTAGTCGGCACGTCCGATTACAACGGCGACCAACTGGACCTGCGCTATGCTGATAAAGATGCCAACGACATGAAACTGGCACTCGGGCAGACGGCCCAATTGCTCTTTGGCGCAGAAAATGTCCACCTTGAATGGTTTTCGACCGATACTCAATCGGGTTCTAAACTGGCCAGCAAGGAACACATCAAGGCTGCTTTCGACACCTTCGCTTTAACAGCCCGGCCCGAAGATGTCCTGACCATTTACTTTTCCGGTCATGGCACCACTTATGGCGGTACCGAGAACGAGCAGTTCTACTACCTCACCAAGGACTGTTTTTCCGGCGACCTGTCCGATCCGGCCATCCGGAACAATTATGCTATCTCCACCGAGGAACTAACCGAATGGGTCAACGCCATCCCGGCCCGAAAACAGGTCATGATCCTCGATGCCTGCTCCTCCGGCAAGGTCGTGGAGGACCTGCTGGCGATCCGGAATGTGCCGACCAGCCAGATCCGCGCCCTGGACCGCATGAAAGACCGCACCGGTATGTTCGTGCTGGCCGGCAGCGCGGCCGACAAGGTGAGTTACGAGGCCAGCCAGTTTGGGCAGGGGCTGCTGACCTACAGCCTGCTCCTGGGCATGCGCGGCGCGGCGTTGCGGGAAAACCGAAGTGTGGATGTAATGCAGTTATTCCAGTTTGCCCGCGATAAAGTCCCGGAGTTTGCCGGCGATATTGGTGGTATTCAGACGCCGACACTGGCTTCGCCTCAAAATGCTTCGAGCTTTGATATCGGGCTGGTGACGGAAGGGGTGGAAATTCCGCTGGAAGAGGTAAAGCCGGTGTTTATCCGGAGTTCATTTTTTAATGACGAAAGTCTGGGCGATGAGATCAGCCTGTCTGGAACACTCGATGCACACCTGCTGGATATGTCAGCAGGCCTGACTCCCCGAGGAATAATATTCGTAGATGTGAATCGCTACAAGAACGCTTACCAAGTCCGAGGACGGTATTTACTTTCCGGGGATCAAATTAAACTTATTGGCAGGTTATTTAGGGACAATGAAGTTGTAGGAGAGTTTGAATTGCAGGGCAGCAAAACTGATTTGGATAGCCTGGTTAATGATATTCTGGCTGAAGTAAAAAAGATATTAGAGTGAAACGCTTGTTGAAAGGTATTAGGGAGAATTTGGCTTTACCAGTTCATCCCCCTTCGCCCCCTTCAAAGGGGGAAACTGTCCGGCTATGCCGTCCAGTACAGCGCCGTTTTGCGAAGCGTAGCGTAGCAAATTCCCCCTTTGAAGGGGGCGGGGGGATGAACACCAACTATTCATAAATACTACTCATCCGAATCATTCCGATTCTCCCATGCCTCTATCCAGGCTAACAATTCCTGGGCAATTTCATCCCGCCGCTCCAGCACCTCCCAATCGGAGTAACGCAAGACCGTGAACCCAACAGCTTCCAAGTCACGCTGCTTACGGGTATCTAATATTTGTACAGGGTTGAAGTCATGGGTGACACCATCAACTTCAATTACCAGCATTAATTCAGGACAGACGAAATCAACGATGTAATGCAAGACCGGGCGCTGGCGGTAGAATTGAAAACCTTTTAACCAGCGGTTCCTAAGGACATCATTCCAAAGATAGATCTCCGCTTTTGTGGAATTGTTCCTTAAATACCTGGCACGGTCACGCAGGCCCGCGTTGTAATGGTAGTTATTTGACTTTGAGGCTACAGGTTTCATGGTTTGTGATTTTTTATGGAATTTTTCGGGATGGCTTGGTCCGGTGTTCATCCTCCTTCGCCCCCTTCAAAGGGGGAAATTTTCCGGTCTTAACGGCCGAAAACAACCCGGTATGCGAAGCGGAGCGGAGCAAATTCCCCCTTTGAAGGGGGCAGGGGGATGAACACCAGATAAGCCCTAATACCACAATCTGCCCAATCCCAACTAACACCTCAGCTAAACATCAACTGCTTCATTTCCTCCACCTTACCCAGCGGCACTACCCGGATCTTGAATTTTTTCAGGTCCAGGCCTTTAATCCCGTACTTGGATATGTAGATCTCCTTGAAACCCAGGCGGGCTGCTTCGGCAATGCGTTGTTCCGTACGGCTCACAGCCCGGATCTCGCCGCTCAGGCCCACTTCGCCGGCGAAACACACATCGGAAGGCACACCCACATCCAGCAGGGATGAGATCAGCGCCGACACAATAGCCAGGTCGATGGCCGGATCATCCACCCGGATACCGCCGGCCAGATTTAGGAACACATCATTCATACTGAAATAATAACCGCAGCGCTTTTCCAGCACGGCCAGCAGCATCTGTAAGCGCCGCATATCGAAGCCGGTGGCAGTGCGCTGCGGGGTGCCGTACACCGATTTGCTCACCAGCGCCTGCGTTTCGATCAGCATGGGCCGCAGGCCTTCCATCGTCGCAGCCACAGCACAGCCGCTGAGATCTTCGTCTTTCTGGCTGAGCAGTAGTTCGGAAGGGTTGCTCACCTCACGCAGACCCGCCGAACGCATTTCGTAGATGCCCATTTCATCGGTGCTGCCAAAGCGATTTTTCAACGTGCGCAGGATGCGGTAGGTGTTGTGCCGGTCGCCTTCAAACTGCAGCACACAGTCCACGATATGTTCCAACAGTTTGGGACCGGCAATGTCACCTTCCTTATTGATGTGGCCGATCAGGAATACCGGGATATTCGTTTCCTTGGCAAAACGCAGCAGCTCGGCTGCGCATTCCCGCACCTGCGACACACCGCCCGGGGCGCTGTCGAGATGGGGCGTGCTCATGGTCTGGATCGAATCCACGATCAACAACTGCGGCTGTAGTTGCTGGGCCTGCTTGAGCAGTTTGGTCATGTTGGTTTCCGTCAGGATATAACAATCCGACTTCCCTTCCGGCAGACGGTCGGCGCGCATTTTGATCTGCTCTTCACTTTCCTCTCCGCTTACATACAGGACCTTGGCCGGCAATTGCACGGCCACCTGGAGTAGCAGGGTACTCTTTCCTATACCTGGCTGCCCGCCGATCAGCACCAGGGAGCCCGGTACGATACCGCCGCCCAGCACCCGGTTGAGTTCGGCATCTGGCGTGGCGACCCTCTGGGTGGCGCCGGTCTGGATCGCCCCCAGCGGCGTAGCCTGTGCATTGGCACCGGAAGCGCCGTTGGGCGACCAGGAGCGGCGTTTCTCCTCCGCCGCGGTTTCCTTCTGGATCACTTCCTCCTGGTACGTGTTCCACTCGCCGCATTGCAGACATTTACCCATCCATTTGGGAGAGGAGGCGCCACAGTTGCTACAGAAAAAGACGGTTTTTGCTTTTGCCATGGTATCGAACAGGTTATACACGGACCACTACCTGCAGTGTTGCGCAAATTTAAAACAAATAATTTATAAAATATACAGACAATTCCCAACAGCCTCAACACCGGCATTGACGACCTTCAGGCTACGGCCTGACCCATATCATGGCAATTGCTGCACCTTGCCTGCAGCTTGCCGCCGAAAATTACATGCCGGCGATGTGGATATTCCTGATCACACTGGTCTTGTTGTTCAATTTGGTTCTTTGGCTCCCCATTGAAGTTGAAGTTGATACCCGGAACGATCTGTATACAGCCCGGTGGCGGGGATTGGCCGGCTTCCGGGTAGTGCCCGGACCGGAGCGCTGGCAGTATTTTTTTCGCATTCTGTTTTGGGAGATAACATTCCGGCCAGGTGCCGGCAAGAAACGGGAAGCCCGGGAAAAAGTGCGGAAACAGGAGCAAAAAAAGGCCTCCAGAAAATCCAAACGCTCCCTCAGTTTCCGGCAAATGCGCCTGCTGCTGCGCAACCTGCAGCACGCTGTACGGGTCCGGAAACTTTGGATCAACTGGGATACCCATGATTTCCCGCTGAATGCACGCCTATATCCGTGGTTTCGGATGTTCAGCCGGGGACGGCGACAACTGTTCATTAATTTCCAGGGCGAGCAGGAACTGGCAATCCACCTGCAGACGCGGTTGGGCACACTGGCCCGGGCTGCGCTGCCGGTTTTATTCATATCCAAAAAGTAGATTATTATGAAAACCAATTTCGATGAAGTGCTCACTAAAGTGACCGACTTTCTGAAAAATGAGGCCAAAACAGAAACCGTAATAGGCAAGGAATTCAAACTCGGTGAATTCACCTGCGTCCCGGTGATCCGGATCGGACTGGGCTTCGGCTATGGCGGCGGAGAAGGAGAAGACCTGAACAAGGCACACGGCGGTGGCAGCGGCGCCGGAGCAGGCGTCGGTATCGAACCGCTGGGCTTTCTGGTCACCCGCCAACAGGAGATCTTTTTCGTACCATCCAAGAGTAGCAAGGGACTGAGCGCAGCTTTCGAAAAAATGCCGGATGTGCTGGAGAAATTCCTGGATAAAGAGAAAGTGAAAGCAAACTAATACGGAAGTAGTGTTAAGTGTTTCAATAAAGTGCCGGCAACGGCAGGCGGAACCACTCCGCATCCGAAAGCCCGGTACACAGGGTGTGCTTTGTCGGGCACACCCTGTTTTTTTAATTTGACGTACGACACCGGCCTATCGTTTTAGCCCAAACAACCCTATCCCAAAACAAACGGCCGCGTATCCGGTATGCCCGGAAACGCGGCCGTTAAGGTCTACTACGCCCGGTTACTTTTTAATCAGGCTCTTGAACACCTGTTCATTCACCTTCACCGGATACTCTTCCCGTAGTTTTTTGACCCATTCCTTTTCCAGATAATCCTGGTAATCAGCCACCGCATAGCCACGAGCTTCATTGAGTGCCTTGGGCGCCGGGGAGATGATCTCTTCCACTTTGGTAAAGGTCGCCGTCTTCGTCCCGGCATCGGTCTTGGCATTGGTCATGCTATCAGCCTTCCAGATCTCCTCCAGTTCTTTGCGCTTGCCTTTTTCATAGGTGCGTTCGATCACCATGACCACTTCTTCTTTTTTATTGAACTTTTCCAGCACTTTGTCGGCCGGGTTCTTGGCGGCAAAATTGCGGAGTTTGAGCAACAGGTCCGGGTCGTCCGATTTCAGGGTGTACATACTTACCCGTGCACGCTCGTCCCACATGAATTTCCCTTTCAGGCTTTGTTCAAAAAACTGCTCCAGTCCGGTAGAATCTGCATTTGCCCGGTCCCAGACTTCCATTTTGGCCGCATCGAACAGCAGCATTCCCTCCTCATATTCACGCATGAGCGATTTAAAATCCGGGTATTTTTTGTCCAACTGGCTTTCTTCAAACTGAAGCGCCACTTCGTTCGACCAGTTCTCGAACAGTTTGTCCACCACTTCCCGCAGCGGCGTACCCATTCCGCGCATGCGTTCGCGGCTGGCACGGGCACAATAGGCTTCAAAATCGGCCACCGTGTACTGTTTTTCCTTTCCATACTGCATGAGCACCGTCTGCGGGCTGGAAGGATCCGGCTTCCATTTAAATGTCAGGAAGATCGAATCGGTCTGCTGCGCAGCCCACTTGTCCAATGCATCGGGGAAAGTTTTAAAATGGCCTTCCTGCTGGATCCGGGCGATCATACTGCGGGTAGCGACCTCGCTGCGGCTGTCGCGCTTGACCCGTTCAGAGAGCGGGCGGCGGAGTTCGTCGAAGGAAGCAATGCCTCGGTGACTGATCCGCTTGATAATATGCCAGCCGATCGTAGTTTCCACCGGTTGGGATATCTCACCGTCTTTTTCCAGTGCAAAGGCAGCATCTTCAAAGCTGCGCTGGTAACGGTTGATACCAAAAAAGCCAATATATCCGCCTTTGGTGGCGCTCATTTTATCTTCGGAAAACCGCTTGCAGACCTCATCCCAGTCAGCCCCGCGCTGCAGCTGTGCATATACACTGTCGACGATCACCTGTTTTTTCACGTCGGCTTCTTCGTTTTCGCCTTTGCGGATCAGAATCTGAGCCACTTCCATTTCACCGCGTGCCGGCCGGAAGTCATGCACTTGCACGATATGATAGCCGACAGTGGTGCGGACCGGGTACGGGATCAGGCCTGGTTTGGCCCGGTAGATGGCCTGCTCCAGCGCGTAATAACCATTCGGGAGCATGGCAGTCACATAGCCCAGGCGGCCCTGGTTATCCCTGGCGGACTTGTCGTCCGAATTTTCCTGTGCCAGTTGCTCGAAGGAAGCGCCTTTTTTCAGCTGATCCAGCAACTTCATGGCGCGGTCATAGGCAACCAGTGTATCCGCCGCCTTGGTATTCAGATCGCAGGCAATAAAGATGTGGCTGATATCCACGTCCTGCTGCATGTGTTCGTAGGCTTCCTGAATGAGTTTATCCGTCACTTCGCGGTCAACCAGGTAGGAGGCGGCCAGTTGGCGCCGGTAGCCCTCCAGCTCCGACCGGAAAGCAGGTACAGTGTCGAGCTGCAGATCCCGGGCCTTCTGTACTTTGAGTTTGAATTTAATATACAGGTCCAGGTATTCCTCCAGCGAGGCCTTGGAATAATCTGCTTTTTGCTGATTGGTTTTGGAATAGATCTGAGTGAATTCCGAAACATGTACCGGAGTGTTCTTAACCGTGAACAACACCGGATCGTTGGCTTGTTTACCAGGTTGGGCATTTGCCATTACGCCTGTCAGCAAGAACAGGCAGCCGGTGAAAAAGAACTGTTTAACCATAGTGGCAGTGGACAGTTTATGTGTGCTTGAAGTAGTTTTTGTAAAAAGTGTCAAAGGCCGGCAAATTTAGGAAGTTGAGGGGAAAAGCGCCGGTGTGGGACGGCCTTTTCTCTTCGTTAACAATCCCGGCAGAAAGTCAAAATGTAAAATACAAAAGGTGAAAATTGAAAGGGGCTGAACGGGATGTGAAGTTAGGTACCGATACCTGAAGTCTCCCCAACTAACCAGGGAGATCCCTTTTTCATTTTACATTTTACATTTTGTCTTTTACATTTCCCACCGCTTTCACCATCAGGGAAAGCACCCGTTCGCCCTGCCAGTTATCTTCAAACAGACTGAAGGCCAGATCAAAGGGGCCGTCCTGAACAGCAGAAAAGGCTTCCCCAAATCCAAAACCAATCCCGGTGAAGACCGGGCCTTCCGCCTGCCGGACCGACAGCCGTACATGGTTGTTGGCCAGCAACCGCGATCTGCCGGTATCCTGCACGCCTTCAGCCCAAAAGACCGGGTTTTGGTTTTCCGGGCCAAACGGGGCAAACTGCCGGAGTACGCGCCAGAATGCCGGTGTAATATCGCTGAAACGCAACATGCTGTCCACCCGGACCTCCGGTATTTCCGCTTCAGGAGGCAGCGTCGCCCGGACCACCCGCTCAAAGGTTTCCATAAATACCGGCACCTGTGCCGGCGTCATCCGTACACCCGCTGCATGGGCATGGCCGCCAAAAGAGGTGAACAGATGCGCACAACGCTCCAGGGCAGCATGCAGGTCGAAACCCGGCACAGAGCGTGCCGAGCCCACTACTTCATCACCACTCCGTGTGAGCATAACAGCCGGCTTATGGTACTGCTCGGCAATCCGGCTGGCCGCGATCCCGACCACGCCCTTGTGCCAGGAAGGGTCGAACAGGACAATACTCTTGCGGCTTCCAGCATCCGGATCCGTATCGAGTTGGCGGCGGGCAGCATCCAGGATAGCCTGGTCGTACTGCCGGCGTTCGCGGTTCCGCGTCGCCAGTATTCCGGCAGCTTCAAGAGCGCTGCCGCGGTCGGCCGACAGCAGCAAGCGCACGGCATCCCGGGCGTCGCCCAGGCGGCCGGCCGCATTGATCAACGGGCCCAGCCCAAACACTACATCGCTGACCGACAGCGGAAACTGCCGGCCACTGCGCCGGATCAGTGCCTGAAGCCCCAGGCGGGCGCCCCGGTTGAGCGCTTGCATACCGTAGTGGGCCAAAACGCGATTTTCACCGGTCATAGGTACAATATCGCAGGCGATGCTGACCGCTACCAGATCAAGCAAAGGGTATAAACGATCCACCGGCATGCCCCGTTTTTGTGCCAGAGCCTGGATCAGCTTATAGGTAACCCCGCAACCGCTCAGTTCTTTGTACGGGTACGGGCAATCCGGCCTTTTGGGGTCCAGCACAGCCACAGCTGGCGGCAGTTCATCGCCGGGCAGGTGGTGATCGCAAACAATAAAATCAATGCCATATGACCGGGCCAACCCGACGGCTGCATGGGCTTTGATCCCGCAATCCATGGCCACCACCAGCGTTGCGCCGGTCTCCCGTGCATATTCAACACCGTTCCGGCTGACGCCATAGCCCTCCCGGTCGCGGTCCGGCAGGTAAAAATCCAGGTTGTCTGAAAACCCGGATAGAAAGGAATACAGCAGGGCCACACTGGTCGTGCCGTCCACATCATAATCTCCATACAGCAGGATGCGCTCCTGTCGGACGAGGGCGCCTTCCAGCCGGTCTACGGCAGCAGGCATGGTCGCCATTTCAAATGGATCGTGCAGGTGTTCGGGTATTGGCCGGAAAAACCGGCGGGCCTCCTCAAAGGTACGTATACCGCGTTGGGCAAGGAGCCGGCATAGAGGCAGGGGGATCTGTAATTCGTGGTACAAGTGTTGCGCCGCAGCTTCATCCACAGGAAGCAGGCGCCAGCGTTGCGCGGGCATGATACAAACAGGTTGGGTTATACTGGCTGGTTGGTGAAGATACGAAAAAGAACAGAAGCCGTCTGTGAAATGGTGGCTCTATATTATAGGGCTCCCGGGAAGAACCCGACAAGATCACTGTTGCCTTTCCGGGCAAGATCGTACTTTTACCCGCCATACCCAAACCTCAGGTACAACACCACCATTTTGTTGTTGAACCTGCCACACAAGCTGGTACAGACTTATGTCGTCGAAACATAAATACGTTTGCGTCCACGGTCATTTTTATCAACCGCCCCGCGAAAATGCCTGGCTGGAAGTAGTCGAGCAGCAGGAAACCGCCCGGCCATTTCACGACTGGAATGAACGGATCGATTTTGAGTGCTACGCACCCAATGCTGCCGCCCGCATCCTGGACCGCGAAGAGTGGATCGTCAAAATACGTAACAATTACAACCGGATCTCTTTCAATTTCGGCCCTACCCTGCTCACCTGGCTGGAAGAGCAGGACCCCGAAGCGTATGACCTGATCCTGAAAGCCGATCAGCGCAGCAAGGAGCGCTATGGCGGACATGGCAGTGCCGTAGCACAGGTACACAGCCATATAATCCTGCCCCTGGCCAACTATCGCGATAAAGTAACACAGGTGTATTGGGGAGTCCGGGACTTCGAACACCGCTTCGGCCGCTACCCGGAGGGAATATGGCTGGCCGAAACAGCTGTCAACACCGAAACGCTGGAAATACTTGCCGCACATGGCCTGCAGTTCACCATACTGGCCCCCCGGCAGGCAAAAGCCGTACGCCGGGTTGGCAGCAAGGAATGGACGCCGGTGGATACCGGATCTCTCGATACCCGCCATCCCTACTGGTGCCAGTTGCCTAGCGGACGCCGGATCGCGCTGTATTTTTACCACGGAGGTATCGCACAGGAAGTGGCTTTCAACGGTCTGCTCAACAATGGAAAGTTACTTGCCGAGCGGCTGCTCAGTATCCTCGACGACGGCAAAACGCCACAACTGGCCCATATCGCCACCGATGGCGAAAGCTACGGGCACCACCACCGCTTCGGCGAGATGGCCCTGGCCGCCGCACTCAACCATATAGAGGATCACAAGCTGGCGACACTGACCAACTACGGCCAATTCCTGGAGCTGTTCCCGCCGGAGTGGGAAGTTCAGATCCATGAAGATTCCTCCTGGAGCTGTGTGCATGGCGTAGACCGCTGGCAGGACGACTGCGGCTGCAATACTGGTGGCAATCCCGGCTGGCACCAGCGCTGGCGCAAACCCCTCCGGGAAACCCTGGACTGGCTCCGCGACCGGCTCAGCCCGGCTTTTGAGAAGGAGGCCGGCCGCTACCTGCGTGACCCCTGGAAAGCCCGCAACGATTATATCGATGTATTGCTACACCGGAATGATGACAGCGTTCGCCAATTCCTGGAACAGCACGCCCGCCGCCGGCTCAGCCCGGCAGAGGAGATCACCACCCTCCGGCTCCTGGAAATACAGCGACATGCGATCCTGATGTACACCAGTTGTGGCTGGTTTTTTGATGAAATTTCCGGTATAGAGACCAACCAGATCCTGCAATACGCCCTTCGGGCCATGGATTATGCACAGGAGGTACTGGGGCTACAGCTCCATGCGGAATTTACGAAACGGCTGAGCAAAGCACCGAGTAACAAATACAATGACGGGGCTGCCAGCTACCTGGAGAATGTGCTGCCGGCGCGGGTTAACCTCGAACGGGTAGCCATGCACTTTGCCGTGGCCTCCCTGTTCGAGGTTGAGCCGGCACAGCTCGACCTGTTCAATTATACTGCAGCAGTTGAGGTTTTTGAACGGATCGATGCCGGCACACCCCGGCTGGCCATTGGCCGGCTGACAATACGGTCGAGACGCACCCACGCGGAAAAGACCTATGGATATGCTGTCTTGTACCTGGGGCAACAACACATTATAGGCAACATCAGCGGAACGATGAACCGCTCCACTTTTGACGAGATGCACCAGCGGACCTCAGCTGCCTTCCGCGAGGCGGATATGGGCAAGGTGATCGGCATACAACAGGAGTATTTCGGTCCGGACAAATTCACGCTTTCTTCGCTCTTTTCGGATGAAAAGATCAAGATCATGCGTGCTATTACTGCCAACAGCCTGCAACTGGCCGAGGCCAATTTCCGCAATGTCTTTAACGACAATTATCAACTGATGACCGGACTGCTTGATGCCGGGCTGCCGTTGCCGGATGCCTGGCGGAATATCTCGGCATACGTTCTGAACGATGACCTGCTGCATTTTTTCAATAACGGCCATGCCACCAATGTCCAGACCCTCCGCCGCGTAGCCGATGACCTGCGCAACTGGAACGTTAAACTCTCCGATCCGGAAGCCGTTCGGCATGCAGCCGGCAGGCGTATTTATCAGGAGATCCTTCTTCTCGAACAGGAAGCATCAGCCCTCCCACGGGTGCGCTGGCTTTGCGATGTACTGGAACTTATGCAGGAAATGGACCTGGTGCCCGATATCTGGCGCAGCCAGAATGTATTTTACCTGATCACAAAAGGGTACCGGAAGGAATTGTGGGATTTTATCAATACAGATTGGAAACAGGTATTCGAACGGCTGGCGGTCTTGTTGAAAGTCCGGCTTAAAATCGGGTAAATGTAAAGTTTAAAAGAGGAAAACAACTCCCGGCGTAAAGCATTTACTGTTTCTTAAAACCACCCGCCTTGACGTCCGAAACCGACCCTTTCCACTTTTAAACTTTACATCTTACATTTTGCCTTTATTCATTCATAGCGTAGTGCCTCGATCGGGTCCAGTCGGGCGGCTTTCATAGCCGGGTAAAAACCGGAAACCACGCCCACCACCATACAAAGCGCAAAACCCAGGAACATCCAGCCCCATGGGATCAGGAAGGAACCGCCCAGCATCGGTGTTACGATATTACCAACGAGAATACCCAGAGCGATACCTACCAGTCCGCCGATCTGGCAGATCACGATGGCTTCGGTCAGGAATTGGGTCAGCACACTTTTACGGGTAGCACCCAGGGCCTTATAGATACCGATCTCACGGGTACGCTCGGTGACGCTGACCAGCATGATATTCATAAGTCCGATGGCCGCACCCAGCAGGGTCATCAGGCCAATGGCAATGGTAGCCAGCCGCAGATTAGCTGTATTTTCTTTCAGGATTGCTACCAGGCTGTCACTGGCAAAGATCTCAAAGTCTTCCTCTTCGCCCGGCCGCAGGCCGCGGATCTGCCGGAAAAGGCCGGTAGCCTCTGATTGCGCCGCTTCCATATCGGTAGCATTCCGCACGGCAACGATCAGATCGTAATTCGTATCGGTCGTGCCGTACAACAACCGGATATTGGTCAGGGGTACATAAACAGCCCGGTCGGTATTATTCCCCATGGAAGACCCCTTGGATTTGAGCACCCCGATCACCCGATAGCGGTTATTTCCGACCAATACTACCTGGTCCAGGGCTTTTTCCGGCCGGTCATTGAACAAAGACTTGACCACATCGCGACCCAGGATCACCTTGGGTTGACCATCTTCAACCTCTGAATAGGAAAAATTGCGCCCGTATTCAATTTCCATCCCCTTAACCGCAAAAAAGTTCTCATCTACTCCGGCAAAGCCCACATTCGGGTTTGTTTTCTCGTTGCCGTATTTTACCGTAGCCAGGTTGGTAGGCCGGTTGGATACCGATACTGTTGCGGGAAACCGGAACCGCTCCTTGAATTCCATAGCATGGTCGTAGCGGATCGGTTCGCCACGTTTCTGGCTCCGGCCGCGCCGGTTGCTGCGCACCTCCCCCCATTTCCGCTCGATAGTGAAGGAGTTGGCGCCCAGGCCACTGAAATTATCGTTCAGGGAAAACGCAATCGCATCGATCGCCGTCAATATACCCACCAGGGCCATAATGCCGAAAGCAATAATGAGCAGCGTCAGTACTGCCCGCAACATATTGGCGCGGATATTCTGAAAAGCCAGCAGGAGAATCTCGGCGAAAGGCATATGGAAGGTTGGTTGAACCGGTTCGATGTTATAAGTTTGGCTTTCAGGAGTTGTGAAGGGATCATACCTCGTTCACTCCTCAAATGTACAGTGCTTCCGCCCAGAAATACCGACAATTAGAGCCAGGTAATTGATTTTTCGATCAATGCCCTATTCAGACAGATTTCCAATCGCCTATGCAATTGTACCGACAGCCCGCTATTTTCCAGAATATCGCTGCACTTGTCGCTGCCGAAAGCACCCGGCACGGCGGCATCAGCCTTGCACCCTACCATTCCCTAAACCTTGGAAAAAATACGCAGGACAAGCCCGAACATGTCGCTGAAAACCGCCAACGCTTTTGCTCCGCACTGGGTTTTCACCCCGGTCAGCTCGCCTGGAGCCATCAGGTGCATGGCGCTGAAGTCCGGCTCGTGACCGAACCGGGGGGCGCTTCCGGGTTTGATGCCCTGATCACCCGGGAAAGCGGCATACTGTTGTCCGTTTCGGTGGCTGATTGTACGCCGGTGCTGGTGTACGATACCCGGCAGCAGGCTATGGCGGCCATCCATGCCGGTTGGCGGAGCGCTGCTGCCGGCATCGTGCGTATTGTGCTACATAACATGCAGAAAGCCTTCGGTTCACGGGCGGTCGATTGCCTGGCCTATGTGGGCACCTGTATCGATGAATGCTCCTTTGAGGTCGGCCCCGAGGTGGCTGCTGCGTTCGAAGCAGGGGTCAAACGTTTCGACCCGGAAAGCAGCAAATATTTTGTCGATCTGAAAAAAGAATGCACCCGGCAGTTGCAGGAAGCCGGACTGCCGGAAAGTCAGATCGAGGTGTCCCCCTACTCTACCGTACTGCACTATGCCGACTATTTTTCACATCGCCGGGAAAACGGCACCACTGGCAGAATGCTGGCCGTGATCGGCCGGACAGGTTAACCCTAGTTCAGGCAGTGGCCGGCCGGGAACCACGCCACAACAGCCAGCCACAACCGGCAGCTGCGATCAGGAGGCCGAGAAATTCCCGGGCAAACTCAATGTAGGGCTTATCCGTTTTCATAGACTCCACTATGGACGGCGTGCCCATCTGTATCCAACCCGAAAACTCCGGCAGGAGCAGTCCCGCCCAGATAACGATCCATACCAACCAGGCCCAGACCGCCCACCGGTACACCCGGCCGGCTGCAGCCAGCATGTAAAAAACGGCCACGCCACCGTACAGGAGTATCCATTGGAACGGATCAGGATCATTGTACTGCACCGCGGCAAAGAGCGCAAATAAAATTGCCAGTATCCAGTTCAGGATTTTCATAGGTGTTTTTTCGAACCAAGTTAGCACATGACCGTTTGGAAACATATACCCTGGCATTCTTTTACCAAATTTTGATCGCCGGGTGGCTGTATTTTACCCTGCAAGTGGCCGGCATTGGAACTTATTTGCACATTTGGGTTTTCCTAGTGCATTCCGCTACCTTTGACCCGCCAAGCGGCTGTTTGAGTTAATCATTATGGCAAAAACCACCTCCAAATCGGGCAAGATCGAGATCACCAACCGGCGTGCAGCCTATGAATATCAGTTTATTCAGGAATACGAGGCCGGGATCGTACTCACGGGTACGGAGATCAAAAGTATTCGGGCCGGCAACGTTAACCTGAATGACGCGTATTGCCTGTTTGAAGATGGCGAGCTCTGGGTCCGCAATATGTATATTGCCGAATATGAATATGGTACCAACGCGAACCATGAACCCCGGCGTAACCGCAAGCTCCTGCTACGCCGGACCGAACTCCGCAAACTCGACCGGCGGGTTCGGGAAAAAGGGTTTACCATTGTTCCTTACAAACTTTTCCTCACCGACCGCGGCTTTGCCAAACTGCTGATCGTACTGGCCACCGGTAAAAAATCGTACGACAAGCGCCAGACGATCAAACAACGGGAAGACAAACGCCAGCTGGACCGTATGAAAAAGGTCTACGGTAAATAGTTCCATCCTAGGCGGAAGCATCCATCCCGGCCAGCAACACAGCACAGGCTTTCCGGATATCGGCTTCTTCGATCGTCAGCGGAGGCGCAATACGCAGGCTCCGGTCATTGAACAAAAACCAGTCGGTAACCACGCCATGCTGCAGACAATACCCGATCACCCGCTGTACCCGTGCGGGATCACCCAGGTCCACCGCCAGCCATAGCCCCGCACTTCGCAGTTCACGTATGGCGGGATGGACCAGCAGTTCGCGAAACAATTGTTCTTTCCGGGGCACTTGTGCGATCAGGTCGGTCTCCAATAATACCTGCAGCGTAGCCAAGGCCGCCGCCGCACAGACCGGATGCCCGCCAAAAGTGGTAATATGCCCCAGAGGCGGATCAACCGAAAGTACCTGCATGACCGAAGCCGGGGCGACAAAAGCGCCGATCGGCATCCCCCCGCCGAAGCCTTTGGCCAGCAACAGGATATCGGGCCGGATGCCGTATTGTTCAAAAGCAAACAGCGAGCCGGTGCGCCCGTAACCTGCCTGTATTTCGTCCAGGATCAGCAGGGCGCCCGTTTCGTCACAACGGCGACGCAATGCCTGCAGCCATTCAGGCCGCGGCCGGTGGACGCCCGATTCAGCCTGCACGGTCTCTACAATAACCGCCGCTACCCGCTGATCGACCTTGTCCAGGTCATCGTCCGAATTAAAGTCCATGTGCCGGATTCCGGGCAGCAGCGGGTGGTACGGCAGGGTAAAATCTACCGGATACATCAGGCTGGCGGCCCCCTGGGTGCTGCCGTGGTATGCCTTCCGGCAAGCCACGATATCCGGCCGGCCGGTATAGCGCTTGGCCAGTTTCATAGCGCCTTCGGTCGCTTCGGTACCGGAATTTACCAGGTATACGGCATCCAGCCCGGGCAACTGCCCGGCCAGCAAGGATGCTAGCTGTACCTGTGGCGTCAGGATATATTCACCGTATACCAGGGTATGCCAGTAGCGGCCGGTTTGCTCCAGTACTGCGGCTTCCACCCGGGGATGCCGGTGCCCAAGCGCACTGACGCCGATGCCTGCGATCAGGTCGAGAAAGGCCTTTCCGGATTGGTCAAACAGGTACAAACCCTCTGCCCGATCGATCTCCAGGGCCAGCGGCGCAGGCGATGTTTGGGCCATATGTTTTAGGAATAATTGTCGGCTATTGAGCATTTTTTATTTGGATGTGTAAATTTTTGCGCAAATATTTGTGTCATCCCATACTTGCCGAGCGTCTAATAAGTAGTTGTTTCGTGATTTAACCAGGTTGACAGTACGTCATTTTACTCTTCGTTGTCCGATTTTTTTAAACCAGCGCTAATAAAATACCGTTTCCTGTTATCCAGCAAATGATCTGAACAACCGGAATTAAAAAAGCTGATTTTCTGTTTAATCCAGTAGAGACCAGCCGGCAAGCATTCCGGCACTTTCTAAAACGCTATTTTACAACATTCTCATAAGGGAATCAGCCGCAACGTACAAAACCTGAGCTCGACTACGCCATGACTGCCGAATCGCTTATCGCCTACGACATCCCGGCACTTACAGTAGCCCAAACGGGAAAAGATGCCTTTCATGCACTGAACGACCACCACGTCAAACATTTACCCGTGGTGGATGACGATCAGAAGCTGGTGGGTATTCTGTCAGAAGAAGATATTTTCAACCACAAACTATACGAACCGATCGGAGAGTACAACTTCTCGCTGTTACGCAGGTTTGCGGTACGCAATACCGATCATGTATTTGAGGTCATGCGGATCATGGGCGACAACCGCCTCACCATCATCCCGGTGGTGGATGAGGCTGGCAACTACCAGGGGCTCATCGCTCAAAACGACCTGTTGCGCTTTTTTGCCAATACGGCTTCCTTTACCGAACCCGGTGGTGTGCTGGTATTGGAAATGAACCGCCGCGATTATGCGCTCAGCACGATCGCCCGGATCGTAGAGGAGGAAGATGCCAAGATCCTCAGCTCTTTTATCTCTTCAGGTTCCAACCAGGAAACGATCGAACTGACGATCAAGATCAACCGCCAGGAACTCAGCCGGATCATTGCCTCCCTCGAACGCTTCGAATTTCAGGTCAAAGAGTCGTTTACCGAACTTGATCATGCGGATACACTCCAGGAGCGCTATGACTCCCTGATGAACTACCTGAACATCTGAGAACCGGGCTCCGGGCAGGTCACACTATTTAGCCTTCCTGAGGGCTAAATACTTTTCAAATTTTTCTTTTCCAATTTCCAATTTCAAATCAAAGGGATGTTCATGTACGGTTCATTTGAAATTTGAAAAGCCCAATTTGAAATTTGAAAAGTGGGACAACCACTCTGTTGAGGCACATACCAACGGTCCGCATAAACCCGCTATTTTTCAGCACAAAAAAAGCCCCGGCACGCTTGCCGCGCCGGGACCCTTTTCCAAGTTACCAAATCAAATGACAAACTTTCTTGCCAGTATTATTCTCTATTTGCCGATACGGCTGTTGATATCTTCCACACCGGTTTTCCGGCGCTGAGCGCCTTTGACATTCTTGTTGCCAAAGCGGTAATTGAGGTTAAAGCGTACCGTCCGGCTTTCCCAGTGTCCACTACCTTCCATGTACAGCCCCGGCGTAAAATCATTCACGCTTGCCCATCCGGCGGTGCCAAGCACATCTCCAAACGACAGGCTTGCGGTTGCCTGATCTTTCAGAAACTGTTTTTTGATACCAATATCCATGGCACCCTGCGCCTTCGAACGGAAAACGGCACCCCAGATGGCCGGTGAGTTGAACCAGCCCGATACCTGGAACGACCAGCCATGCGGCAACCGGAAGGTATGCTCGCTGTACAGGTTCATGGCCTTAAAGGATTCATGGATCTCATACCCTTCCCGGAATTTAGCGTCGAAGGAAGTGATATAGCCCGTGATATTCCAGTAACTCTGCCACCATTTGGTGATAGGCACCGGTGCACCGATGCTCAGGGAGAAGTTATTCTGATCGGCGATATTATCATTGGTCAGGAAGGTCCTGTTGGTCTCTGTAGTATCGATCACCTCGGTGAACATATCGTTGGTATGGCTGTAGCCCAGCGTGGTGTTAAGCATGCCCATAAAGGTGTGCGTCAGTTCGAGGCTGTTGGTAAACTGAGGCCGCAGGAACGGATTGCCTTTTTTATAGGCCAGTTCGTCCAGGCGGTCTTCAAACGGATTGAGGTGGCGGTAATTCGGCCGGTCAATACGGCGGCTGTAGGTCAGACTGAACTGGTTTTTGTCGCTCATATTGTAATTCAGTGCGGCACTGGGGAACCAGCTGAGGTAGGTCGCTCCGTTCCGTTCGTCACCACCAGGCTTCAGGGTCATCAGATCGCCACTCCAGTCGGTATATTCAGCACGCAGGCCCGCCTGGAATCCCCACTTTTGCATTTGGATATTATAGTTCACGTAGCCGGCATTAACCCTTTCATCGTACACAAACTGGTTGCTTCGGTCCACATCCACAATGGATTCGCCATTGATAACATTGTAAAAATCAAAGGTGTTATCAGTCTTTACATTGGTGAATTTATACCCGATACCCAGTTTCCCTTTGAACAACCGTTGCTCGTAATCTGCTTTAATGATCCACATATCAATATCAGTCGGCGTAACGTTCCGGTAGATCTTTTCCGACAAAACGATCTGCTCTTGTGGATCCATATAGGTATTAGGCTGGTAGGAGTTGGCCCGGTAGGTATAATTACCGCGGTTCATGTCCATGGTAAATTCATGTCCCAGCGTATCAGCAAACCGGTAGTTGAGGTTGATATTCATGTTATTCCGGCGTTGTGGCACCTGGTTAGAGGCAACCAGAATGGAATCCAATTGGCCGGGGGTATCCAGGGAGTAGATATCGGTATGGGCATCGTTGCGCCATGGACCTTCATTATACCGGCCATCTACCACAAAGCCGACTGTGTTTTTGGAATTGAGGAAAAAATCAGACCCGACCTTGTACCGGTGGCTGTTGTTGGTATCATCCATATCACTGTGCTGGTCAAAGATCCGGCCGGCCTGCTCCCGGTACAGGTGGATATCATTATGCCAATGGCCGAAGTTGTTGCCGTAGCTGCCGAAGGCATTGACCCAGGTATTGCGGTGGTTAAGCGAAACGTTACCACCGCCTTTTGGGGTTTTTCCGAAGGTCGCCTCTCCGCCGACCGTACCGTTTGTACCCAGGGCACGGTTCTTACGGGTCCGGATATTTATAATACCAGCATTTCCGGAAGCATCGTATTTGGCAGAGGGGTTGGTGATCATCTCGATCGCGGCGATATCCTCAGCGCGCATGGTTTTCAACAGGCCGGCAAGATCCTTGCTATCCATGGGCACATCCCGGCCGTCGATCTGGAAACGCACGGCGTTTTTTCCCCGCAGGGAAATATTGTCGTTGTTGTCGATCATGACACCAGGGGCCTTCCGCAACAATTCCAGGGCGTTCTGACCGCCTGAATTGATATTATCCTCTACGTTCAGAATGGTCTTGTCTGCCCGCACTTCCACGATCGGGCGACGGGCTACCACAGTCACCAGGCCTAATTCTGTTGTATTTTCTGACAGGACGATCTGATCTAGTGTCTTGTCACCACCCTGATACTCAAACACCGGCAAAACACCTTTACCGGCGCCCACCAGTTCGGTATTAATAAAATAGCGACCGGCAGCGACACCACCGAATTCATACAGACCGTCCATATCCGTGATACCACCCTTTACCAGCGTGGTATCCGCTGCACTGTACAGCAAAACAGTTGCAAATTCGGCAGCCAGCCCGTCGGCTTGTTGGATATGCCCGCGAATTGTTTGGGAAAAAACAGGCGTGCTCAGCATGACCATGCTGAGCACGGCAAGGAAGATGGTTTTCATTGCTTAATTTATTAGATGTTAGGTAGTGTTCCGGAGTGAAGGCCGGCTAGGTGATCGCATCCGGTTCCCTGGTCGAACGGCTGGTCGTGTTACGCCGTCTCCTCCACCTGTTTTGGATTAAATTGTTTTTGTTTCCGATGCAAAGGTGCTCCGTATTTGGGTATTATGCAATACATAGAACCTGTTAAAATAATACTCTTTCTATTAAAAGGGTAGTTTTGGCGACTAACGGAGGCTGAGGTTCTATAAACAGGCCGGGGCATTCAGTTGGTTTTCCAGGTATGTTGTACTGACAAGACAGACGGTTCATCCAAAAGGTTACAGGCGGTTCCCTAAAAAACATTGGAGGCCGATCTACCGCTCAAACTGGTCTTCAAACACAACACTCCCAGTTGCATCCGAAAGCCGGACAGACCTGACTTCTCCGTTGCCTTCAAACAGATACCGCATCCCGACGACACGGCCGGCGCTTTGGTGGTATTCCAGTTCATAAGCCGGTTGTCCATTAAGGGCGAGTTGTATTTTTTTATTCCGCACCTCCAGCCGGAGCGTTGCCCAATCGGAAAAAGCACAGCCCAATGCCGAAAGGTCGTTGTCCCGGCCCTCCTTTACCACATCATTACATACCAGTCGCAAATCACCCACACAGCCCGGAATAGAGAACGGGATGATCAGTACCCCGTCGGTACAAAGCAGCATAATGCGCGTGAAGCGGCACAGGCCCGCGCCGGTATTGCTCGTATTCCGGAACGTAGTCTCAAAGGTGAAATTATCGCTGCTCAGATCGCCGAAATCATCCACATAATGGAAACCCAGTTTTAAAGGCCGGGTCGAGCGCAATTGCTCGCGTTCCAGTACCCGGGCGGACACTGAAAGCCCGGGACCGGCCTCCAACTCAGCCCTGGAAAAGTAACGCGGTTGCGGATTTTCCGTATTCAGCGTAGCCAGCCAACCTTCGGACTTTATGAAAAGGTCGTGTTCCCGCACCACTTGCCCGTCCACCAGTAGTTTGGCCCGGAAATAACCGGGCAGGTAGTAGACCGACGTCGCCTCCTGCTGCTCTTTCGCTACCATGAACCGGCGCCGTTCATCCCAGGACTGTTGGATTTCAACCTCTTTGGCCGACACCTGCGACACATCATATTCAAATACTACCGTATTCGGAATACCGGTGGAGACCGCCTTGCTCGAAAATTGGATGCTTTCCGGATCTATCTGAACAGGCGCATTTGATTTTTGCTGAAACAACATGCTGGATGCCAGTAACACCCCGACCAACACCGGCAGCGTCCAGGTAATCCATTTGCGGTAGGGCTTCACAGGTCTGGCAGCAGCGCGTTTTCCGGATCCCGTTGTCCAGATAGCCGGGCTGGTCTCGTGTTGCGATGGAATACCCTGCGTACCTACACCGGCACAAAACTCCAGCCAGTTGTCAAACCCCACAAACCTGGCCAGGGCGTTCAGGGTTTGGGAATTGGGGGTGCTGCTGTACTCGAGTTTTCCCCAAATCCGTTTGAGCGTGGTATTGCTCAGCAGCACGCCGGTCTGCTCCTGTATTTTACTGCTCAGGGCGAGAAAGTCCTGGTTGCGCCAGGCTGTACTGTCTCCCCAGCCCAGCTTTTGCTCAACGAGCATCTTATAGTGTTCAAGTGCCCGCTTGTCACCTTGTTTTTTCCCCTGCATAACTGTTTGATTTGGTCTTGTACCGAAATGTACCAGCTTGTACCGGCCTGATCCGGTATTTTAAAGACAACCTATTGTTCTTTGCGTGGTATATCGGATCAGAAAAATCTAAGTTATGAAAACAATCATCAATTACCTGACCGCCTGGGGGATATGGGCATTTATCTTACCCCCCGCCCATGCACAGGTCATCCCGTTTACTTCCGGCCAGTGGGAAATATCCGCACAAGGCTCCGTTATTGACAGCTATGAGGGCGAACAGCACTGTATTTTGCTGCAAAACGGCAGCGCCCACCTCAGGGATGTCCGGTTCCTGAACGGCATCATCGAGTTCGACGTCTTTCTGGCAGACCGGATCGCTTTCCCGGGCGTGCAGTTCAGGACGACGGACAGCCGGAACTACGAAGAGATCTACCTCCGGCCGCACTTATCCGGCAAACCGGATGCTATCCAGTATACACCAGTCTTCAACGGGTCCACCGGATGGCAACTTTATCACGACCAGGGAATTTCCATCCCGGACGGCCAAAACGGCTGGAAAGTGGAAACCGGCAATGGCTACAACGCTGTTCAGCACTGGCATTTCGACCGGTGGACCCATGTGAAGATCGTCGTGGCAGGTCAGCGCGCCGATGTTTATTTCGATCACGCCGAAACCCCCACCCTGCAGGTGCGGGAGTTGAAACGCCCGCCTCAGGCTGGCACCATTGGTATCAAAACCGCCGTCGGCCCGGTATACTTTGCCAATTTCAGTTATCAGGCAGTTGATCAGCCCGTACTTGCCCCGTTGCCGGCCATTACGCCCGAAGCAGAGCCCGGCCTGATCCGCCGGTGGGAGATTTCGGCTTCCTTCCCTGCCGACAGCCTGGCCGGCAAGGGCCAACTGAAACCGGATCTGTATAAAAACCTTAGCTGGAATGCCCTGGATGCAGAGGCATCGGGGCTGGTGAATATCGCCAGAATCACCGACCGGGACCGGGAGAAAAACGCGGTGTTGGTCAAGCTGGAACTCCATGCAGAACGGGATATGGTCAAAAGGATGGACTTTGGTTACAGCGACGCCGCTCAGGTCTTTTGCAATGGCCAGGCCTTGTACAGTGGCGACAACCGCTATCGTTCGCGCGATTACCGCTACCTGGGTACTATTGGTTTTTTCGATTCGGTTTACCTGCCCTTGCGTAAAGGCAACAATACGGTGGTGATCCTGGTTTCCGAATCCTTTGGTGGCTGGGGGGTACAGGCTAAACTGGAAAACATGAAGGACGTTCAGGTGGTATACCCGGATTAAAACGGACCGGTTCTTTACCGCTCTTTGCCTGAACGGATAGCAGGTACAACGGGCCGGAATGTGGAACATGGGTTTCACATCCGGCCTTTTTTATTGAGTTTTGAATGATTTGAAGACAGGCCAATATGGATGTGAACAGGTAAGCATCCTCCTGATATTGGTCCTGCATACAAGTTTACTGGCCGACAAAAACCCTCCCGTCATCCCTAAAAGTACGCTTGCATTCAAAAAAGCCTATCTTTGCATCCGAAATATGATGCTTAACTCCCTCAAAAACAGGTGACTAAGCATCGGCCTAACCGTCACAAAACCATGCCGATCGATATTATCTGCCTGGCTGCATTTTTCTATGGCTTCTGGAGAGGTTTCAACCAGGGGATCATTAGCGCTGTGTTTAATATACTGGCTTATGTTTTCGGGATCGTCCTGGCTTTTAAAATGACCCCGACGGTGACAAACATTCTGGAAAGTCTGTTCAATTCCAACAACCCCATGATGTTCATTGCAGCCTTTTTCGTCAACATGGTCTTCATCATGTTCATCATCCGGCAGGCTGCCAGAGGCTTCACAGGTATCCTGGAAAAACTCTACCTCAACTCTATCAACCGGATGATCGGCGGGGTTATCCTGGGCTTTATCGGCGTACTGATCTTCAGTATCCTGGTCTGGTTTGCCGACAAGGCGGGTATGATCGGTGAACAAACCCTTGCAGAATCCCGCACATACCCCTACCTCATCCAAATGCCCGGCCGCGCCCGGGTGATCGCCGACCGGGCGAAACCGTTCCTGATCGAAGGTTGGGAAAACTCCATTAAATGGATGGATCGCCTGGAAGAATACGGCGAACAACAGACTGGTGTAACCGGCGGTAACGGCGACCAGCCCCGTATTTACGAACTGCCCGACGATGGCAGCTCTGGCATCGAAGATGAGCCGGCGCCCAGCCGCTCCCAGAACCGGCCGATCTATGAAGATGACGGAAGCGGGATCGAAGATTGAATGATCCTGTGGAAAACCCCGGCTGGAAATCTTAATAAAATCTTAAACAATCCCCGCTTCGTTAAACGTATCCCGGGAGCTGCCGTCAAAGGGTTGTTCCGCATAACCGGGATAAAAAACCAAAAGTGCAGGTACATACCTGTACTATTTCTTCATTAAATGCTTACCAATCGATGAAAACAAACAGAATCCGCACCTTATGGCTGGCCGGCTTTTGCCTGCTCTTTACCACAGCCCTGAACGCGCAGGACACCAATATCAATCCTGCCGACAGCACCGGCCTGCCGGGCGATAACTTCAGCCTGGAGGGCGCTATTGAACTTTTCAAGAAAGCCAAATCGCCCGAAGACTTCGAAAAACTGCTGAACAGCGAAGACAATAACGTCAACAACCTCGACCTGAACGAAGACGGTGAGATCGACTACATCCGTGTGATCGACAATATGGACGGGGATGCACACGCCATTATCCTCCAGGTTCCGGTGAATGAAAAAGAATCACAGGATATCGCCGTCATTGAGATTGAAAAACAGCAAGACGATTACGCTATTTTACAGATCATCGGCGATCCGGATGTCTTCGGCGACGAGGTCATTGCCGAACCCTTTGAAGAAGAGGCCGGTGATAAAGGTCGCGGACCGGCCGTCCACCTGAAGCCCTACAGGATCGTAGTGAACGTGATGGTCTGGCCTTCCGTACGGTATATCTATCGCCCGGGTTATGTGGTGTACGTGTCGCCCTGGCGCTGGCACTACTACCCCACCTGGTGGAGTCCCTGGCGGCCCCGGCCCTGGCGCACGTTCTATGTAGGCGTACGTCCGTACCACCGGCATTGCCATGTAGTCACTACGCACCGTGTCGTTCGGGCCCATACCGTTTACACGCCCCGCCGGACACACTCCACCGTAGTGCGCACCCGCACCACTACCGTCAAAACCCAACGTGCTACCGGCACCACCGTAGGAAAACGGACCACCACGACTACCGTACGCAATAACGGCAATGGCCGGGCAACCACCCAGAAAACAACTACGACCAGAGCTGCAGAAGGTAAAAACGGTCGTGCCGTAGGTACACAAACAACTACAACCAAAGCCACCCGAACCGGTAATAACGGCGCCACGACTGCCAAGAGCACCACCACGACCAAGGCGGCAAAAGGGAAAAACGGTCGTGCTGTAGGTACGCAAACGACCACAACAAAAGCCACCCGCACCGGCAGGAACGGCACCACGACTGCCAAGCGCACCACCACAACCAAGGCGGCGAAAGGCCAAAACGGTCGCGCAGCAGGCACCAAAACGACCAAAACGACCGTCCGGAAAAAACGCGGTGGTTAGGCCGGATAAAGAGGACTGCTGAGTTGCCCGCCGTAGATTTTTTCACCGCCAGGACGCGGAGACGCAGAGCACCAACCATTGCGTCTCCGCGTCCTGGCGGTGAAAATTTATCGCGCCGGGAGGCGCCAAAACAACCCACCTGCCGGCGTTTTATTACTTTTGCCCGGCATTTGACACTGGAAAGTGACCATTCTTCTTCTCGATAATTACGATTCCTTTACGTACAACCTGTACGACTACCTCCAGCAGGCGGGTGCAGATTGCCTGGTCGTACGCAACGACGCTCCGGAATTGCTGGCGTTTGAGCCTGGTGATTTCGACGCTGTTGTACTTTCGCCCGGACCAGGGCGACCGCAGGAGGCCGGCATGATGCCTTATCTGATCGCGGCCTGGGCCGAACGATTGCCGATACTTGGGATATGTCTTGGACACCAGGCATTGGGCACCCACTTTGGTGCCCGTGTTGTACGGGCAAAGGAGCCGGTGCATGGGAAGACTTCGCTGGTACGGCATACGGGGCATCCGCTATTTGCCGGAATTCCGACACAATTCCAAGCCATGCGCTACCACTCGCTTGTGCTGGATAGCCTGCAGCACACCCCGCTGGAAAGCATTGCCTGGTCGGAGGATGGTCATATTATGGCCCTGGCTCATCCTGACCTGCCACTCACCGCAGTGCAATTCCACCCCGAATCCATTCTTACCGATACCGGACTGCAGTTGATCCGAAACTGGGTTGCCCTGGTGGAAGCACACCACACGCGTACGTCCAGGCAGGTGCTGATGCCGGCCTGAGGTGTCATTCTCCACGCGACCCTTCTGTTTCGCTGTCCAGATGTTCCATTTTCCGATAAATTCCCCATTTCAGTCTGCTGCACACAACCGACAATTAGCTTAACATTGCAGAATGGAACGGAACAGCATTATTTGGTTAGGCATCTATATTCTGCTGGGAGTACTGGAACTCGTTGGTGAAGGTACCAATACCCGGTGGTTGATCCTGTCAACCAAGCCGCTCCTGATGCCGTTGCTGTTGATCTGGATGACCCGCCGAACTCCGGGTATCCAACGCTTTTTCCGGAGCACCATGGTTGCCGGATTGTTGTTTGCCATGGTTGGAGACATCATGATGATGTTCACCGGTGGTGTGTACGACACTTTCTTTTTTCTGCTGGGCCTGGGTGCCTTTTTGGGCACTCAGGTATGTTACACCGGCGGCTTTATAGCCGAGATCAACCTGCGTAACGGTCATCTGCTGCGCCGGCCACTCTGGTTCCTGCCTTTCCTGCTTTTTCTGTATTTCTTCCTCTCCTGGCTCTGGCCGGACATTCCGGATGGTATGCAACACCAGGTTGCCGCCTACGCTGTGATTATCTCCACGATGGTGCTGAGCGTGATCAACCTGTATGGGCATACACGACGGGATGTGTTTGCCGCGCTGCTCTCCGGCGCACTCCTGTTCCTGCTTTCGGACTCCCTGATCGCCATATCCAAGTTCGGACATCCGTTCCCGGGTGCCCGAATAGCGATTATGTTGACCTATCTCATCGCGCAGGCACTTATCATGCACGGTGTAGCCGAGCGTTTGCGCCGATTCCCGGAAAAGCGAAAACGTGTGATTGAAATGTTACGGGGAGAAGGGAAGTAGAGGCCCGGGACCTTTCCGGGATTGTGGTTTGTCGGGGTAGATTCAGCGCGCTTTTTTTACACCGGTGTTCTCCAGAATATTTCTGCGTAACGGCTGTGTGAAAAAATACCAGAAAGGGTTTCAATTACCATTTGCAGATCTTGATCATGGTAATTGAAACCCTTTCTGGTATCCCATTTCCGCTACCGCATACCGGGCACACCCATTGGGGCAGCGCCGTTCCATTCCAGATCCGGCGCCTTGCGTGGGGTCGGGTACACCTCGTCGAGGGTGTCACCCTCATACAGACGCCCGTTTTTCATGACATACCGGACTGTGTTTGAGTTGCGGATATTCTCCAGCGGGTTGGCATCCAAGACGATCAGATCGGCCAGTTTGCCGGGTTCCAGAGAACCCAGGTCTTTGTCCAGGCCAATTGCCTCGGCCCCCAGGATCGTGGCCACCCGGAGGGCATCGTGGTTGGACATACCGCCCGACTGTACCGCCCACAACTCCCAGTGGTAGCCCAGCCCCTGCAGCTGACCATGGGAGCCGATCCCGACGATCCCCCCGGCCTCGACCAGGTCTTTGGCAAAGACAGCATGGCGCTTAAAGATGTGCTCGTCTTCCATAAACCACCCCGGCCGGCG
>SBHD01000132.1 GCA_006226345.1 Bacteroidota bacterium | reverse complement strand
AATCTTTTTATGACTGCGGGTTGTATGTACGGACTTCGATAACCTCCTGCCGGATATCTGGCAGAAGAATGCCGGTGAAGTAGTAACAGCCGCACAAATTATATTTGCTGCTTTTAAGGCAAACCTGCAACTTCAGGTTATAATTTGTCTTTTTTCCGGACAGAAGATAGGAAAAAACTCCATTTTGGAATACAGCATTACAAACTGTTTGTTAATTACGCATTGCCCCAATGTTAAGTGCAGGTTAAGTTTGGAGGGCTTTTTTGTGGGAAATACTTCCCGGCCTGCAAAGGTTTTATACTTTTACCGGGAGAAACCAAACTGAATGCTGCGTTTGGGGCTTTGCACCCCGGACCTGTATGGTTCGGTCCTTCATTCATCAACCCTCTCAATACTGTTTGATGGAAACGTTTTACCTGATCATCATTATCGTACTTTTCCTGCTTGCTGTTTCAGATCTGATTGTCGGTGTGAGTAATGACGCTGTCAACTTTCTGAACTCGGCCGTTGGTGCAAAAGCCGCATCGTTACGGACCATTTTGGCAGTAGCTGCGCTGGGGATTGTTTTTGGTTGTACTTTTTCAAGCGGCATGATGGAGGTTGCCCGGAAAGGTATCTTCCACCCGGAGTATTTTTTATTCTCCGAGATCATGTTGTTGTTCCTGGCAGTAATGGTGGCGGATGTGATCCTATTGGATGCCTTCAATACATTTGGTATGCCGACTTCCACGACGGTTTCCATTGTATTTGAGTTGCTGGGTGCTGCGGTCGCTATTTCGCTTGTTAAGGTGTATACAGATCCAAATGCACTGGAGCTCGGGTCATACATCAACTCCGGAAAGGCCCTGGCCATTATTTCGGGCATATTGTTATCAGTGGTGGTGGCCTTTACCGCCGGGCTTCTGGTGCAATATCTGACCCGATTGTTGTTCTCCTTTGATTACGAGCGCCGGCTTAAGTATTTCGGTTCCTTGTGGGGCGGGTTAGCGATATCGGCCATTACCTACTTTATTCTGGTCAAAGGCGCCAAAGGCGCTTCCTTTATGGATGACAGTGTCCAGGACATGATCAAGAACAATTCCTGGATGATCATTCTGGGAAGTTTTATTGGATGGGCCGTTATCTTGCAATTGCTCCAGTGGTTTACCAAGTTTAATATCCTTAAACTGATCGTACTGGTAGGCACGTTTGCCCTGGCCATGGCCTTTGCCAGCAATGACCTGGTAAACTTCATCGGTGTTCCGCTGGCCGGCTATAATTCATACGAGTTGTTCCAGAACAGCGGAGCGGGCGACCCAGACAGCTTTTTGATGTCAGGTCTGGCGGGTAAAGTACGGACCCCAACGATTTTGTTATTACTTGCCGGTATCATTATGACGATTACGCTCTGGACCTCCAAGAAAGCGCGCAGTGTGATCAAAACCTCCCTGGATCTGGGCAGCCAGCATGAAGGAGTAGAGCGTTTTGATTCTTATGCCGTGTCCCGTGGCCTGGTGCGTAACTTCAGCCGTATGGCGGTATATGTTAATGACCGTTTGCCCAACCGGTGGAGAGCCGTCATTGACAGGCAGTTTGATGAAAGGCCTTTCGTGGCAAAGCAGGCCCACCTGGGGAGCAAGGCTCCGGCATTTGACATGATCCGGGCTGCCGTTACACTTGTGGTGGCCAGTATTGTGATCGCCCTGGGCACGGCATTGAAATTGCCGCTTTCCACTACTTACGTGACCTTTATGGTGTTTATGGGGGCATCCCTGGCCGATGGCGCCTGGGGACGGGAAAGTGCCGTATACCGTGTATCCGGCGTGCTATCAGTTGTAGGCGGCTGGTTTTTTACAGCGTTTTCCGCTTTTACCCTTGCCTTTATCATCGCCGGCATATTCTACTTTGGTGGTGCTGTTGCAATCTTCCTGATCCTGATCGTAGCAGGTATCTTTATGTACCGTACGCACCGTTACCACGGACAGAAAGAGGAAGAGCAAAGTGAGTTTGAGCGGACAGTGGTGGAGGGAGTTCTGACCCGGCAGCAGGTCATTCAAATGAGTATCAAACACCTGTCCCATATCCTCGGAGGACTGGGAACGGTGCTGGACGATGCCCTGGATGGGCTGGCCAAACAGGACCTGAATAAACTAAAGTCTACGAATGAGCGGTTAAGGAGTCTTCAAAAACAGGCTCTTCTGCTGAAAGCAAATGCCAATAAGGCACTGGACAAGATCGAAGACGATGAGATCGAAGCGGGTCACTTATATATTTTGGTAGTCGAATACCTGAGTGAAATGGCTGAGCATACCGCCAATATCGTGAAGCCCAGTCTAAACCATATCGACAATAACCATAAGCCATTGTTACCCGCCCAGATCGACGAACTCAAAACGATCCGGCGGCACCTCAAGAAATATATCGATGGGGCTGTTCAGTTGTTCACAACCGTGGATGGCGAACCGGCCCGCAACCTGATAGAAGAGGTGAATCCGCTGATCAAACTGATCCGTTCGGTCCGGAAGAAACAGATCAAACGCATCCGGGATCATGAGATCGGCACCCGGAACAGTATTCTGTACCTGAACCACCTCAGCGAATTCCGTAACCTGGCGCTATTCTCCAATCGTCTGGTGCGGGTGTATCACGATCTGGTAATTAACCCGGAAGGTGAATATGCTGAGGAATAGACTATTGTAAGCCAGTAATGAAGAACGGGCAGAACAACAGGGGCATCCTGATGTTTTGCCCGTTTTTTCATCCTGAAATACCGAGCTGCTTTTGCCAGGTATTATGCATCGGTTGATATTATGCAGGGGATTAGCTTTTGGTACCAAAGACCTGTAAAGCCCCTTCCCGGACGTAATCCAGATAGGCGTCGTAGTCCGGGAAAAAATCCGACGGCTGGAACTCGGTTTCAGCCTTGAACTGCCGGCGTATGATCCGGGAACATTGGACATCTTTAAAGCCGGCTGCTTCAAAAGCATCCTGCCACTGTCGCTCTGACCAGCACCAGATCTGCATGGGCAATTGGGTGGCCCAAACCTGCGAGCCGGCATTCTCCTGGAAGTATTCAATGGCGGAGATAAAATGCCCGCCCGGCTTCAGTACCCGGCAGATCTCCTTCAGTCCAGCTACCGGATCATGGAAATAGTACATCGCTTCGACGGAAATGGCCAGGTCAAAGGTGTTGTCCGGCCAGGGCAGCCGGTCGGCAGTACCCACCATCAAATCGGCATCCGGGAGATGTGTGCGGGCGATGCCGATCATGTCCTCGGACAGATCGATACCGGCCATCCCGGAAGCCCCTGCGGCTTGAGCTGTTGCCAGTGCTGCGCCTATGCCGCAACCGACGTCCAGCAATGTTTTTCCTTTGGGAGTTATTGTTCTGAATATCCCTTCTACCAGTTCGCTGTGCCCTTTCGCCATGGAATGCCCCTTGCCGGTGGCAGCCCAGGTGCTGAAGAAATCAGAAGTGGTGGAATTGTGTTGCTCTACTGCCATACTACGTAAATACTTTTCAGGCAAAGTTCCTAAAAGTTTGCAGGGCTGGCAAACGACCTCTTAATTGTAACAGCATCGATGCCGGGGTTTTATCCATGTAAAAGGCAGAAGGTTATATGGGACATGCTCCATATAACCTTCCAAATATTCAACCGTGAAACCAGGCAATGTATCCCAGTATTCCAGGTGAGCTTAAATGCCGTCGCTTACTGGCCTACCGGCTCCGGCACCTGTTTGACCCGGTAGCCTTCCACGTTTTTCAGCAAGGTGTCATATCCGCGTTTGCGGTCGATGCCTTCCTGTTCATCGTTGTAGGCGATGGAGCAGAAACCGACCATGGCTTTTTCACTGTCTGACAACTGGTCGTAGATGTGCTGCGGGAGATTGTCGGTGTAGTTGAACATCTGCTTGATCCACCAGCGGGAGAAAGCGGCGATGATCGACCAGCGGGTGCCCTCGGTATTATTGGCCAGTGTGCCGTGCCAGATCCGGCTGTCCCAGACGACCAGGTCGCCGGCTTTTGTTTCTACCGGGATGGCTTTTTCAAATGCAGTCTGATCCGCATATTCACCGGCCAGGTGTGATCCCGGGATCACGACCGTGCAACCGTTATCGCGGGTCTGGTCTTCCAGGATCGCAGCAGCCTGCAACATGTACACGTATTTGCTGTGATAGGGGATAAAGGAGTCAATGTGCAACGACAGTTGCTTGTCACTGCTCCGGCCCATCAGGTTTTGCAGGATATAGTTGGGTTGGTCGGCCGGGATTGCCCGGAACCATTTGTCATTCAGGAAATGCATCAGGACATCCTGCAGGATCTTCGGCTGGAAGAACATCTCCAGGAAATGGTAGTCCTTGTAGTGTGGATTCCAGAGGTACAGGTCATTTTGGGTAAGGGCGGAGAGTTTCGACGAAACGTTGTCCTTACTCTTTTCATACCACTGTTTCGTCAGGTCCAGACCTTTCTGTACATATTCGGGGCTGTACACCTGCGGTATAATGCAGTAGCCGTCCTTCTCAATTTGTTGTATACATTTTTCTAGCATAGTACTGTTTGATTTATTGATTTTACACAAATATCTCGTTGATGGTCTCCAGGGTGATCAGCGTCGTCACCTTAAATAGCCGGTTGTCTATCTGTTCGAAGGTGTCATCCGGATTCAGCTCGATACATTTTTGGGCAATGATACGTCCGCCGTCAATCGTTTCATCCACAAAATGGGTGGTGACACCGGTTATCTTTACCCCATATTCCATTGCCTGTTGAATTCCGTGTAGCCCTTTAAAGGCCGGTAACAGGGACGGGTGCACGTTCACCACCTTGTCTTTATATGGCTGAAGCAGGGTAGGGCCCAGGATATGCATCCAGCCGGCCAGATATACATAGTCAATCGCATATTCCCGGAGCACTTCCACAATCCGGGTTTCAAATGCCGCTTTAGACCCGAACTCTTTACGGTCAACCACTGCACAATCAAGGCCGTGTTCGCGGGCGAAATTCAGGCAGGCAGAATCTGGGTTGCTGCTCAGCATCAGGCGCAGGTTGGGCCGGACCAGACCGTTTTTCCAGTCTTTAATGATTTCCATTGCGCCCCGGCCATAGCCGGAAAAGAACACGGCAAAATTTTTCATGCTGGCGTAAGATGATTGTTATTTCCTTCGGTTTTGCAGATACCTCCGACCAATCAGGAGGAGTGTGATGGTTTGGAGTGGGCTTGTTTTGGCAGTGCCCTGCCGATCTTCGACAGGAGAATATCTGCGAGTCCGCCCAAGCCCGGGAAGTACCGGGGCATCATCCGGAGTACCTGGAGTTTCAATTCCAGGTTGCCTTGCCGGCGGTATACCAGCGAGATCAGCTTCTGAAAGAGAAACCTTTTTTCGCCAGCCGTGAGGTCTTCATATATCGTTGGGCCGTCGTAAAAATTCTTCAACACATCAAAGAGCACATAATAATTGCGTTTTTGCCCTTTTTTGAACTGAGCGGTATTGGTAATTCCACCCTGATGCATCCGGTAACAGGCTGTTCTTTTGTTCAGCCGGTGGACTTTTGATCGCATGGAAATACGCAGCCAATACCACAGGTCATAACTAAACCAATATTGTTCGACTGAATTATCGGTCATGTGGAGCAGGTCATGCCGGAACATGGCTGTGCAGGAGTTGATAAAATTATAGCTGCCGAGTAGCGTGAAGAATGCCCGGCCATCTTCATAATTTTCCCGCCGGTGGTTTACTTCTTCCGATTCGATCATTTCGCCGGTTTCGCTTACCGCATCCACATCGGTATGCACCATTCCGTATTCCGGATGTTGCTCCAGGAAAGCCACCTCATCCCTCAATTTGTACGGATCGGACCAGAAATCGTCTCCATCGAGGATCGCGATGTATTTACCACGGCAATGGCTCATGATACGAATGCCGTTTTTGGACATTCCCCAGTTTTGATCGGACGGCAGGAGCCGGACTATCTCCGGATGTTTTGCCGCATACCGTTCACAGATAGCCCGGGTGGAATCCTTGGAGCAATCCTCCCCGATAACCAGTTCGAACGGGAAATCCGTTTTTTGCGTTACGACGCTTTCAATAGCCTTGCCGATAAATTTTTCGTGGTTATAAGTTGCCATGCAAATACTAACCACAGGTATGTTATTTGACATTGTATTCGGTTTAATACATTTCCCCGGGAACGGCAATACAGGTTCCTGGACGTCGGGAAGGACAGTGGTTTAGCGTACCAGGGTATTATTCCGATATTGGTTGTCGGCAAGTGCTAAAACTCCCGATCCCTTTTACCAGCGGGTATTCGTTTAGCGTTAAAAGTAACTGATTGATAATTTATAGCTC
>SBHD01000340.1 GCA_006226345.1 Bacteroidota bacterium | reverse complement strand
ATTTTTCTTTTCAAATTTCAAATCCAGGGAACTTTCTTATTCGGGAAGACGCCATTAAAGTACAATTTGAAAAGAAAAATTTGAAATTGGAAAAGGATTCAACCACTCAGAAGCGTTAAAAACTACTCTAAGTGAGCACCCGCTGCCGCTCCGGATTCAGGACCAGCCGCAACACATCCGGCCGGGCGTAGTGCCCGGAAGGGTCAAAGTTTTGCCGTTCCTCCAAAACCCGGGTATAGTCCAGTTCAACCAGGTACAAGCCCTCTTCTCCAACCTGTGGCTCCAGCAGCCAGGTGCCATCCGGTGCTGCCACACAGCTTCCCCCGTCGGCCATAAGACCGGGGGCATTGCTGACGATCAGCTCCCGGTGTGGAAATCCTTCCGGTATGTCGGAGCGCCGGAAAAGCCCGCAAACGGAAAGCACATACGAGCGGCCTTCCTGCGCCAGAGTGCGGGTGAGCAGTTCGGTATTACGTTGGTTGCCGGGCCAGAGTGCCAGATGGAGGTCTTCGCCCCGTGCATAGAGCGCCGCGCGGGGCAGGGGCATCCAGTTCTCCCAGCAATTGAGGCCGCCCATGGTAAAGGGGCCGAGCGGGAAGGTTTGCAGGCCGTGCCCGTCGCCCGGCGACCAGACGAGCCGCTCTTCATACGTCGGCATCAGCTTGCGGTGTACGTTCACTATGGTACCACTGGTGTCAATATATACCAGGGAACAGTACAGACTGTGGCCGCCACGGTCGGCAGGCCGTTCGACGATGCCGGTAACTACAGCGATCTGGTGTTCCCCTGCCGCCTGGCAGAGCGGGTCCAGATGTCCGGCCTCAAGTTGAACAGCCTGTTCGGCATAATGGGCGAACAGGGTTTTCTGGACGGGGCTGTTAAACCGGGCGCCGTCGGACAATTCCAGCCAAAAGGGATACCCGGGCAGCAGGGCTTCCCCGAAAACAACAAGTCCGGCCTGTTTGTGGGCGGCCTGCCGGACATACTCCAACATTTTGGCCAGGGTTTGTGTACGGTTTAGCCAGACCGGAGCGATCTGGGCCAGGGCAACAGTAAGCGTTTGCTGCATGATGTGTCGATTTTCTGTAAAGATGGGGCAGGAAATGGCAATCGACAAACAGAGGAGTGCACACAGCGCACCTGCTCTGGTACTGCATTCAGCCCCCCGGGCCGTCTGTTTGCCGAAAAGAACAGGCCGGATCACTGCCTTTTTTCATTTTTATCCAACGCCGGGTGCTGTAAAACCCCGGTAATCCCTGTCATGCAACACAACAGACGTACTTTTCTTCGCCAGTCCGCCCTGTTAGGCGCGACACTTGCCCTGCCCGGATCCTCCGGCATATTTGCAGGTACCCCTGACTTCGCTACTGCCGATCCGGTCGATCCGGCGGTGGTTAAGGAATATGTCGGCAAGGCGCACAACGACCTGGGCCGCGTCCGGGAGATCCTCGACGAACATCCCCTTATCCTGAATGCGGCCTGGGATTGGGGCGATGGTGATTTTGAAACAGCCCTGGGTGCCGCCGGCCATGTCGGCTTCCGGGATATGGCCTTGTTCCTGTTGGATAAAGGCGCTCGTGCCGACATATTCGTCCTGACCATGCTGGGTGAAACCGCTATAGTAAAAGCATTGGTGGAGCGATACCCGGCACTGCTTACTTCCATCGGTCCGCATGGTTTTACCTTGTTGCACCATGCTAAGCGTGGCGGTGAACAGGCACAGGACCTGCTTGATTTTTTTACTGAAAAAGGCCTGGCCGAAACCTATATCGATATCTTTGGCAAAAAGAAAAAATAGGTTCGTACTATCTTCATTCCCGTTATGAAAGCAACATCTTCCCTGACATTACGCCCGATCCGGCCGGAAGACAACGCCCGGGTGGCTGAGATCATCCGAACGGTTATGACCGAATATGGCGCTGTTGGCCAGGGGTTCTCGATCATGGACCCTGAGGTGGATGCTATGTTCGAGTCATATGACCATCCCCGGGCATATTTTCTTGTACTGGAAACCGGCGACGGACTATTGGTAGGTTGCGGCGGTATCGCTCCCCTGCAGGATGGTGATCCGGATACCTGCGAACTGAAAAAAATGTATTTCACGGCGGAGGCACGGGGAAAAGGTATGGGGCGGAAACTGGTGGAACTCCTGGAAGATGAAGCCCGGCAGCGCAATTTTCGCTTTATGTACCTGGAGACCATTGCCGGAATGACGGAGGCTAACCGCCTGTATCAACGCCTGGCATTTGAACCGCTACCAGGTCCGATGGGCAATACCGGACATACGGGGTGTGGGCTGTTCTACGGAAAACGGCTTATTGAATGATAAATTATTAATGATGAATGATGAATGGGTTCACCTTTCCGGAGGAGAGAGGTTGGCCATATTTGGGATAATAACCGGAAATGAGAACCTTTCTTTCCCGGAAAGGTGAACCCATTCATCATTCATTATTCCACATTCATCATTATTAAAGTATGTACCGGTTACTACTCCTGTTGTTGCTCGCCGCCTGTTCACCCGGATCGCCGGAGAAGCAGCCGGACCTCTCCCTGCTCATCCTGGGCGTGGCGCAGGACGGCGGCTATCCTCATGTCGGATGTGAAAAAAACTGCTGCCAGTTGTATTGGGACGGGAAGCAACCCGAACGTACCCCAACCTGCCTGGCCGTGCTGGACCGCCGCAGCGGGCAGGCCTGGATGCTGGAAGCCACTCCGGCCTATACCGACCAGTTCGAACGGTTGCGCGAGGCTGCCGGCTGGACGGGCCGGAATGCCCCGGATGGCATTTTCCTGACCCATGCACATATTGGCCACTACACGGGGTTGATGTACCTGGGGCGCGAGGCCCTGGGGGCCGATTCTGTGCCGGTATATGCGATGCCACGGATGAAAAAATACCTGGAAACCAACGGCCCCTGGAGCCAGTTAGTCGGCCTGGGGAATGTCGAACTAAAGCCCATTCAGGCCGAAAAGCCGGTTGCTGTGAATGCCGAAATCCGGGTGACACCCTTCCGGGTGCCGCACCGCGACGAGTATTCCGAAACGGTCGGCTACCGCCTGGCCATCGCCGGCAAACAGGTGCTCTTTATTCCGGATATCGACAAATGGGAAAAATGGGACCGGGATATTGTACAGGAAATAAAAAGTGTGGACCTGGCATTTCTGGATGCTACGTTTTACAAGAACGGCGAGTTAAAGCGGGATATGAGTGAGATCCCGCACCCGTTCATAGAAGAATCCATGCAGCGGTTCGATTCCCTTACCGTGGAAGAAAAAGCAAGGGTTCATTTCATTCACTTCAACCATACCAACCCTATGCTCTGGGACGAAGCGGCTGTACAGGAGGTGGAGTCCCGCGGGTTCAAAATAGCCCGTGAAGGCACTGAAATTTCATTTTAAAAGTATTGCACGGGCGCCGGCCACTAACAAACGGCGATGCCCGTGCAATATCTGTTATCCGTTTACTTCCGGACTATAACCGCACGGGTAAATTGTCCCGTCGGAACCTGCACCTGCAACGTGTACATACCTGCCGGCAGACCTGGGAGTTGGTTGAGCTCCAGCACGTTCAGGCCATGTGCGACCTGTGATCGCCCTTCCCAAACCAACCGGCCGGCGGCATTCCTTAAACGCAGCATTGCCAGCCCGGTATCTTCCGCGGTAAACGACACGGAAAGCCGGTCCAGGACCGGATTGGGGTATACCAGCACTTCCGAGATGCCGGTTGGCAGATCCGGCGCGGCTGAGAGATTGCCAATGTAGGTGCGCTCCACGGTGGCATTCCCGTTGCCGCTTCCGCCGAAGGCCGTAAATACCAGTTTGTACAGGTCGTTTTGCGCTGTTTTTACAAAATAGGCCCGATCGCTGGACACGACCCAGCCAGTACTCAGGTTGAAGAATTTCCAGTCGTGGTTGATCACATCCAGCCGCGTGCTGAAGGAGTCCAGGTAATCCATGTAGTTTACAGTCATCGGATCGACATTCGTCGCACGGGCAACCTGTACGCCATTTCCGGAAAGGATACCGGTTACAGCATAGGGCACCAGATCGCCGCCGGCATCCAGCAGGGCGACATACCGGCAGAATACCAGATCCCAGTTTTTCGGCGTGGTAACAGTTGCACCATTGGGGCCCAGGGAAAAATAGAGCAGGGGGCTGCCGTTGCCAAAGTCGGTATTGACGGTGTGGCTGGTCATATTGTTACCGTCGAGATCGGCAACCCGGAAGCTGTATTGGGTACCGTCGAACTCGTCAAAACTGATCTTACGGTACGCACCGTTGCGAAGCTTGATCACAAAAACACGGTAACCAATAACCTTGCCCTGGCCGGCATCATAGGCGCCCCAGCCGTAGTCATTGGGGTCGCTGGTATCGGCCGGTGTGTTAAATGCGCCTTCCGCCCAGGAGGCTTCCGGGTTGAACAGTTGGAACTCCGGAAAAATATCGCCCGGGTTGATCGTTTGGCTGAAATCGAATACAAAGGGATCGTATGCCTCTGCTCCCGGAACAGTTTGCCCCATCGACGATTTGGTGCTTTCATTGATGAATATGCCCGGGCTCTGGGCATCCAGGTTGGAAAAAGCGATATCCCAGGCTTCATTGGCCACCTGTTCGCTGCTGCCGTCCGACAGTTTGTAATAGGCAAACTTGGAATAGCCGGACCCGGTACTGATCACATCGGTATTCTGAGCGACCAGGGAAAGGGAGAAGGTGGTAAACAGGGTGCTGAAAAAAAGTATGGTCTTGTTCATATGGCAGAAACAACTAAGGTGAAAAGATCAGTTGCCGACGAATTTAACGTTTATTATGCATTTATGCATGTCCGGTCCCGGAGGAACAGGAAAAGCCGGAACTTTTTTCCCTAAACAGACAACTTTAGCCGGTTGCAGGTGGCACCGGATTGAACTTCTTTCGGAATGTCGTCCGCCAGGATCGTTTGCCATGTAAGGCCCTGGGCGCGTAAAAACATCAACTGACTCATATCACCCGGTTGCACCCATCGGGTCACTGCAATTTGAAATTCAAGGACTTATATTGCCCGGAAGTGTATGCTACGCTGTCATGCAACTGCAAAACCTCTATCGTTCACGCGTGGCAGGTATTCCGGTATCATAAAGGAAAGGGTGTGTGTCGGGTATTTTATAGAGACTTCGATCCCGGCCAATCTGTCACGGAAAACTGGCAGATTATGAACCACCTAACTGATTGTTTCCGGCCGACGGCTAAAACATACGCCTTCGTGCTTGCTGTTTTCACTTTTTTATTGGCAGGGTTATTTATTCCGGTTGTACTTCAGGGGCAGCCTTCTTTTGCACCAGCCGTTGAAAACCCGTTCGGACAGGTCTTCACACCTGCTGAAAACGACCTGGTTTTTCATGCCCTGGTAGATATTGATAATGACGGTGATCTGGACGATTTTGTAAGTCACAGAACGTATTTCAGCCCCTGCTGGCTGGTCGCGGCATTTCATTTTTACCAAAATACGGGCACCAGTGAATGCCCGGAATACACCCTTATGGCGGGTGAGACCTTTGGGCTTCCGCCGTATGTCGCAGCGATCACTTTTGCCGATCTGGATAACGATGGCGATCAGGATGCCGTCATCTCCGATCACTGCGCCAGCGCCACCCTGAAGTATTATGAAAACGAGGGTACCGCTGCCGCACCGGCTTTTTCCAATACGGCGGCTTATACCTTCAACACCAGCGGCTGGAATATTTCGTATGCCATGCTGAATTTTGGTGACCTGGATGGCGACGGTGATCTGGATGCCCTCGTCAACGGTATGCGATCGGCAGTATTTAAATACCTGGAAAATACGGGGACGCCGGAATCGTTCAACTTTTCGACACCGGTAAATGACCCGTTCGGGCTGAGTATCCCGTCCTTCAATTCTTCAGAATGGTCACATTTCTGGGACTGGGATTGTGATGGCGACCTCGATATCCTCAACGGCCACTGGCAGGGCGGTAACCACAACAACTGGAAACTGTATATCCACGAAAATGTGGGTACTAAAACGGCCCCGGCCTTTACCCAGGCTTGGGCAACGGAACAATTGATCATGCCGATCAGTATTGGCGACATGGATGGCGATGGCGACATGGACATTTTTGCGGATGAATATTACTTCCGGAATATTATGGCAACCGGTTGTGTTACGTTCCCGACCGTAGCATTTAATGCAGAACAGAGCGGTTACACCCTGACTTTCCATAATAATTCAACAGCGCAAACAACAGATTGCCAGGCACCTGAATACTTGTGGGCGTTTGGCGACGGTGCGACCAGCACGGAAATGGAACCCTCCCATACATACCTGTCTTTCGGCACCTATCAGGTATGTCTGACCGTAAAAGACATTGCCGGTTCCCAAACGGTATGC
>SBHD01000261.1 GCA_006226345.1 Bacteroidota bacterium | reverse complement strand
CCGGACGATCAATATACTGTTCATTGGTAGAGGGGTTGACTGAGTAGGAAACAACCGTCGTACCGGAGTAAACATACCGATACTCCAGCTGATCCATGCAGGAAGAATTATAAAGCAGGTACAACGGGGTCTGTTGCGCATGCAGCATGCCGGTGGCCATGCAAAGGCTAAAAAGGGCAAAGATGGTTCGTTTCATAACTGGCTGTTTATTGAAAAATCGGGCTAATAGGGAAGATTTGTTTGATTTGTTTTGAAAAACCGTTTTCTCTCTGCAAGATTAAGGTAAAAAATTCAAAATTCCGTTTTAAAAACAGGACAAGATTCCAATATGCATGCCAAATGGCGAATTATCGGTGCAATATTCTGTAAATATTAACGCAATTTGTATTGAAATCTGATACCACCCTCTATTCCTTAACGGTCAGAAGCCGTAACAAACTGCGCATTATACACCTCCAAACGGAGTAATATCCGGACGGTCTGCTACCTTTGCGCCATGTCAAAACCCTTGATCCTGGTCACAAATGACGATGGCATTGTTGCCCCGGGGATACGTGCCCTGGTGGAAGTGGCAATCCAGTTCGGCGAAGTGGTTGTAGTGGCGCCTGACTCCCCTCAAAGTGGAAAAGGACACGCCATTACCATACACGACCCTTTGCGGCTCAAACACGTCCGGGTATTCCCGGGTGTGGAGGCATGGGAGTGTTCCGGCACTCCTGTTGATTGCGTTAAACTGGCTAAACATGTGGTACTCAAAGACCGGAAGATCGATCTCTGTTTGTCCGGCATCAACCATGGTAGCAATGCCTCGATCAATATTATTTATTCCGGGACGCTTTCTGCAGCCATGGAAGCATCGCTGGAAGGCGTTAAAAGTATTGGCCTTTCGCTCCTGGACTACAGTTTTGAGGCAGACTTTGAGCCGGGCAAACCCTGGATCTCCCGGATAATCCGGTATGCTTTGAACAATAACTTTCCGCATGGAAAGTTATTGAATGTCAATATCCCGAAAGGTTCAGTATCCTCTATTAAAGGCATTCGGGTCTGCCGGCAAGCCAATGCGAGATGGGTAGAAGAATTTATGGAGGGGCGCGATCCGAACAACCAGCCTTATTACTGGTTGACCGGAAAGTTCATCAATGAGGATCACGCTACCGATACGGATGTCTGGGCATTGGAAAACGGATATATTTCCGTAGTGCCTTCCATGCACGATCTGACGGATTACGCTGCAGTTGAAAGCATGCGTGACCTGAACCAGCGGCTTACCTGAACCGGATCGGACCGTTTCAAAAATCACCCAACTTATGTTTAACCGAAATGCGCTTTGGGTCGGCCTCGTTTACGGAATTCTCTTTCCTTTGGTCGGTTTTCTACTTTTGTATAACCTGTTCGGACTGCTCGAAATGAAGGGAGCGGCCAGTGGAGAAGGGTTTTCCGCCAATTTTCGCGAGCGGACATTGGCTATCGTTGCCGTTGCCCTCAACCTGATCCCGCTGAATATTTACCGCAAACGCCGGTGGGACCTGTCGATGCGGGGCATCGTGATTGCTACCGCGGTATTGGCTTTCGCCTGGCTGTTCCGGTATGGCCTGTACCTTTTTTAGCAGGGCCCTGTCTTTTTTCCTACCTGGCTGATGGCAACTTCCATTCGTAATCCCGTTCCACCAGACAGATCCGGGTCTTGTAGGCGAGGTACCACTTCTCCCTTCCGAGCGATTGAGCCAGTTGGTGTTCTACATTCGCTTTCCATTTCCGGATAGCATCCAGGTCCTGCCAATACGAAACGGTTATCCCTTCCGATTCCCGTGCTGATTCGACCCCTAGAAATCCGGGCTGGTCAGCTGCAAGGGCAACCATCCGTTCGGCCATTTGGTCATATCCTTCAGCAATATCGGATCGGAAGGAAGTAAAGATCACCGCGTAGTACGGCGGCACAGGCGTTTGAGCAGGCATAATGTTTCTTTTAAAGAACTTAAGAGACCAAGGCGTGTTGTACAAACAAGGCTGAAAACAACCAATTTGCGAATATCTAAACAGAACGGAAAATGCAGTATCGTTACCTTGGGAAATCAGGCCTGCAGGTCAGTGTGCTTTCATTCGGCTCCTGGCTTACATTCGGCAAACAGATACAAGACAAGACCGCCGAAAATTTGATGGCGCTGGCATATGACCACGGTGTCAATTTTTTCGACAATGCAGAGATCTATGCCCGCGGTCAAAGTGAGGTGGTCATGGGCTCTATCCTGAAAAAAATGAACTGGGAACGCAGTTCCTGGCTGGTGTCCTCCAAAGTTTTTTTCGGTGATGGCGGCAAAAAACCAAATCAACTCGGCCTGAGCAGGAAACATATCACAGAGGCCTGCCATGCTGCCTTACGCCGTTTACAGGTCGACTATCTGGATCTGTTCTTTTGCCATCGGCCGGACGACAATACACCTGTAGAGGAAACAGTTTGGAGTATGCACCAGCTCATTATGCAAGGGAAGATCCTGTACTGGGGGACCTCGGAGTGGAGTGCGCAAAAGATCATGGAAGCGCACCTGGTGGCCCGCCAAAACAACCTGATCGGCCCTGTAATGGAACAACCACAGTACAATATGTTTGTACGCGACAGGGTCGAAAAGGAATACGAACAGGTCTACAAAACCGTAGGGTTGGGCACTACTATTTGGTCGCCGCTTTTCTCAGGGGTCCTGACCGACAAATACCTGAACCGGTTTCCAGACGAAACGCGCATGAGTATCGAAGGACTGGAATGGCTCAAAGAGCGCAATCTGACACCAGGACATCTGGATAAAGTACGGGCGCTGAATGCCCTGGCACAGGAAATGGGCGTCTCATTGGCCAGGCTGGCCATTGCCTGGTGTATCCGTAACCCCAATGTTAGCACGGCAATTCTTGGTGCTTCCAGGCCGGATCAGCTGGAAGAGACCCTGACCTCTTACGAAATAGTGCCATTACTGACCCCGGAAGTCCTCGAACGCATTGACCAAATCCTTGCAACATAGCAAGGTCGCGGATATAAAAACGGGCGCCCGGATATTACCCGGGCGCCCGTTATCTTTTACTATTGGTTAAGGCGAAAAAGGTCAGGTCAAAGCGATGAAACGGCTTCGGCACTTGTTTCTTCCACCAAGTCCCAAACGCCGGAATTCCGGCAGGAATCCAACCACTCGTAATCATCTTCGACGCGCCCCATGCGCAGGTGGTTGATATAGTTTTTCAGGCGGGTACCGACCGGGCGATGCGTTTCATCCACAGGGGGAAGGTCAAACACACGATCGCGCCAGGTGATCGAGCTGACATGGCTGACCACAGCTGCAGTCCCGGCACCAAAGCATTCCTGCAGGGTGCCGCGCCAATAGGCATCGGAGATCTCGGCAATACTCAGCAGACGGTCTTCCACGATGTAGCCCCAATCTTTAAGCAGGGTCAGGAAGCTGTCCCGTGTGATCCCGCGAAGGATGGTGCCGGTAGTAGCCGGCGTAATCACCCGGCCGTCAATAACAAAGAAGAGATTCATCGTCCCGACTTCCTGCACATACTTTTTCTCATCAGAGTCCATCCACATCACCTGATCATAACCGTTATTTTTAGCACGTTGAGCAGGCAGCAGGGATGCACCGTAGTTGCCGGCACATTTGGCTTCACCGGCACCGCCATTGGCAACACGGGTAAAGACCTCTTCCACCCAAAGGCTGACCGGTTTGGGATAATACGGACCAACCGGGCCGGTAAAGATCAGAAAACGGTAGGTTTTGGAAGCCGTCACACCAAAGTACTCATCTGTCGCGAACATGATCGGCCGAACATACAGTGAATAGCCTTCCTGTTCGGGAATCCAGTCGCCGTCCAGTTCGATCAGCATTTTTAACCCTTGCAGGAAAAGGTCTTCCGGTATGGTCGGCATACACATGCGCTCAGCAGAAACATTCATACGGCGGGCATGCATGCCGGCACGGAACAATACGGGCTCTCCATTGCGCTTGGAAGCTTTCATTCCTTCGAAGATGCTTTGTCCATAATGCAGCGCCAGATTAGCCGGTGAAATTTCCATCTTGTGGAATGGTTCGATACGGGGGTTTATCCATTGCTCACCGTTGAAATCCGCGATGAACATATGATCGGAAATTACTTTTCCGAATGGTATGTTTTCGAAGTCGACTGTAGGTAGCCGGGATTCAGTGGTACGGGTAACAGAGATTGGATATTTTAACGCCATGTTTGTAAGATGTTTGCAGGGTGAACATGGTTATTTGAACCTGACAAAGTTACGTAACTTTACGCCAATTCAAAAATTTTATTTTAAAGCAAATTTGGAATTCAAGCGCATACCAAATATATTACTAGCAAAATCGCAAAGGTCAGACAATTATATTTTTTTCACGATTTTGAAGCACTCTGACTGACCACACAAATCCAAGGGTTTATGTATACAGAACAAGACCAGATCTTCCTCATTCCGGAGCAGTCAATACAGGATATAGCCAAAGGGGGTTTTGCCAGGCGTGTATTTGTTGCAAGCCTTTCAGAACCAGCATTTCCAGCGCATACAGGTTTTCTGGAAAAGATCCTGGCAGCGGCCGGGCTGAATCTGGAGAAAGATACGTTATTTGCGGAAATCCCCGAACAAAAACCATTCTCCTTTTTGTCAGTAATACGAGAAAAACAAGCAGAGCGTGTTTTGGTTTTTGGAGTGCCGCCAAAACAACTGGGTTTGCAAACCAATACCCGGCTGTACCAGCCATTCTCCTTTTATGGTGTCAGTTTTCTGTTTGCCGATGCTTTATCGGTTTTAGCCCAAAACAAAACCCTGAAAAGCCAACTCTGGCAGGCACTCCAACTTATGTTCCTACAATAGCGTTTTCCCTATCGCCAGGCTTTTTACCTTTGCGGCCATACACCTCCCGGTAAATGTTAATTGTGGCCGGGAGCAATCCATCAAATTTAACCGTTCAACCAATGCAAGCATACGTATTCCCCGGTCAGGGATCCCAATTTGAAGGCATGGGAAAGGAACTGTATGATTCCAACACCCAGGCACGTGAACTTTTCGAACAAGCCAACGAGATCCTGGGCTGGCGCATTACTGATATTATGTTCACCGGTACCAAAGAAGACCTGACTCAGACAAAAGTAACCCAGCCTGCAGTTTTTCTGGAAAGCATCATCCGGGCCAAGATTGCCGGCGAGGGGTTTAAGGCAGATGCAGTAGCCGGTCATTCACTCGGAGAAATTACCGCACTGGCCGCTGCCGGCGCCTTGTCCTTCCCCGATGCGCTGAAACTGGTTAGCCAACGTGCCTTTGCCATGCAAAAGGCCTGCGAACGCACTGAAAGCACCATGGCTGCCGTGTTGGGCATGGAAGACGCCGATGTGGAGCGGATATGCGCTGAAATCTCCGGGGAAGTAGTCGTGCCTGCAAATTATAACTCGCCGGGTCAACTGGTCATTTCGGGGTCAAAAAAGGGTATCGAACTGGCTGTCGATAAACTACAGGCTGCTGGCGCACGCCGGGTGGTCGTGCTTGCCGTAGGCGGCGCATTTCATTCGCCGCTAATGCAACCTGCCCAGGACGAACTGGCTCAGGCGATCCGGAGCACCGCCTTTTCCCAGCCTTCCTGTGCCGTTTACCAAAACGTAAATGCACAGCCGGTGACCGATCCGGAAGCGATTCGCAGCAACCTGATCGCCCAACTGACATCGCCGGTCCGGTGGACGCAAACCATCGAGAACATGATCGCCGGTGGCATCACCTCCTTTATCGAGGTGGGGGGCGGCGGTGCCGTTCTTCGTGGAATGATCCGCAAGATCAACCGCGAAGTGCAAACAGATGCCCTTTAGTATTTGTTTTAGCGATAACGGGATCGTTCGCTTGCCGGAGAAAAACGCCTGCCTCCGGATAATTCGGATAGAAATAATGCGTTACCCCTTGCGCAAAAGCGGATTTCTTCCCTACATTCGTTAATGCTTGTAAAGCGAGATTGGCTATGGCTGCAAACACGATCATAAAAAGCGGACAGGTACTGATAGCGGAGCCGTTTATGGCTGACCCCTACTTTAAGCGGGCAGTTGTATTGTTGTGCGAGCACCACAAGGAAGGCACTGTAGGATTTATCCTGAACAAGAACATCGATATGGGGATCAACGAACTGATCGCTGATTTCCCTGAATTCGAAGCAGATATCTTTTACGGCGGACCGGTACAGACCGACACCCTACACTACATCCATAATCTTGGTGATCTGTTGGAGGAAAGTGTAAAAGTTGCCGATGGCGTCTGGTGGGGTGGCGATTTTGAAAAACTCAAATTTCTGATCACCCAGCATCTGGTCAAACCCGGTGATATCCGTTTTTTTGTCGGCTATTCCGGCTGGTCTTCAGGGCAG
>SBHD01000263.1 GCA_006226345.1 Bacteroidota bacterium | reverse complement strand
GGGTCGCAGACCCTCACGAGCAGTCCGCGTTTCTTGGTTTGGCCTTTGGGTACAATATGCGGATAGTCAAATTAACTTATTTTGCCGGGCACAACTTACCCAACAAGCGTATAACACCCACCATGCTCGACAAAATAAAAGCACTCGAAAAAACCGCCCGGCTCCTCGATCCGCCCCAACACCAACGCGACCAGTGGAACACTGCCGTACTGGACTACGCCAATACCTTTATCGAAGGGCTGGATACCGCAAAAGCGTATGTGGCTTCGGAGGAAAACGGGAAGGATATTTACCAGTTGGACATCGCTGAAGAAGCCACCGATCTATCCGCTTTACTGGAAAGCGCCACCCAAAATATCGACCAGGTGGGCATCAACCCCACCTCGGGCGGCCACATGGGCTATATCCCGGGCGGCGGGCTGTACCCTTCCGCGTTGGGCGATTACATCGCTGCGGTGGACAACCGTTATGCCGGGGTCTTTTTTGCGGCGCCGGGCGCCGTCCGGCTGGAGAATATGCTGATCCGCTGGATGTGCCGCTTGATGGGCTATCCGGATGCCGCCACCGGCAACCTGACCTCCGGGGGCTCCATTTCCAACCTAGTGGCGATCGTCACGGCCCGGGAAGCGCACCGGATCAAAGCCCGGGATATCGAAACCTCCGTGCTTTACCTGTCGGAGCAGGCCCACCACTCCATCCAGAAAGCCGTCCGGATCGCCGGGCTGTCGGAAGCACAGCTGCGGTATATACCCCTGGATGACGGGCTTCGACTCTCCGTGCCGGCGCTGGAGCAGGCCATTGTGGAAGACCGGGAAAAAGGCTTGCGGCCGTTCTTTATCAATGCTTCCTTCGGCACTACCAATACCGGCGCCATCGACCCGGTGGCCCCCATCGCGGCGCTGGCCAAAAAATACGGGCTCTGGCTGCATGTGGATGCCGCATACGGGGGCTTCTTCAAACTGGTACCGGACATGCAGGCCCTGTTCAGCGGGATCGAAGCCGCCGATTCGATCACCCTGGACCCCCACAAAACCCTTTTTCTCCCGTTTGGCACCGGCGCCATCCTGGTCAAAGACAAAACGCAACTCGTACAGGCGTTTCATTACCTGGCGGATTACATGCAGGATACCTTTGACGCCGACGAAGAACTTTCACCGGCAGATATCTCACCGGAGCTCACCAAACACTTTCGCGGCATGCGCCTTTGGCTGCCGCTGAAACTGTTTGGCCTGAAACCGTTTCGTGCCGCACTGGAGGAAAAACTATACCTGGCGCGCTATTTCTATGAAACGATCCGGGAAGTGCCGGGCTTTGAGGTCGGTCCGGAGCCCGAGTTGTCCGTGGCTATGTTCCGGTATATCCCCGGAGGGGGAGACGCCAATGCATTCAACCAAAAACTGATCCGGGCGATCCAGCAGGACGGACGCGTGTTCCTGTCGTCCACGACGATAGACGGCATCTTTTGGATACGGGTGGCGGTGGTGATCTTCCGGACGCATTTGGAGCAGGTGGAGCTGTTGCTGGAAATTATTCGGGAGAAGGTGCAGGAACTGTCGGGGGGATAGGTTGTACGGGATGGAAGTGCCCTGCTGTCCTGCTGTCCAAAGTCTTCAGGCTTTGGACAGGTATCCATCGGACTTGGTCCAAACAATTTTGTCTGCGGACTAAGTCCGCGAGACAGGACTTTCGAGTCTGAAGACTCAAAAGAGCATGAGTCTGAAGACCTTGCCCTGTTCCACTAAATTTGACAGTATCTTTTAGGGCTGGAATATAAAGACGTGAACCCCGCTCCTACGGAGCGAAATTGGCTTCAGGCAAAGCGCTAACCTGCACTAGTTTACAGACTAATATCGTTCAAGTTTTGTGGGAGAGGATAAAATCTGAAAACTCCAAATAGCATACTTCCAATACCAATCTTCCCGCTTTTGCTTTTTTTGTGTATTTTCATTCGCCCGAACCTAATGCCCCCGGGTTTCAACCGCTTTCAAAAACTAAATTGGTTGACTGTTAAAGCCGTTTTCTAAATGTGCAATTTAAAAACGCTTTTCTTTTTTTCTTTTTTAGCATGCTGCGTAGGAAACACTTTTGGGCAGCGTAATATCCATATAGACCACTATACCAAAGGGTATGGAATGAATTTTCGCTGGGTATATGATATCACCCAGGACGACCAGGGGCTGTTATGGTTCGCTACGCACACCGGGCTCAGGCGCTATGACGGAACTGATTTTGTCACATACACACATGCTGAAACCGACTCGAACTCCATAAGCAGCAATACCATAAAGCGTGTTTCCAAAGATCATGACGGAAATATTTGGGCGTATAGCGATGACCGGGTTTTTAACAGGTTGCATTTAGCTACGGGTAGTATTCACCGGGTGACGTCCTTTATCAAAAAGGGGGCAAAGGCAGATATGCGTGCTGCAGAAATGAAAGCTTTCAGGGCCTTGGATAATGGGGCTTTCCTGGTACTGTTTCAAGAGGAAGCGCAGCAAAATAAAGAAACAAACACCTCGCTCTGGAAATTCAATTTTGATACGAATGTATTCGAACATTTGATCGATGTGCCGACGCAAGGGCGGATAGACTACTTTACAGAAGGTCCGGATGGGAAGATCTGGCTTTGGGGAATGGGAAGGGGATATTACTTGGTAGACCTGGCCAGGGATAAAGCCACGTACTACAATATTGCAAGCGCCGGAACAGGAACACAGCCGGATAGCGCGCTGCCCATAGACGGACAGCGAAATTTTTGGTATCCGTCTAACACTGCTTCAACGTTGAAAAATTTCAGGATACCCAATGAAGTGGATATCGCTCAAATAGAAAGAATTACGTTGGACAATCTGGATAATATCTGGTTTTATCAGGACGATCAGGCACTTTACCATTTTAACCGCGAAACAGGTTCAATAGAAAAGTTCGTGGATCCCATGTTCCGGAAATCAACGGGTATCCAGATTATGTATCATTTTTTTGTGGATAATGAAGGAGGGTATTGGAATGGTCATTTTTTGGGTGCTGTGCGTTTTTCGAAAAAATCGACCTTTTTTAATACATACCTTAATGTGCATACAGGTCCGGGTGTTCAAAACCAGGAATCATTCTCTGCGCGGGATATTATAGAACTGAGCCCGGGATCTTTGTTGGTAAAAGAAAATAACCACGACCTTTTTAGTATTGATCTGGCAAGCCGGAAAACAAAAAAGTTTGACTGGAAATTAAAAACCACAAAAGGAAGGGAAACCGATAAAGAGTTCTATTCTGCTTTTTTAGGTAGCGACGGGCATTTATGGGCAAACCAGGCTGATAAGCTGATCAAAATCAATATTAAAACCGGAGCATCTGAGGTTTTTGATATCCCGGAGTCTGTATTGGCGAAAGGTTTCGATACCGATCCTTTTAAAAAATATTGGCCCAGAATATTTGAAGATGCCGCTGAAAACATATGGTGGTGTGACCCGGAAAAACTCAGCATCTATGACAGGGCGAAGCACACGCTGATCGCTGTAAAGACTGAAATGCCGCCGCTTTCTGTAAACGCCGATTTTAAGTTTGCTTCATACGATGCAACTTCTGATGCCATTTACGCAAGTTGTGATAACGGAGTTTATGTCGTTGACTGTAAAAACAGGACGGTTTCCCTGCTTGAAATATTTTCACATCAGGAAAAGTATGATGTCCTGATTACAAATATTTTAAAATGGAAAAACGAGTTCTGGTTATCTACGAATAAGGGTTTAATACGCTATAACCCAAAGACAAAAAAGCGTACGACGTATTCCAGGAAAGACGGACTGCCTTCCAATATTGTCGGAAGCACACTTGGCGCTGAAACGCATCTCTGGTTGGCAACCAGCAATGGGTTGTGCCAGTTTGATCCCGAGACCTTACAGATGGTTAATTTCAATACGGAACAGGGTTTGCCCAATAACCATTTCAATAACTGGTCTTATCTGAAGACTAAAGCGGGCAACTTCTACTTTGGCGGGAAAAATGGGATTGTCGGTTTCGACCCTTCCACCTTTAAAATTTCCAGCGAAAAAAAAGGACGGCTCAACCTGGTTGAAGTTTCCAAATACGATCAAAAAGCGAATGTCTACACGCGCCTTCAAAACCTGCCTTATGCAATAGAAAATGAAATTTGCGTTGGCCCGGATGAAAAAACGCTATCATTCACGTACCAACTTGCCCGGTATGGTGGTGCAAACCAATACTTTCATTTGATGGAGGGCCTGGACAATGACTGGATAAATGATGGCAATACCAATCAGGCGCGTTACGTGCAAGTTCCGCCAGGGAAATATGTTTTTCGCGCAAAAGCCAAGGGGCCTCATAAGGTTGATGCGTTAAATGAAATTGCCATACCGGTCGTCGTGCTGCAGTACTGGTATTTGCGTTGGTGGGCAGTTGCACTATATCTCATACTGTTTGCAGCAGGTGTGGGCATGCTCTATAAAGCGATCCTTCGCCGAAAATACGACAGGCTCGAAGCGGCCCGGGTAAAAGAACTCGATAAGGTAAAAACAAGGATGTATACCAATATCACGCATGAGTTCAGAACGCCGTTAACCGTTATGCTTGGAATGAACGATGCCGTGCCGGATTATGCGGAAAACGGCGAACTGGACAAAGTGCAGCATGCCAGTAAAATGATTGACCGGAATGGCCGGAACCTCCTGAACCTCGTTAACCAGATGCTCGAACTGGCGAAAGTAGAATCCGGCCGTTTGGATGTAAATAATCAGCAAGGGAATATTGTAGATTATTTGAAGTATCGCCTGGAGTCCTTTCAATCCTATGCAAAAGAAAAAAATATCCACATCCATTTTTCTCCGCAGGAAGCCGAAATCATGATGGATTATGATGTGGATAAGATTTCATATATCCTAAACAACCTGGTATCAAATGCCATCAAATTCACGCCCTCAAATGGCGACATCTTTATTGAGGTGCGTCAGGTTTCAGGTGAATCCAACGAACCGTATGCAGAGATAAAAGTGGCTGATACCGGGGTTGGCATTAAACCGGATGAACTGGAGCGCATTTTCGACCGGTTTTACCAGGTTAGCGATCCAAAGAGTCCCCGGGGCGGAGGCGTGGGTACCGGCATCGGGCTGGCATTGGTAAAAGAGCTGGTTAAACTACTGAAAGGGACGATAACCGTTGAAAGTGTGGTCAATTCAGGCAGCACGTTTACGGTGCGGTTGCCCATCACCAACAAGGCGCCACTACATAAAACGGCACGTTCAATACCATCCGAAGAATGGTCCGAAAGTTTGAATGCTTTGGAAGTATACGAAGATCGGTATCTGGAACAGGACCAAAATATTCCACTCGTATTAGTGGTGGAGGATAATGCCGACGTGTCGCATTATATTACGGTAAGCATCCAAAGCGATTACCGGATCGTTCGTGCCAGGGACGGTCTTGAAGGCATTGAAAAAGCGATCGAGCTTATTCCGGATATCATTATAAGCGATGTCATGATGCCCGGCAAGGATGGTTTTGAGCTATGCCAAACGCTCAAACAGGATGAAAGGACAAGCCACATCCCGATTATTCTGCTGACCGGCAAGGCAGATGTAAACTCTAAGATTGAAGGTCTCCAACACGGTGCGGATGTTTACCTCGCGAAGCCATTTAACCGGACGGAGCTACTGGTCCGGCTGAAGAACTTAATGACGTTGCGGGCAGAGATCCAAAAGCGGTATGCGGAATCGGATTTTACACAATCCATCAGCGCGCTCCCTGAAATGGAGAATGCCTTTTTAGTAAAGGTTAAAGGCATCATACTGGAGCACCTGGATGAGGAAGAGTTTGGCATTGTACAATTATGCGAACACCTTCATGTGAGTCGTGCCCAACTGCATCGAAAGTTAACGGCCTTTACCGGGGAGTCTACCTCGCATCTTATCCGGAAGATCCGGTTGGAGAAAGCAAAAGAACTGCTTGCTTCAGGTGAATTCAATGTAAGTGAAGTTGCTTATATGATTGGATTCAAAACCCAGGCACATTTCAGCCGGGTGTTCGCAGAAGCCTTCGGGATAGCGCCAAGCGATTACCGGAACAAGTAACCAGAAATAAGCGCCTGTTAAAAGTTTTGGATTCAGGCTGGTTCACGCTTCAGGATAAGCCACAGTCAATTTATTCACCCCCATGCACCCCTCAAGGGGAAAAGGCGGGCATCCTACTGTGGAGGTGCACCCAAGCGCGGTTCCCCCCTTGAGGCGGGCAGGGGGGGGATCGCATTTCTGTCCACTGGGTCCGGAAATACTATTAGCAAAAAGGCCTGCTGGTTTTTTAGAAGCCAGCTCCATTCGACACCTTCAAAACGGCCGTTTTCAGGCCGCTGAAACAAACAGACATGCTTTTGAAACATGCAGACATGCCCTCCCGGCAGGATCCCCGGACCTTTGGCTTATCAAATAACTGGATCGGGTGAACCTTGTAATTCGATTTCATCCATCACAAAAACTGGTACTATGAAATCTCTGTCATTATTATTCCTGAGCGTATTGGTCATTTCTACATTTGGTTGTAGTAAGAGTGACGACGCTGAGCCAACCACCCAGGTTACCATCAAGGATTTTGAAGGTACCTGGAAGGCGACTTCTGCCACATTCACAAATAATTCCAACGCTTCGGAAAGTTTGGAATTTATCGGCGCCGGAGGAGCGATACGCTACACCATGCTTTCTGGTGGCAATACCAGAACCTGGGTTGATTTTCAAAACAACCCGGTAGAGGAGTATGACGCAGCAGTAAGCGTAGGAAGCAACAGCACCCTGATCTTTACCCCTGCAGACACCTTGCGCCCTGTGGAAACATTTACATATGTCTTAGGCAATAACACCATCACGCTGACGAATAATAATGCGCGTTTTGATTTTACCCTTTCAGGTGCTACACCGGTAGCAGCAACTTCAGTAGTCGTTTTTGTCCCTTTTTGATCGGGCCGGAAACAGAAGCGTTTGAAGTATTGAATTAAGTATGTCTGAAAAAGCCCGGTTTGCTGTAAGTCAGCAGGCCGGGCTTTATTTACTTTGCCCTAAAAACAAATGAAACCGCTGTACTTCCTTTCCATGGCACTCCCGTTTCTGGCCAACGGTCAGACCCGGGATGTCCCGATTATCTCAAACCTGGTCGATGCTCCGGCGGTGTATTATGCCATCGTATCTGCCGATTCGGTCTTGTACAAGTATGCCCGGGGCTTTCGGAGTATCCGCGAACAGTACCCTATCGATACACAGTCCCAGTTTGCACTGTTCAGCATTACAAAAACCTTTACGGCAGCGGCGATCCTGCAATTGCAGCAGCTGGGAAAACTGCAGCTCGACGATCCTGTTTCAGCCTACCTGCCGCAATATCCCTTTCTGGGCAGTATTACGATCCGGCAACTGCTGGCGCATCAGTCGGGGCTCAACAATCCCATGCCGGTACGATGGGTGCACCTGGAAGAGGAAGATCCGGGTTTTGACTACCGGGCCTTTAGTACCCAAACGCTGCGCACTCATGCCCGGGTCAGGTACAAGCCCGGGCGCAAGGCAGCCTATTCCAACCTGAATTACCTGTTGCTCGGCGAAGTCATCGAAGCGGTTTCCGGGCAGCCGTATCAGGCGTATATCCTGAAGCACGTCCTGAAAGGCAATGCAGGTATCGGTTTTAAGTGGTCGGCCGACCGGGCAGTGACCGGCTATCACAGCGCCGGTTTTTCGGGCCTGATCCTCGGGTTTTTGCTGGATAAGAAGAAATACACGGAGCCCCGGCAGGGAAAGCTAATCCCATTCAAACGGACCTGTCTGAACGGGGCGGCCTACGGCGGTTTACTGGCCAGCCCGACAGGCCTGGAACAATACCTCCGGGAGCTCCTGCGTCCGCAGAACGGCATCCTTTCCGACCAGTCGAAAACGGACATGTTCACCGAACAGCCGCTGGCCAATGGAGAACCTTCCGGGTATGCGCTCGGCTGGCACACCGGGCAGCTGGAGGGCCGGAAGTATGTACACCATGCCGGCGGTGGCGGCGGGTTTTACCTGGAGCTGCGGATCTATCCGGAGTTAGGCGTAGCAAGTTATGTGCTGACGAACAAGTCGGGTTTTTCGGACAAGCGCTTGTTGGATAGGCTGGATGGATGGTATTGGGAGCGGTGATGCTTCTATACCCGCCGGTATACCTCTCCCTGGCCAAAGGCTCCCGCCAAGGCGATCAGCAATGCCAGCGGTACTGCAACGGTCAGGATAGCCATTGCCAGCCCTTTTACAGCCGCTGCAAATCCGGTTTCCAATATATTCGTACCTTTCATAGATTGAACATAAATGTACTCTGGCGGGGGCGGTTGCAATTGTCCCACATCGCCTTTGTAACGGACAATCTTCGTAAATTCCATTCACCTTCCTGACCACCCTCGCCATGGAAACGAATTCCACCTCCATAGCGCTCCCCCTGAGCAAACAAAAACTGACCCTGGTGTTCCTCGGCGGCATCATCATGACCGGGCTGGCCGGTTGGATGGCCTATGCACCCGGCCCCCTGCGCTCGGAATTATTCACCAGTGAAAACTTTATTCGCGGCGTCGGCATTACCGGCGCGGTGTTTTTTGGCCTGAGCACCCTGTACCTGTTGCGCAAACTGGCGGACGACCGGCCCGGCCTGATCATCGATGCTGCCGGTATTACCGACAATACCAGCGGCGTAAGCGTTGGCCTGATCAAATGGGGCGACATTACCGGCATGCGGCAGCAGCGCATCGGTTCCACTTATTTCATTATGATCGATGTGGCCGATCCGGAAAAATATACCGCCCGGGCGGGGAGTGTCATAAAAATGGGTATGGAGGCCAACCACAAACTTTACGGCTCTCCGCTGGCGATCAACGCCAATGCGCTGCAATACGACAAGACGGAACTGGCGGCGCTGCTGGAGTCGGAATGGCAGCGGCGCAGGGGGGAGTAGTATGGTACATAGCCTTTTACTTAGGGATGCATTTATGTTGGGGTGTGGGCCGGTTACATTCCTTGCCTGCTCTGCCCGGGGCATGTGGTCTCAGAAAATATATACGCCGAAAAGATTGGTGTGCAATAGCCTGGTGTTACATTTATAGCCTGAACAAGCGTTAAAACCACATACAATGAAACAGGTTTACCAAGTATTTCCGCTCGGCGTATCAGCCTTGTTGTTTTTATCCCTTTTAGTTCCGGTGCGCGGTTATGCCACCATGGAAAACGTTCCGCCTGTTACGGAGCAATCCTGGCAGGACGGGTTGGCCATGCGCTCCCGGGAAAATGTGAAGAAGCCCGGGCTGTTCAAAAAGGTCCGGATGTTCCGGCAGGCGAAAAAAGCCCTGAAGCAGCAGGTGCCCGAAGGCGAGAAGGCCAGTAAGCTGGCACGGATCGCGCTTATCCTGTTTATCAGTTGGGGTGTCCTTGCTTTGATTCCGGTTCCTTTTATTTCCGGATTGGCAGGCATAGCCTGGTTGGTCAGCGTTGTGCTCGCTTTTATTATACTGTTCGGTGAAGAAAACCGAAAATCGAAAGCCATTGCCAAAGCAATTCTGATCATCTCTGCTGTGTTACTGGTAGCCGCCCTGGTACTCTTTGCTATTTGGGCATCTGCCTGGGGCTGGTAAACGACCAATTTAGATTTCAGCCGCTTTTACCCCGCCAGGCATCGTTTTAGTGCCCCTATTCGTTTGATCTAAAGGGAAATTCTGCCGTTTAGGCTGCCTGTAGCCGGCAAAACGCCCAAATGCTGGCAGTACTGCAAATGTCGTAGTAGAATTCCACCGGGAGCATTGTAACTTTGTGCTTCTAACCACCTATTACCGGTTTATGAAGCAAACAACCATTAAACGCTCTGCCCAGGTCAAGGGGGTAGGGTTGCATACGGGTAAATCCGTTACGCTGACGTTCAAACCTGCTCCGGTCAATCAAGGCTTCCGTTTTCAGCGGATCGACCTGCCGGAGCAGCCCGTTATTCCAGCCGACGTGAAGTGGGTGGCTTCCACCAACCGCGGGACCACCTTGCGGCGCGGGGAAGCGCAGATCGCTACGGTCGAACACGTGCTTTCGGCGCTTACGGGGCTGGGCATCGATAACGTACTGATGGAGATCGATGGTCCGGAAATGCCGATCATGGACGGTACCTCCATGCCTTTTGTCCAGGCCTTGGAAGCAGCCGGCCAGGAGGAGCAGGAAGCGGACCGGGAGTATTTTATCATCACTGAGCCGATCTCGTACAAGGATGAGATCCTGGGCATTGAGTTGCTGGCCTTGCCATCGGATACCTTTGAGGCTACTGTAATGATCGATTTCGATTCCAAGGTGTTGGGCCAGCAGTATGCAGCCCTGCACGATATGACCGAATACTCCACGGAGATCGCGCCGTGTCGCACCTTTGTGTTCGTGCATGAACTGGAAAAGCTGATGGAAATGGGGCTGATCAAAGGCGGAGATTTGGAAAACGCCATTGTGATCGCCGACCGCAAAATGGATCAGGCGGATCTGGATGTCCTGGCGAAAAAACTGGGCAAACAATCGATCAAGGTCGATTCGGAAGGTGTGTTGAACACCGTCAAACTGCACTACCAGAACGAGCCTGCCCGGCATAAACTGCTGGATGTGATTGGCGACCTGGCCCTGATCGGGAAACCGATCCGCGGCAAGATCGTGGCGACCAAGCCCGGTCATACTGCCAATGTGGAATTTGCCAAGATCCTGAAAAAGCACCTGACCGAAGCCCGGCGGTTGCTGGGTATTCCCAGGTATGACCCTTCCAAAGAAGCCCTGTACGATGTCAACCAGATCAGCACGATGCTCCCGCACCGGTTTCCGTTCCTGCTGGTTGACAAGATCATAGAACTCACGGACAACCATGTCGTGGGAATAAAGAATATCACGATGAATGAGCCCTTCTTCCAGGGGCACTTCCCCAACAACCCTATTTTTCCGGGAGTATTGCAGATCGAAGCTCTGGCGCAAACCGGCGGCATCCTGGCTTTGCATAATATGGACGACCCCGGCAACTGGGACACGTATTTCCTGAAAATCGAGAATACCAAGTTTAAAGCCAAAGTGATCCCGGGTGATACTTTAATCCTGAAGATGGAACTTCTCGAACCCATTCGACGCGGTATTGTTCATATGCAGGGTACTGCCTATGTCGGTAACAAGATCGTCTCGGAAGGGGAACTCACGGCACAGGTCGTCCGCCGGAACAAGGACGCCAGCGCCAATGGGGCGTGAGAATTTTTTAACCGGAAAAGTGAACGGGACGGGCCGGTTTGCCGGCCCGGGGCCCTGTGCCTGACCTGCACTTTTTAAACACAGCTTATTCCATGAGCTATACCAATGGCTTGCGCGTTATCGATCCCAAAGCACAAATTGGGAAAAACGTCAAAATCGAGCCTTTTACAGTCATAGAAGAAGACGTTGTCATTGGCGACAACTGTTGGATTGGCAATAATGTTACGATCCTCAATGGGGCCCGTATTGGTGACAACTGTAAGATCTTTCCGGGAGCGGTGGTCAGTGCGATCCCGCAGGACCTGAAGTATAAAGGCGAAAATACCACCCTCGAGATCGGCAATGAAGTGACGATCCGTGAATGTTGTACGCTCAACCGCGGCACCATCGAGGCCGGCCGTACCGTGATCGGCGACCGGTGCCTGCTAATGGCGTATGTACATGTGGCGCACGATTGCATCATCGGCAACGGCTGCATTCTGGCCAACAACGTAACGCTTGCCGGCCATATCGACATCGACGACTATGCCCGCCTGGGCGGTATGGTGGCCGTGCATCAGTTCGTGCGCATCGGGCGCCATGTGATGATCGGCGGTGGATCGCTGGTCCGCAAAGATGTGCCGCCGTATGTGATGGCTGCCCGGGAACCGCTGTCTTATGCCGGTATCAACCGCGTCGGTATGCACCGCGCCAAGTTCACCCGCGAGCAGACACACCATATCGAGGATATTTACCGCATCCTGTTTGTGCGGGGCCTGGCCACGCGTAAGGCACTGTCGGTGATCGAGCAGGAGATCGAATCCTCGCCCTTCCGCGACGAGATCGTCACCTTCGTGCGCGACGCCAAGCGCGGCCTGATGAAAGGTTTCCGTTCGCTCAATGCCGCCGGTCGGGTTGCCGAGCCGGCACTGGACTAACATAACCCCTGTCATTGCGTACGGATGCTGGATATTCAACTCACAGATGCCGGAAAACGCTACCGGTTCGACTGGATCTTCCGCCGGCTGACTTTCCGTTTTCAGGCAGGCGGACGTTATGCCCTGCTTGGCCCCAATGGTTCGGGTAAGTCCACCCTGATGCAGGTGCTTTCCGGGCATCTGTCCCTGTCCAAAGGCAGGATCGCATTTGAAGAGGACGGTAAAAAAACAGATATCGAGCTGACCTACCAAAAGATCAGCTACGCTGCGCCCTACATCGAATTGATCGAAGAATTCACCCTTGGAGAAACGCTGGCTTTTCACCACCGCCTGAAGCCCTTCCGCCCGCCCTTCACTCCCGAAACAGTTTACGAATTACTGGACCTGCCGCGTTCCCGCCACAAGGAGCTCCGTTTTTTTTCCTCCGGTATGAAACAACGGGTCAAACTGGCCCTGGCCATCTGCTCGGACACTCCGGTCGTGCTGCTCGACGAGCCGACGACCAACCTCGACGTCCGTGCGGTTGCGTGGTTCAAAAACCTGGTCCGGGACCATGCCGGCGACCGCCTGCTCATTATTGCTTCCAATGATCCTGGCGACCTGGATCTTTGCGACTTGGAACTTAACCTGACCGACTATAAAAGTTAAAAGGCAAAATGTAAAGGTGGAAATTTAAAAGGGAGGCCTCCGCGACTGAAACCAGGTGGCTGCAAGGCACGATAGTTTCAGTACCCCGGCCGGTCCCTTTTACATTTTACATTTTACATTTTGCCTTTTGCCTTTTACATCGTACTCATCCGTTTATCTTCGCAGAATGAGAATTGTCGTCGCCCTTTTATCACTCCTGCTGGGCTGGCTGCCAGTCGTCAATGCCCAGCACCTGGACCACTTTGATCTTGTTCTGTTTTCGCTGAACCAGAAACCGGATAGTACCTGGCATCCCTTTGCTCCGCGTTTTCTGACCGGTTTCAATCCGAAGGGGTACAACAACCAGCCTCAGTTTTTCAGTTCCTCGGAACTGTACCTGACCATGCAGGACCCAGCCGATACCACCCAGACAGATATTTTTGCCCTGGATCTCCTGCGCCGTACGACAACCCGCATCACGGCCACCAAAACCCCGGAGTACTCGCCAACCCTCATGCCAGGCGGGCGGCAGTTTTCGGCAGTGCGGGTAGAGGAAGGTATCGGGCAGCGGCTGTGGGCATTCCCATGCGACCGTTCGGACAATGGCCGGCCCATATTTCCCAATATCACCAATATTGGATACCATTGCTGGCTGCGCGATACGCTGGCTGCCGTATTCCAGGTCGGAGAGGACAATGCGCCGCATGCACTGGCCCTGGTTGGCATCGAAGGCCAGAAGCCGGTGCGTATTGCCTTTAATATCGGGCGCTGTCTGCAGAAAATGCCCGATGGCCGCCTGGCTTATGTGCATAAGGCCACCGATTCGATCTGGTTTCTGAAAAGTTACGATCCTGTGCTGAAAGGCACCGACATCCTGGTACGCACGCTTCCGGGCAGTGAAGACTTCACCGTACTGCCCGACGGCACCTTTATCGTCGGCAACGGGACCAAACTGTACCAGTACCAACCCCGCCGGCAACAGGAATGGAAAGAGATCGCCGACCTGAAACAGTATGGCGTCAAAAGCATCACCCGGCTGGCCTGCAGCTTGGATGGGAAGTTGGTGGTGGTGGTGCAGTGAGGGGAGTAAATTACAATTGGAAAAGAAAAATTTCAAATTTGAAAAGGGCGGGTCGGGGACCGGGCTGGCCCAAATGACGGATCCAGAGACCGGACGCCGGGTTGGCAACTAAAATACACGGTGCTACCATTTGCGCACCTTTTCAAATTTCAAATTTGAAATTTTTCTTTTCCAATTTTTATCAAACCGTTTTTCCCAGCGCCTTCCGCACCACCTCTTCGTCTGCCATGTTTGGCACTGTTACCTGCAGGTCCGGATAAGCATCCATGGTGCGGCGGATGGTAGACAGGGCGTGCGGGTTGCGGGCCCAGGCGCGGCGGGCAATTCCATTGTTGACGTCCCAGAACAGCATGGCGTGCAGGCGCCGGTCGGCTTCGGGAGTGCCGTCGAGCACCATGCCGAACCCGCCGTTCATCACTTCACCCCAGCCTACGCCGCCGCCGTTGTGCAGGCTGACCCAGGTGGCGCCACGGAAACTGTCGCCGATCACATTATGCACCGCCATATCGGCAGTATAGCGGGAGCCATCATAAATGTTGGCGGTTTCGCGGAAAGGCGAATCAGTACCGCTGACATCGTGGTGGTCGCGGCCCAGTACGACCGGGCCGGCCAGCTCACCTCGGGCGATTGCTTCATTAAAGGCCTTGGAAATACGCATCCGGCCTTCGGCATCGGCGTACAGGATGCGTGAATACGAGCCTACCACCGGCAGGTTTTGCTGCGCCGATCGGATCCAGAGCAGGTTGTCGTTGATCTGCCCGTGTATTTCAGGGTTACTTTCTTTCAGCATTTGCTCCAGTACATCGCCGGCAATCGCGTCTGTTTTCTGCAGATCGGCCGGATCGCCGGAACAGCATACCCAGCGGAACGGACCGAACCCGTAATCAAAACACAGCGGCCCCATGATGTCTTCCACATAGGAAGGGTAGCGATAGGGTGACTCCAGCACGCTGATCTCGCCGGGAGCGAGCGGTTTGTGGCCGGGTTTGAACACTGCAGCACCCACGTCGCCGGCTTCCTTGAGAAAGGCATTGCCATAATCCCAGAAATACATCCCGCGCGCGGCCATGGCGTTCACGGCATCCGTGTGGCGGCGCAGGGAGGTGGCAACGGCCTCCATGAATGTGGCTTTATCCCGGATCAGCAGTTCTTTGGCCTCCTCAAAGGTATAGCCGGCGGGGCAATAGCCCATATCCTGGATATTGTGACAGGAGGTTTGGTCCGAGCCCAGTTCGATCCGGATGTCATCCTGTACAAAGCGCTCCCAGAGGTCGACGATATTGCCATGGTAAATGAGGGCCACGGCTTCCTTATTGCGGCGGCACTCCTCCAGCCGTACGATCAGGTCGCTCAGATCGGTAAATACATTCTCCGGCTGGATGTATCCATCGGTGATCCGTTGTTGGACCGCATCGCCGTCCACTTCGGCGATCACGCCCACACAACCGGTGATCACAGCCGCACCAGCCTGTGCACCGGACATGCCGCCAAGTCCACTGGTGACGAAGACCCGACCGCGCAGGTCCTTATCGCCCAGGCCCATTTTGCGGCCGGCATTGAGCAGGGTGATGGTGGTGCCGTGCACGATGCCCTGCGGACCGATGTACATAAACGAACCGGCTGTCATCTGGCCGTATTGGGTTACTCCCAGGGCGTTGAAGCGGTTCCAGTCTTCTTTACGGGAATAGTTGGGCACCATCATGCCGTTGGTCACAACCACCCGGGGGGCCTCCGGATGACTGGGGAACAAGCCCAGCGGATGGCCGGAATACAGCACCAGCGTCTGCTCATCGGTCATTTCCGACAGGTAGCGCATCGTCAGCAGGTATTGTGCCCAGTTTTGGAATACCGCCCCATTGCCGCCGTAGGTGATCAGTTCGTGCGGGTGCTTGGCGACCTTGGGATCCAGGTTGTTCTGGATCATCAGCATGATGGCTGCAGCCTGGTGCGACCGGGCCGGGTAGTCGGTGACCGGGCGGGCATGCATCGGGTAGGCCGGCCGGAACCGGTACATGTAGATACGGCCGTAGCGCTCCAGTTCTTCGGCGAATTCGGCTGCCAATGGTTCGTGCCATTCCGTTGGGAAATACCGCAGGGCATTCCGGATGGCGAGTATCTTTTCGTCTTCCGACAACACCCCTTCGATCACCCGGCGTGGCGCATGGCTTACCGTCGGATCGATCGGCCTGGGTGCGGGCAGCGTGGCCGGAATACCGGCGCGGATCTGTTGTTGGAATGTGGTCAGGTTGGGCATATCGTTCATATTTTTCGGCAAAGATAGACCGGATGGAAAGGCAAAATGTAAAATTTAAAATGCAAAAGTATAAAGGGAGGTGGCTAACAGAGGGAAATCCGGTGTGTTAAATCCCCCCAATTGCCTTCAATCGGCAAGACCCTTCTTATTTTTACATTTTGAATTTTACATTTTGCCTTTCAAATGTCTGTTTTTCTGACTGCGGCCTGGCGCCGGCTGGTACTGTTCAACTACAAGATCGATCCGGCACTTCTGTCGCCTTACCTGCCGGCACATACCGAACTGGATTTCTGGAATGACACCTGTTACGTCAGCCTGGTGGGTTTCATGTTCCGCGACACCCGTGTGTTGGGGCTAAAAATCCCGTTCCATGTACATTTTGAAGAGGTCAACCTGCGGTTCTATGTGCGCCGGCATGACCCGCAGCTGGGCTGGAAACGCGGCGTCGTATTTATCCGGGAGATCGTGCCCAGGCCGGCTATTGTTTGGGTAGCCAATACCCTGTACCGCGAACGCTATGTAGCCCGCCGTATGGCCCACCGTTGGGCGGAAGGGCCGGACCGTCTGGAAGTAGACTACCGCTGGACAGAGCAGGGGCGCGACCAGGTATTTGGTGTAACGGCTGCGAACCAGCCGGAAAATCTCGTGCCGGGTAGCGAAGCGGAATTCATTACAGAACACTACTGGGGCTATGCCCAATGGGATGCCCGGCGCAGTATGGAGTATCAGGTGGAGCATCCATCCTGGCAGGTATACCCGGTGAGGTCACACCATTGTTCCGTTGATTTCGGACAGGTATATGGACCTGAATACGGGTTCCTGACCGATGCAGAACCGCTATCCGTCTTCCTGGCAGAAGGGTCGGAAATTGTGGTGCGGAAGGGGGGATTGATTTGATTTCGGGAAGGAGGCCGTACGTGTTCTTAATTTTGCTTTTTCCTCCGGCACATGTTACGGGCAAACCGGCGGGCGGTATGGAAGCATCGCCAGCCGTGGCTGAACTCACCGGCTGCCAGTACGGCTATGCCGCCTACAAGGAGTACGTTATGCAGCAGCAATGCGGTATGGTAAAAGTCGGGGAAAAAGGGGCGCACGACAAAGAGTTCGAGTGCGATCACCGCAACAGCCAGAAAAAGGAGCAGGATAGTGGCACTGCGGGTAACAGAAAGCCAGGCGGGTTTTTGCCGCAACAGGCAGGCGCGCAGGAACCGCACGGGCACCCGGTCGCGCGGATGCAGTTTGATCAGTTCGCGCAGGATATGTTCGCTTTTGGGGTATTCCTGTAACTGGTACAGGGCTGCCGCTTTTTTGAACAGCAGGCGCGCATACACGTCCTCTCCTCCCCAGGTCCGGATATTTTGCATGATCACCAACTCAAGCAGGTGGTCGCACATCACGATATGTTGTGCGTAGTTGCCGATGGCAAACAAGGCCTCGGTGTACGCCAGGGTGCAGTCAAAATACTCCTCCATATCAAGCGTACCGATCGCATCTTCAAAGCGCTCATAATACCGCACGATACCATGGTAGTCGGTGCTGTCTATGGCTTTAAAGTTGCGGTACAACTTCAGGCGATATGCAGGTAAATAGGCCATGCCGGGTACTGGTAGGATTTGTATTTGGAAACGTATGCGATAAGAACAGCCGCGGATGTCCCCTGGTTCTGGTAAAAGTACGATTTGGTTAAAAAAACGGGATATAAAAAAAGGGTAAAAGACATTCAATCGTTGTCTTTTACCCTTTTAATATTGTGCAGAAGGCAGATCAGTTCCGGTAGAAGGCTACCGGCATACCGTCGTCATATACACCCGTCAGCACAGGGGTCTGCACATTGGTGGTGTAGGTCCGCACTTTTTCATATACATATTTGTACACTTCGCGGATCGTAATGATTTGATCGCCGTTTGAATTGGCAGCGCCTTTAAGTCCGCGCAGCAGGTAGTAGGTGAATACGCCCTGGCGCAGGCCGTGATCTTCGAGCGACAGTTCCTCGGCTTTAGAAGACATCAACAGTGCCACGCCGCCGTCAGAATCCTCAAATGCCTGGTAGTACTTCTGCAGTGAAGCCCGGGTCGGGCCCTTGGCAGCCAGGCCATAGCTGAGGGTGCCGCTGTGGCAGGCATCTGCAATGCACAGTTTGTGCTTGGCCTTACTTTGCATCAGCACTTGTTTGATCTCTTCGTGCCGGAGTTTATTGTTATAGCCGTCGAAATCCACCGGCAGAAAACAACCCTCCAGGCCGTGACCGCTGAAATAGAACAGGACCACATCGTTGGCATCGGCCTTCAGGAAATACTGCCGCATGGTGCGCAGCACATTGGTGCGGGTGGCGTCTTCATCCACGAGGACAGCGATCTGCTCGTCGGGCAATGCCCCGCCTTCCGGACTTTTCAGGAAGGAATAGAAGCGGTAGGCATCGTCGTCGGTAAACTTCAGGGAAGGCATGGCGGTATACCGCCCTACGCCGACCACTACCGCATAGATCTTCACATCGCTGCTGGTTTCGACACGGACGGGGTCGTTTGGCACGATCTCTTCGGAATCGAGCTCGCGGATCGCCGAACCGTTGACCCAGACCGCACCGGTGACCCGGCCGTTGGCGGCATAGATCACGCCTTCGCCGTTGGGGGCTCCGTTGGCCCACTGGCCTTCGTAGCGGTCGCCACCGGCATAGTAGCAGGTGCCTTCACCGGCCGGGACGCCATTCTTGAATTCGCCGATCCAGCGTGAGCCGTCGGGATAGTCGTAATAGCCGGTGCCGTTGCGGCAGTAGGTTGAGTTGCAGCTGCGGAGTCCTGCGATGTCGTCTTTGCCCGTGGACGATGGTTTGGTGGTAGCCGATGGCTTCCCGGAGTTGGTATTGTTGGCCTGTGCCAGGGTACCGCCGGAGGGGGGAGACGGTTTTGCATTACCGCTGACAAATTTGCCGTTGGCCCAGGCGCCCTGGGTGACTAATCCATTGGTGCGGACCAGGCGACCCTGGCCGTTTTTGCGGTTTTTGGACCAGCCGCCGGTGTAATAAGCCCCGTCGGGGTAGTACATGGTGCCGGTGCCGTCAAATTTGCCGTAGCGAAAATCACCTTCATAGCGTTCGCTGGTGGCAAAGTAATATTTCCCTTTTCCGTGGGGTTGGCCGTTCGACCAGTTTCCGGCGTATTTATCGCCATTGTTGAATCTGAACAGGCCGTAGCCGCTGCGGCAATTGCCTTCGAGGCATTGCGCTGAGAGGGATGTCTGTATGCCGGCGAGCATGGCCGCAGGCAGTATGATGCTGAAAAGTAGACCCTTCATAAGAATCAAAAGTTTGAATGTTCAACGAAAACGGGTGTATAAGAAGGGTGCAAATACTGTTAAAGATTGATTAAAGTTGATTTTTCGGGTGTTCCCGAATCCGCAACTTTACATTTTTGACGTCGAAATGCACAGCACCGGAAAAGCACCGTACTGTTGTTACCCGGGTAAGTGGGCGGTTTCAAGAACAGTATGTATTAACCTAATATTGTGCCATTCATATTAGATTATTGACAAATTTGTATTTTTGCACCTTTTTTTAGGCTTTTAACGCCCTGATTTTCAAACACTTGAAAAATTTTTCTAAAATGTTGTTAAAAAAATTCTGTTTCCCCTTTGCGGTAGCAGCCCTGGCGGCCGCCGCTTTCCTGCCTGGCAATGCAGCCCTGGCACAGACTGCCACCGATGGCAAGCATTTTGGCGAGGTCATCGACAGTAAAAACGCTATTTCCTATGATGAGTTGATGGGTCAGATGGAGCAGACGGACTCGCTGGCTGTTAAAGTCACGGGCAAGGTAAGCGAAGTTTGCCAGAAAAAGGGTTGTTGGATGACGCTTGTTTCCGAGCAGCCTGACAAACCGTCGATGCGTGTGACCTTCAAGGATTATGCGTTCTTTATGCCAAAAGACCTCTCCGGCAAGCAGGTCGTGATCGACGGGTATGCCTACATGGATGTCACTTCGGTGGAATACCTGCGCCACTATGCCGAAGACGCCGGCAAGTCCAAGGAAGAGATCGAAGCGATCACCGAGCCCAAGCGCGAACTCGCGTTTGAAGCATCCGGGGTGTTGATCCTGGATAAGTGATCTGAGGCAGATAACTTCCTTCCAGCGTAAAGGGAGTGTAAAAATATACCGGGTGCGGGCGCTCAATCGTTCGTACCCGGTATGTATTACACTTCTGCAAAGTGGGCATATTACAGGTGATGCCGCTCAGTACGCTACGCCTTCCTTGACCGAAGTTACGTAGTACATATCCAGCATGCCCTTGTTCTTGGCGGCTACTTTACCACGGGGCTCCCATTCAAATTCATATTTGGCCTGCCAGTAAGTATCTTCACTGACATTTACCCGGCCGGCTTCGCAGGCCTGTTCCATGCGCGCGGCAATGTTGACGGTATCACCCCAGATATCGTAGGCAAACTTTTTCTCTCCTACCACACCGGCAACCACCGGTCCGGTATGGATACCGACACGGGCCTCGAAGAAGGGAAGCCCCATACTCAGGTGGGTGGCCTTTTTGGCCAGCAGGAAATCCTGGATTTGCAGGGCGGCCTTAACCATATCGGACGGACTGGCATTTTTATCCGACAAACCGCTGGCGCAGATATAGGCATCGCCTACCGTTTTGATCTTTTCGATCCGGTATTGGCCAATGATCCGGTCAAAATTGGTAAAACAATGATCGAGTTCGGCGACGAGGTCTTCCGGGCTGAGCTGTTCTGATAACTGGGTGAAACCGGTAATATCTACGAACATGACCGTGGCCTGGTCGTATTGCTGGGCAGCGACTTTCTTCTTGGTCTTGAGTTCGCTGGCAATGGCAGGCGGCAGGATATTCAGCAGGAGTTCATCACTTTTTTTCTGCTCTTCTTCGATGATCCGGTTTTTCTGGGCCAGCTGGTTGGCTGTCCGCCGTTTGGCCAGATAACGCAGGTAGAACAGGCCGGCGATGACCAGGATAAAACTGGATAGCATGATCAGTGCGTTGCGCATTTGCTCGGATTCCTGCTGGGCCAGTTTTGCATTGGCGATCTCGGCTTTGTGCGCCTGCAGTTCGAGCGCGCTTTGCGCTTTGAACAGCGAGTCGAGCAGCTGCTCTTTGCGCAGCGTTTGCATAAGCCGCGTTTTTTCCCGGGCAATGGAATCAGCCATACGCTGGGTTATTTCCACCTGGGAGTCCCGCTGGATGAGGGCTTCCTGGTTTTCGGCCTGTACCTGCTGGATCTGCTGGCGGTAGCTGGTTTCGAGGATGTCGGAAGTGCCGGTGGCACCGGCCAGTTGCTCGTACAGTTGGCGGTTTTCAACTTTCAGGTCTTCCAGTTCGGCTTCCAGGCGGCGCAAGGCGGTGCCGCTGCTGGTTGAACGGCCGGTGTTTTCCTTCAGGTAGTTGATCATTTCCTCGCTCCACTTCAGGGCTTCGCCCATATCCCGTGAAACTTTAGCAATGTCCTTGAGTTTTTCGGCAGCCAGCAGGGCTGTTTCGCGGTGGCCGTAATTGCGGGAGGTGTGCCAGGCATCGGTAAAGCGCGCTTTGGCTTCGGCGTATTTCCGGCGCCGGTACAGTGCTTCGCCACTCAGGTACAGGGCATCGGAAGCCATTCGTTTTTCGCCCAGCTGGACAGCCAGTTCGCTGGCCTGGTAGGCATAACTGGCTGCTTCTGCCGGACTCCGTTCGAGCTGTAGCTCTGCGATCTGGTAACTGAGCTGCATCCGTTCGCTTTTTGTTCCGGCCCGTTTGAGCTGGTTCTTCAGCTCAGTCACAGACTGGCCCTGCAGGGCAACGGCGGCCAGCAGCAGGCTAAGGGTAAAGGCGGCAATTCGATTCATGTCAGGTGCATATTGGGCGTTTGATGCCGGGAATACCCCGAAACACCGGCCATCAACGCATACATCGCGCTAAGCGGTACGTACCGCCCGTGGATTCAATTCGGCAAAATAATGGTCAAAATTTAAAATTTATGGACTGTCCGCGGTAAAAAAATGGGATTGAACCTACTTTTGTCCTCTTAACGCCTTCTACATGCAGATCAAGCCCTTTCAGGCAACATACCCCTTGTTTGACCGCATTCCTTCCCCGGATACCTTTTGTGCAGAAGCCAAACATGCTTTTCTGGACTACCAGCGCAAGCAATGGCTGGACCAGACCGGGGCTCCGGGGATGTACATTTACCGGATTGAAGGGCATCCGCATACACATACCGGCCTGGTGGCGCTCAATGCTGTAGAAGATTTTTTTGAAGGCAGGATCAAGCAACATGAAAATACCCTGCATTCCCGCGAGCAGCGCCAGATGGAGTTACTCCTGCGCTGGGAGGCGATCCTGAAGCCGGTGCTGCTGACCTATCCGCCGGTTCCGGAGATCAATGCCTGGATGGAACATTTTATCCAGCAGCATCCGCCGTTTGTCGAGGCTTACTTCAAAAACGAACGGCAAACCCAGCGCCTTTGGGCGGTCACCAGTGAAGTGGATATTCTCTACCTGCAGCAGCTTTTTTCCCGGAATGTCGGTGAAGTCTATATCGCAGACGGGCACCACCGGACCAGTACGGTTGCCCTGCTTAACCGGCAGTATGCCGACCAATATCCGCAGCTGGACTTCGATCATTTGTTCTGCGCCTATTTTGCAGCCGATCAGCTGGATATTCTGGATTATAACCGTGTGGTGGAAGGCATGAACGGGCTAACAGCGGAGGAGTTTTTTGCTCGCCTCTCGGAAGTTTTTGAGATCGAACACGTGGATTATCCCCGTAAACCCCGGAAAAAATTTGCCCTGAAAATGTACTTCCGCGACCATTGGTACCGCCTGCAATGGCGGGAAGAAGTGCTGGCCGGATTTAATCCCGACGACCTGCCTGTACTGCTGGATGTCAGCCTGCTGAATGAACTTGTGCTCCACCGTATTCTGGGCATACGGGATATCCGCAACGATGCCCGGATCACCTACGTTGAGGGCACAAAAGGACTAAAGGGTATCCGGAAAGCCGTTCGCAAAAGCCCGTATTGCTTTGGTTTTGTGCTCTATCCGATCTCCTTTGAAGATATGACCCGCGTTGCAGATGCCGGCAAGAACCTGCCCCCGAAAAGCACCTATTTCGAACCGCGGATGAAAAGCGGTTTCCTGATCCGAAGGCTGGGACGGTAAAAACGACGCAATCGGGCCGTTGGTCTGGTCAGATGGTGATTTTGGTCGATAAATTTGGTTTGTAATTTAAACCACTTTATGTTTGTGAAAAATTTACAAATCAAACCAATTGGTTTTTAACATGGAAAACGAAGAAAAAGTACTGAATCCACTGGAAAGTCTGCGCGTTATACGGGAGACGATCGACCTGGCGAAGAGCAGTTTGCGGGAAAACGGCTTTCACTACCTGCTTTGGGGGTGGTTGGTCGTGCTGGCTTGTATAGCGGACTATTACCTGGGTGTCGTGCTGCAGTATCCCGGCCATTATCTGGCCTGGATGGGCATGGCGGCCATTGGGGGGCCGGCGGCGCTGGTGTATGAGTGGCGGCGGGAGAAAAAACATGCGGTTCCGGCTAATATGGTCCGCGATTGGTATGGCCGGGTATGGCTGGCCTTTGGTGTGTCATTATTCCTGGTGCTGGTACTAACGATACGGGCGCATGTTTCGCCGATACCGTTTGTGCTTGTCCTGGTGGGATTTGCGACCTTTGTGTCGGGTTCGCTGCTCCGCTTTAAACCCCTGCTTTATGGAGCGGCAGCGATGTGGATCGGAGCGGCAGCCTGTTTGGCCTTGGGATACCGCGAGCATCTTCTGATACAGGCCCTTGCAACCGTGGCCGGATATCTAATTCCCGGCTATTTGCTGAATGTAAAAGCCCGCAGTAGTCATGTATAATGAACTGAACCCGTTATTGTTGTCGCAGTTGCGTCTGGCGATTATGTCGCACCTGATGGTCGTGCGGGAGGCGGATTTTTCCACCTTAAAAGAACAGACCGGCGCTACGGCTGGCAACCTGAGCGCACAGATCACCAAACTGCAGGAAGCCGGGTATATCGACGTGGAGAAGACCTATAAAAACAACTATCCGCTTACCCTGTGCAGGATCAGCCCGGAAGGGATCGCTGCCTTCGAGGCATTTTATGCCAACCTGAAGACCTATTTCGATTCGGATAACAAACCTTAAACGTACCCACTGATTATGAAAAAAATCATCATCCTGGCAGTCGCATGCAGCGTCTGCCTCAGCACTCTTTTTGCCCAATCCTCCCTGCAGCCGAGCGGAACATTGAATGCCGCTATGGACAAAATTCAGGTCATGGAAGGCCACTGGAAAGGCGGCGGCTGGCTCCAGATGGGGCCGCAGCGCCACGAATTCACAGAAACGGAAACAGTGACTACTCACGCCAACGGCACAGTGATCACGATCGACGGGATCGGCCGAAATGCACGGGATACTGCCGAGCTGGTCCACCAGGCATTTGCGGTACTTTCATATGATCAGCAGGCCGGGCGATACCTGATGCGGGCGATCCGTGCCGATGGCAACCATGTCGATGCCGATTTTGAGGTAGCCGCTGACGGCAGTTTTGTCTGGGGCTTTTCTCATCCGATGGCCGGCCGGATCCGTTACACGATCCGTATTGCCGACGGCAGGTGGAGTGAAAACGGCGAGATGAGCCGCGACGGCCAGACGTGGATGCCGTTTTTCCAGATGAACCTGGTGAAAGTTAAAATGTAAAATTCAAAAGGTAAAATTCAAAAGGTTCTTGAGCGGGTACTGGATCTATGACGCATTCATGCATCCGGACTCCACTATCCCCCAAGAACCTTTTGAATTTTACCTTTTGAATTTTACATTTTAACGTTCTCGTCTTTTTTTCGGTGATAATACGCCCGGGCTTTGATCTGGCTTCCACAGGTCTGCATGTTGCACCAGCGCCGGGTGCCGTTTTTGCTGGTATCAAGAAAAAGCCAGCCGCAGTTGTCACAGGCCTTGACCCGGTTCATCCGGTCGCCCAGTAAAAGTGCCTCGGCAGAGAGGGCGATCAGCCAGAGAGGCCTCTCCGGGTGCGGGGCGTCGGATACGCCCCGCTGCAATCCGTTTTCGGTCAGGCACAACTGGGTATGCGGATATACCTCGTGCAGCAAACTGTTGAAGTTGTCCAGATGGCCCGGATCCAATGCGCCTGTCCGGGTCACATGCTCAAACAATTCATATAATACTTCCCTGAAAGCGCGCACTTCCTCGATGTTGCTCTCGGGCAGAGCCTGCCAGGTGAACCACTCCGGTTCCGCAAACAAACCAACCCGCCTGACCCATAACTGAAAGTCACTCCAGGTATTCAGGTATTCCGTACCCTGCTCCGGACGGCGGGCGGACACGGTATTGACAAAATCCAGGCAAAGCCAACCGCCATCCAACGAGAGCGTCTCGAGTGGATTTTCCATATTTTTTACTGCTGTAACTTGCTTTAGTGGTAAAAACACCAGTATTTTTACCGTCTAAATTTACTTTGCCGGTAAAGATAGGTTATTTCAGGTATTTTTTGAGTTTTTACCCTTTATGTCGCCCACAACTACATCCAATCGCACGCTTGTGCTTGCCGCCTTTGCTGCGGTATACCTCATCTGGGGTTCCACTTATCTGGCCATTTTGATCAGTCTGGAGTCCATCACACCTTTTCTGCTTATCGGGTTGCGCTTCAGTATTGCCGGAGCGCTACTGGTAGGCTGGCGCCTTTGGCGGGGCGACCGTGCTGGTTGGCAGGCTGTATCCCGGCACAGTCTGGCCGGCATTTTAATGCTCTTTGGAGGTACCGGAGCGGTGGTTTGGGTCGAACAATACATTTCATCCGGTTTAGCCGCCATTATCGTTGCCAGTCTGCCGTTCTGGTTTGTGCTGTTGGACTACAGGCAATGGTCATTCAATTTCTCGAATGGCCTTATTCTCATCGGCGTTTTGGTAGGCTTTTCCGGTATTGTATTGTTATCTGACCTGAACAGTGCCAGCTTCAGTGCGGGCATCAGCACACAGCTTTGGGCCATACTCGTTCTGTTGGGCGGTTGTATCCTTTGGGCCGTAGGTTCGCTGTACCTGAAATACCAGGCCGCGACGGTTTCCACGACCATGGGTGCCGGTCTTCAGATGCTGGCAGCCGGGTTTGCGGGATTGTTGGTCGCCGGCCTGCGGGGGGATTTGGCGGGTAGTCCCTTAAGCATGGTCAGTACAGCATCCTGGACGAGTTTGTGGTACCTGATCCTGTTCGGTTCACTGATCGGCTACTTGTCTTATGTCTGGCTGCTTCAACAACGCCCGGCGGTGCAGGTAGGTACTTATGCCTATGTCAATCCGGTAGTGGCTCTTCTGCTTGGCTGGCTGATTGTTGCCGAGCCCTTTCACTGGCACCAACTTACTGCCCTGGGCGTGATCCTGACCGGCGTCCTGCTGATCAACTTGCCCAAATATGTGAAAAAAGCCGTTTCCCGGCGGGTTGTAATAATGAATGATAAATGATGAATGGGTTCACCTTTTGTGGGTATGTCAAATTCGCACTGTACCAAAATTGCCCGCAACAGGAATTACCTGTACTTGACAGCCTTCAATATCCGAAGAAGGTGAACCCATTCATCATTCATCATTCATTATTCATCATTAAACCAACCCTTCCCGTACCAGGTCGTGCAGGTGTACGATACCCAGGTAGTGGCCGTTGTCGACGACCAGAAGTTGGGTGATGGAGTGCCGGCGCATCAGGGCGAGGGCATCGATGGCGAGTGCGGTCTGTTCTATTGTTTTGGGATTGGGCGTCATGATCTCCCGGGCGGAAATAGCCTGGAAGTCTACTTTTCGCTGGAGCATACGGCGGAGGTCGCCGTCAGTAACGATACCCAGCAGGTGGTCGCCGGCATCGAGCACGGCAGTGGCGCCGAGGCGTTTGGAGGTGATTTCGAGGATCACTTCCTGCAGGCTGGCCTCGGGGCGTACGGCCGGACGTTCGTGCAGGGTGCTGAGGTCGTGTACGCGCAGGTAGAGTTGTTTGCCCAGGGCGCCGCCGGGATGGAATTTGGCAAAATCTTCTGTGGTGAAACCACGCAGGGCCAGGAGGGCGACTGCGACGGCATCACCCAGGGCCATCTGGGTGGTGGTACTGGCAGTAGGTGCCAGGTTATTGGGATCGGCCTCGTAGTCGACCGGCGTCCAGAGCAGGTAGTCGGCCTGCCGGGCCAGGCTGCTGTTGGGATTGGCGGTCATGGCGATCAGGCGGTTGCCAAAATTCTTGACCAGCGGTACCAGTACCCGGATCTCGGGCGATTCGCCGCTTTTCGACAGGCAAAGCACCATGTCATCGGGCAGGACCATGCCAAGGTCGCCGTGAATAGCATCGGCGGCATGCAGGAACAGGGCCGGCTGGCCGGTGGAGTTCAGGGTAGCTACGATCTTTTGGGCGATAATGGCACTTTTGCCGATGCCGGTGATCACCAACCGGCCGTTGCTTTGGTGAATGGCTTCCACGCAAGCCTGAAAGTCCGACGATTCGTCCAGACTGGCGGCCAGGGCCTGCAGGGCCTCTGCTTCGATTTGTATGGTACGCCGGGCGGCGTCAAGCAACGATAGGTTTTCTATATGCGGCACGGTAAAGTGTTTTGTTGCCGCAAAAGTACGGCAATTTGGCACGCCCGGTCTTTTCTGGTCACCTGCTGCCCAAAAAAGAGGGAACGCCTCGGCTGGCGCTCCCTGCTGAAAACAAACACTAGGTGACTTTTGGCTTTTTTATAATTTTCATTTGGCCACCAGGTGCCGTACCGACTTTTAAAGCATTCCGGAAAGCCTGTCCTGTCTTTTATGTGCTGCCTCGTGCTTTCCGTTGTATGCTTTATGTATACCGGTTATCACCACTGGTTATCAGCTGGAGCACCTGAATTTTACCAGGGCAGAATCTTTTGTGTTGCGGTTGTTTATATGGGAAGCTGAAAATAGTTAAGGTTGCATTTTGCCAATTTTTATTCTGACATTCATGCACGATGTGTATGCGCTCCAAATAATTGCCGGAATATTCGGCTTTTCTTAACATTTTTTTCGACAAAAATTTGCACAGGTTTTCATTTTTATTTTACTATCTTTGACGGCTTTTTGAAAAAGGCCCTGCCAGTGGCAGGGCTTTTGCCATAAAAAAGCGCCCTGACCGATGCCTGTTTTCCCCCCTGCTCCCGGGGATATTCCCTTGCCAAAACCAGAATCATCCGGTTTACTCCTGGCCAAATGTCATTTTTCATGAAATCTGCCAAAAACCCGGGCGCAGCCTGTGATGTTTTGGTATTATTTATTACTTTCAACGGCATAAATCAGGTGTGGCCTGTTTGCTTATTTTAAATCAGTAATTACGTAAGATGTCTGCGATTTCCGCTGAACGTGATACCCTGCAAGAAAACTTACACCGTTATTTCGGTTTTGATGCGTTCAAGGCCGATCAGCGTGCAATTATTCAAAGCCTGCTCGACGGTAACGATACATTTGTGATCATGCCCACCGGTGGTGGCAAAAGCCTGTGTTACCAATTGCCCGCCCTTATGCTGGAGGGTACAGCTATAATCATCAGCCCGCTCATTGCCTTGATGAAAAATCAGGTGGACAGCATCCGGGGCTATTCTGATTCGGATGAAGTGGCGCATTTCCTCAATTCCTCGCTCACCAAAGCGCAAATGAAAAAGGTGAAGCAGGATATCACCGATGGTAAGACCAAACTGCTGTTCGTGGCCCCCGAAACCCTGACCAAAGAGGAAAATATCGAGTACTTCCAAAATACCAATATCTCCTTCGTTGCGGTCGACGAGGCGCACTGTATCTCGGAGTGGGGGCACGACTTCCGGCCGGAATACCGCCGTATACGGGTCATGCTCGATGCCATCGCCAAGGATGTGCCGATCATTGCCCTCACGGCTACCGCCACGCCCAAGGTGCAGCTGGATATTCTGAAAAACCTCGATATGGAGAACGAGAACACCTTTATCTCGTCCTTCAACCGCGACAACCTTTTTTACGAAATCCGGCCGAAGATCAAAAAGGACCAGACGGTCAAACAGATCATCCAGGTCATTAAGGAGGAATTCCGCAATCAGTCGGGCATTATCTATGTCCAGAACCGCAAAACCGCGGAAGACCTGGCGCAGATCCTGTCCGTCAACGATATCAAGGCCGCCCCTTATCACGCCGGTCTCGACCCCAAAACCCGCTCCCGCACCCAGGATGACTTCCTCATGGAAGAGATCGATGTGATCTGTGCGACCATTGCCTTCGGTATGGGCATTGACAAGCCGGACGTGCGCTTCGTCATTCACTACGATATGCCGAAGAGCATTGAAAACTATTACCAGGAAACCGGCCGCGCCGGCCGTGATGGTATTGCCGGTAAGTGTATCGCCTTTTACAACTACAACGACATTCTGCGCCTGGAGAAATTCCTGCGCGACAAGCCCGT
>SBHD01000223.1 GCA_006226345.1 Bacteroidota bacterium | reverse complement strand
TTTGGGAGTTTGGCATGCACGTGTTTGCGTTCCGGATTTACATATCCAGGTAAGTAGCCCAATCCCGTGGGGTACGGGTGCGATCCGTTATATCGGTAACCGTGAACGTACCGGATTGGTCTGTTTGTTTGATCAGCCGGGTGTATTGTTCGGCCGAAAGATGATAATGTCTTCCATCTATATCGGTGATGACCACTTCCAGTGACCGGTTTGGCGCCCGGAGCATTTTGGCTGCAGACGGAAGGGTGAAAAATAACCGTGAACGGCGTTCCAGTACACTCACCTGGGAAGCATAAACCCGGTTGCCATCTGCAGTTTCGTAGGCAGCATAGATATAGTCCGGTTCGGGTGCTCCCATGCGGAAGATCTGGTCGCAGTTGTAAATGCCAAAGGACGTAAGGCGTAGGGCGTAGGTCAGGTTTGCCCGGTCGTCGTTGACCCGCCGTCCGGCCGTGACCGGCACGCCCTGGTTGAAGTACATTTCCCGGACACGTTCTTTCCAGGCAGCCCAGCGTGTTTTAGCCAATCCCTTATCGGTGGCCAGACCTGCATCGATCAGCGCCGCGTAGCGCTTTCGCATCAGGGCTTTATTCTGTTCAAAGTACTCGAGCCATTCGGCCTGGCCCATGCACCATTCCTGTTCCGTTTTGAAAAGGTGGGCTGTAAACTGAAAGTGTTGCAGGCTAATCACTAGTGATTCAAAATCGTTTTGCCGTTCGGTACGAAGCCGGTTGTACTCCTGGAAGACCTGCTCGGAGTCGAACGTCTGATTTCCGATACTGCCGGTCAGGGTGGCATAGAATTGCATCAAACCCTCTTTTTCGTTGAACAGGGAGATCAGGCAGGAAGCGCCAATGTCCTGTTTGATCGTGATACGGTCCCAGTAAATATCCGGATCCAGTTTCTTTCTGGTATCCAGGGAATCTCCCGTACGGATAAAGTAACAGTTTTTAAAGGCCTTTAATTCTGTGAAAACATTGTTCAGGTCTTCCGGGAAGAACATTTCTCCCAGGTCCTGGTGGCGAACGACATGGATCAGGCCGCGTTCCATGCTCATGAGGACCTGTTCGATGTTTCGATCGGGTTTTTTCCGGAACCAGACTGGCATTTCTTTTTTCCCGAAAGCCAGGTCGTAGCCCATCTGTACGCCGCTCTGTATCCAGGCTGTCGGATCTTCGCTCCGGGGGATCTCCACGATCGGAGGCAGGCAGTCCAGGTTCAGGTTGTTGCGGTTGTTGCGGATCGCCAGGTTTTCTGCTATTACCGGCGGCTGGCTGGCCTGCGCTTCCGATGGATCAGGGTTGAATGCCTGGCTTGACACATACTGCCATGCTTCCGAATCATCCTCCAGATAATACAGGCTGGCATTGGTCAGGGTGCCGGTTGGGCGGAATTCAACCAAATATTGTTGTCCCGGCGCCATTTGCAGCGGGGCGCCGTTCTGGCTTACGCGTACTTCAAACATGCCGCCGGAGTTAAAAAAGAACGTGCCACGCTCATCTGTATAATGCATCGGGATGCCGGATGCCAGGAAATCAGCTATGTCGCGGTATTCCCGGATCATCAATTCAGAGGCACCCTGAACCGGTCGGCCTTCCTGGTCCACCAGGGCATTGGGCGGAATGGTCACTTGTGTGCCAGTGGCGGGGTTCTGGTACTTCATGCCTGCTTCTGCATGAAAGCTGACAGTAGAAGCAGGTACAGCGTTCAACTTTGTCAGCCGGGTTTGGGCTTTGGGCTGCAGAGCCGGCGCCTGCACCGGTTCGCCGGCTTCCGGTGCCTGTGCCGGAGGTATGGACGCTACAGGTTGATCGTGGGCAGACACCGGCGCCTGGCGAACCGGTTCAGGCGCCGGTGTCCCGGTATTGAACGCAGTAGAATACCACCAGCCAATGCCGGCAAGCAGCAAAACAGCCAGAACGGGAAGTGCGAACTGTCCGTAATACCGGGCTTTCAGCCGGAGGTTGGCGGGATTTTGCTGCGCAGCGATCCGGGACCAGGTGTTGCTGTCCGGTTGCTGGTTAACCTGCTTCAGGCCTTTTCGTACCAGGTTTTCCAGGTCTTTTTGGTTTGACGAATCTTTTTTCATTGGTGCAGATATAATATAGTCCTTTTGACGGGTACTTCAGGTTAATTAATAACTGGTGATCAGTACTTTTTCAATCTGGGTGCGGAGCTGGGCACAGGCACGTGTATATTGAGAGCGCACCGTGCTTTCAGCAATGTCCAGCATGGCTGCAATTTCCGGATAGGAATAACCGTCCATGCACCGCAGGTTAAAAACAGTGCGGTAGCCATCGGGTAGCTGGCGGACCAGTTGCAGGATCGCTTCACCGTTCAACTCCATATCCGGGTGGAAATTCCGTATGTCATCCGGCAGCTGATCCACGTCTTCCGCAAACCGCAAGGGGTTTTTCCGGCGCAGGTATTGCAGGGCGCTTCGGACCGTCACCCGGTGCAGCCAGCCTTCCAGTGAGCCGGAGCCCGAAAACTGGTGGATATCGCGGAAGATGGCCAGGAATGCCTCCTGCAACATGTCTTGTGCTTCCGGACGGTCGCGAGCATAGCGGAGACATACAACAAACAATGACTGGTTAAATGCTTCAAACAGGTGCTGTTGTTGTTGTGCGTCGCCGCGCCGGCAGCCGGCAAGAATTTTTTTTATTGGCATCTTGAGCATAGGGAGTTGCTTTCCTGTATGGTGCCGATCCCGGAGGATTTGCTGCACCAGGTATGAAATTTATTATCCGGATCGGGCTTTTCACTTGAAGAAACCATTCACCCCCAAACCGAATTCAATACTTTTGTCCCTCCTATCCATCAACCTGACCATTCAACCTGACCATGAAGAAATTACAAAACTATGTACTGGGTTCCTGGACTGCCGGTTCCGGAGACGGGGTGCCTCAGTATAACGCGTATACCGGTGAAATCATTTCCACGGCTTCCGATGAAGGACTGGATTTCGGAGCTATACTGGAATATGGTCGCCGTACAGGTAATCCGGCATTGCGGAAAATGACGTTTCCGGAGCGGGGGCGGATGCTCAAGGCCCTGGCCCTGTACCTGTTGGAGCGCAAAGAAAAATATTATGCCATAAGCCATCTGACCGGTGCTACCAAAGCGGATTCCTGGGTGGATATTGAAGGTGGTTTTGGAAACCTGTTCGCTTACAGCAGCCTGCGCAGGCGTTTCCCTGATGAGCCTTATTTTCTGGAAGGTGAAACGGTGCGACTGTCAAAGGAAAACACGTTTATTGGCCACCATATCCTGGTGCCCAAACATGGCGTGGCAGTACATATCAATGCGTTTAACTTCCCGATCTGGGGAATGCTGGAAAAGATATCCGTCAACCTCATGGCCGGCGTACCGGCAGTGGTAAAGCCCAGTGAACAAACCTCGTTCCTGACAGAGGCACTTGTGCAGGATATTATCGACTCCGGAATCCTGCCCGAAGGGGCACTTCAACTGGTGGTCGGACAGGGCCGGGGCATTCTGGATCATGTACAAAGCCAGGATGTAGTAACCTTTACCGGTAGCGCGGCCACGGGGAAAAAACTGCGGGCGCATCCGGCCATTATTGAACACGCCGTGCCGTTTACCATGGAGGCTGACTCGCTCAATGCGGCTGTGTTGGGCGCCGATGCCATTCCCGGCACCCTGGAGTTTGACCTGTTCATTAAAGAAGTGCGTCGCGAGATGGTAACCAAGGCCGGGCAAAAATGCACTGCTGTACGCCGTATTCTGGTACCGGAAAAACTGCTGGATGAGGTGCAGCAGGCACTTATTGGGGCACTTGCCAAAACGACAATAGGGGACCCCTCGGTGGAAGGTGTCCGGATGGGTGCGCTGATCAACCGCCTGCAGCTCGGACGGGTGCTGGAAAAACTGGAAACACTGGCAGCGGTCACCCCGATCGTGCATGGTGACCCGAAAGCCTTTCAGGTGGTCGGCGCAGAGCGGGAAAAAGGAGCGTTCCTGCCCCCGATCCTGCTCCGTAACGAACAGCCTTTGCAGCAAATGATCACGCATGAAACGGAGTGTTTCGGACCGGTTAGTACGATCATGCCGTACAAGGACCTCGACGAGGCCATTGCGATCACCAGGCTGGGCAAGGGCTCCCTGGTCAGTACCATATGTACATATGACCGGCAGATACAGCGCGACTATGTATTAAATGCGGCGGCGTACCACGGCCGTATCCTGATGCTGAACCGCGATTCGGCTAAAGAAAGTACAGGGCACGGTTCGCCCATGCCCCTGCTGGTGCATGGTGGCCCGGGGCATGCCGGCGGCGGGGAGGAAATGGGCGGTGTCCGTGGCGTATTGCACTATATGCAACGGACCGCACTGCAGGGCCACCCAACCGATATTACGAATGTGAGCAATGAGTTCCAACCGGGTGCGGCGCAAACGGAGACGCCGGTGCATCCGTTCAAAAAATACTTTGAAGATCTGTTTGTCGGGGAAACGCTGATCACGGCCAAACACACAGTCAGCGAGGCCGATATCCACAACTTCGCTAACGTGAGCGGTGATAATTTCTATGCGCATATGGACGTCACCTCCCTGGCCGGAACACCATTCACAGGGCGGGTAGCGCACGGTTATTTCATCCTGTCGAAAGCAGCCGGTCTGTTCGTGGATGCCAAAAAAGGGCCGGTCTTGCTCAACTACGGTATTGATGAATGCCGGTTTACCAAACCGGTGTACCCGGGCATGACGATCGGCGTGAAACTGACGGTAAAAGAAAAGATCGCCCAGGAAAGTGACCCGACCAAGGAAGGGGTGGCTGCCATCCCGCGCGGGATCGTCAAGTGGCTGGTAGATGTATACGACGAGACCGGCGAAACCGTGGCTATTGCCACTATTCTGACCATGGTGGCGAAGAAAGGTAAGTAGGTCTGATTGTCTTTCACCGCAAAGACGCAAAGACGTGGAGTGTCGTTCTTGGCGTCTTCGCGACTTTGCGGTGAAAAATCAACTTATACAGGGCCTGTTTCGCTATCAAACTAACGGCCGAACCATCCAAGCCGCAAGGTCAGGTTAAAGACCGGGGCGTTCAGGTCGCGTTTGCCGTAGTTACCGTATCCTTCAAACCCGTTGACGAAACGGTACCCAACGGTGCCGCTCATGCGCATCCAGCGGGCAATATTGAGTTCAAGACCGCCTTCCGGGATCACCACGAAGGTGGCATCGTTCAGATCGGGGTCGAAGTCCCAGTCGTGTTCGAAGTCAGTGGTGCCAACACTGCCGCCGGCGATTTTCATAGACGCATAAAGGTGTACCAGTTTGTTGGAGGGAATGTTGTAACCCAGCCAAAGCCCGCCATACCCGTGCGCGAGTTGCTGCGTTCCGATGGTTGGCCGGTCGAAGGTTTCGCCCATTCCAAAAAAGCCGACGAAAAATTCATCGAAAACGACGCCCAGGCCACCGCCGGCGCCATACCCGGTTTTACCGTGGGCATGGCTCCAGGTAAACATCGGGCTGACGAAGCCGCCCCGTACACGGGAGTTCCCCAACAGGGTTTGCTGTTCTTGTTGTGCCATTAATGTTGTGCCGGACAGCAGGAGTACGAAAATTAACATCTTCTGGATCATAGTATCTGTGTTTTTTAGTTGCATTTACTACTGAGACACGGTTACTGCGATTTACCCTGATGCCAGCCTGAAAAAATCAGCGTTTTTCCAGTTTTTCCAACAGCCACTCCTTCTCGGCCAGTGCCTTGGTCTGCTCGATTTCCTGGCGCAAGGCCTGGCGGATCTCGCGATCAAACAGGTTACTTTCCAGGAGTTTACGTGTGAAGTGGACGGTGTTTAGGTAGTTTTCCCGGTGGTAGCCTAGGTTTTTTTTCCGGCGAATAAAGATCTGAAGCGCCTGCAGGTGTGATTCCAGGAGATCGAATGCTTCCATCTCGTAGAAGATCTTTAGTTGCAGGGTTTTGGCGGCGAGGTGCAGCAACAGATCTTTGTAATCTGCCTTTTGTACAAGTTGGAGGGCGCTGCCCAGGCGCCTGCGTCGGTATTCAAGCCGGGCCAGGTTGAAGTTGAACACACTTTCCCGGTTTTGCTGCGGAAGCCGGGGGAGATAGCTGTGCAAAAAAGTTTCCACCCAATCCAGTTCGTTCAGGACCAGGCCTATCGTAACGGCATTCTGATAGGTATAACGGGACAACTCCCCGTCAGCCAGGAAATACCGCTTGTCCAGCCCTTCCCGGTAAAAGTCAAACTGGTCGGCCAGGTATTCGGTGTTGCCTGCATTGTATTGCCGGATGCAAAAGTTGATGGCCAGGATATAGAGGTCGCGCAGTTCCTCTTCCGGAAAATGGTTGTTGCTGCGCAGGAGGAGTTGCTTGAACTGCTGAAAATGGCTTTTCTCCTGTGGATTGGTCAGCGCGTGATAACAATGGTAGTATAGCGCTATATCGGGCTCTTCCATAGCCGGACTACCCGGGATATGTAGAAGTACTGCTTCCAGCAGGCCATAATCATACCGGGTATTGAACACTGTTTGGTGGGAATGCATAAAGCACGCCTGCCATAGTTTGCGGCTGAGAAAAGCCCGGTCGAGTTGGTCTGATAATGCCTGCAGGGGAAGCGGACCGGCTGGGCTCTGCTGAACTGCACCCCGGTATTGTTCGAGTAAAAACAGGTATTGCTGCTGCTGGAAGTCGGCATTATGGTAAGGATAACTGTTCAGGGCAGTACCGGAAGCCTGTTGTGCCTGCCGGGCCTGGTCGTCAAGTCGGCGTTGCCGCAGCAGGCCGGCCAGGTGCAACTGGTATTGGGGAGTGTCGGCCAGAAAATGAGTAGTGGCCAGAAACTGATTGGCCTGCCTGTACAGAAAACTGATGGTCATCCGGATCCGGTGATCGTCAAAGGGCTTGTCGCCGAATATATGGCGGAACGCGTCTTGCTTGTCAGGCGCCGGTTTCCCGGACCGCATACTTTTTTCCAGAAAAACGAGCAATGTATACACTTCCGGGCGTTGATTGAAGAACGGGCTTTGAACCCATTTCTTCAGCCCTTTGCGCTCTTCTGGGGAAAAAGTTCGCAGTAATTGTATCAGCTTGGTGTTTTCCAAAACGGAAATTTGTTTTTTTATGTAGACAAATATTAAAAAATTTGACTGATCATTATCTGCTTTTAATGCCTAATTTTTAAGGTTTTATTGGCTTGGCCCTGATGTGTATTTATTTTTTTTACAAAAATGCGTAGACAAATACCGGAATTTGTCTTTGCCGGCCTGTACCTGAACCTGCACTTTTGTATCGTGTAACTGAATCAACAAAAAAACTATCCCATGCGTACATTTTTTACAGGTTTATTCCAGGCCATATGGCTGCTGACACTTTTGACAACAGCGCCGGATCTGACTGCCCAAACGACCATATCGGGGAAGGTGCTTTCCCGCGATGGAGAAACCATGCCGGGTGTGGTAGTGCACATCTCCGGAGATGTCAACAGTTTTGTTATTACGGATACCACAGGCGCTTACACAGCAACCTTGCCTGCGGGCGGGAATTACACGATCGCACCTTATTCTAATGCGTTTCCAATCAATGGGGTGTCGACATTTGATGCCGTCATGATCGCCCGCCATGTCTCGGGGGCGCAATTGATCACTAATCCCTATGACCTGATTGCAGCGGATATTGATAACAACGGGCTGATTACAATCGGGGACACCGTTCAGTTACGGCAACTCATCCTGGCACAGATTGCGAATTTTCCCAATAACACCTCCTGGCGTTTTGTCCGGGCAGATTATGTATTCCCCGATCCGGCCGATCCGTTCAACCCGCCTTACCCGGAATCATATACCAATCCTAACCTGACAGCCAGTGTCAGCGATATCGACTTCATCGGGATCAAGATCGGCGATATCAATCGAAGCGCTTTCCTGGTTAACCTTACAGACTCCACGCATTTGTCCTGGATCGATGGCATCATCCGTGTAGATGCCGATACCGATTGCCTGGCGGATTCCAACGAGCAGGCGCTGCAACGCTGGGTGGTACAGGCTACCGGGCTGTACGGAACATTTTACGGAACGTCAAACAGTCTGGGTGCCTATTCCATCGGGCTGCCCCCCGGAACATACGATGTAACGCTGTTTCCGCCCAACGCACTCTGGGACCCCTGTGCTCCGGTTCAATCCGGCATAAGCACAACCCTGCTGGGACATACCGCAGTGGACTTCCCCGTCCGGGTAGAAACCGAATGCCCGTTGCTGGAAGTTGACCTGTCGGCGGCATTTTTACGCCGTTGTTTTTCCAACCGATATTATGTGCATTACTGCAATCAGGGCACCATTGAAGCAGAAGATACCTATGTTGAGGTGCTTATCGATCCATATTTGGAGGTACAGGGCAGTTCTATCCCCTGGTCGGCAGTCAATGGCAATACGTACACCTTTGACCTGGGGAATGTACCTTCAGGGCAGTGTGATGGTTTCTGGATAGAGGTGCTGGTCAGTTGTGATGCCACGTTGGGACAGACGCATTGTTCCTCCGCGCACATCTACCCCGATTCACTTTGTCTGCCGGCCAATCCTGCCTGGAGCGGCGCCGATCTGGAAGTCAGCGGCCGTTGTGAAAACGGAGAAGTCAAATTTACGATCCGGAATGCAGGTGCCGATATGACCGAACCGGCAGGGTATGTCGTGATCGAGGATATCATGATCCAGATGTCATCCGGTTCCGTTCAGCTGGACGCCGGACAGACGGAGACCGTGACCCTTCCGGCAAACGGCTCTACCTGGCGTCTGGAAGTTGACCAGGTGCCGTTCCACCCCTGGAGCACCTTGCCTAGCGCAGCCGTGGAGAGGTGCGGCGACAACGGGAACGGGGCCTTCAGCACTGGTTTTATTACCCAGTTCCCGTTTGGTGACGAAGGCTCCTTTTTTGACCGCGATTGTCAGGAAAATATCGCCAGTTTCGACCCCAACGATAAACAGGGCTTCCCACGCGGGATCGATACGGAACATTTTATTCCGAAAGGCCAGGAGTTGACCTACAAGATCCGCTTCCAGAACACCGGTACGGATACGGCATTCAATATTGTGATCCTGGATACGCTGTCTTCCCTGCTGGATCTGACTTCGATCCGGCCTGGTACGAGCAGCCACCCCTACAGGTATAAAATGCAGGGGGAGGGCGTAGCGCAGTTCCTCTTCCAGGATATTATGCTGCCCGATTCCAATGTGAACGAGCCACTGTCGCACGGCTTCGTGCAGTTCCGGGCCATACCCAGGGCGGACCTGCCAAATAATTCCGTTATTGAAAATACTGCGGCGATCTATTTCGACTTCAATGAACCGGTCCTGACAAACCAAACCTGGCATACCATCGGTGAACAATACCTGAACGTATCGAATGTACTGTTCCAGCCGGGTATCGACCTGGAAGTATATCCCAACCCGGCTGTAGCGACAGCGACTTTTTACCTGAAAAGCCCTGAATCCCTGCGTGGCCGGCTGCAACTTTTTGATCTGCAGGGCCGGCTGGTACAGGAGCAGGCCTTCCAAACCAATGTTTTTGAACTTAATGCCGGTATGCTGGCCCCGGGAATGTATCTGTTCCGGATCTATTCGGAAGGACAGGTGCTGGCTGCCGGCAAACTGGTCGTAGGTCGGTGACCGGATTAAGTCATCTCCTGTTCTGAAACCTGCATTTTTCGACTGCCGTTCCGGGTATCTCCAGGATGGCAGTCGCGCTGTTTTAAATAGTGTTCTTTCCCGGTCGTAATGGAAATAAACATCCGAATTACGCTTTTTCCGGTACATAATTTGCACATTTACAAGGCATCTATACCTTTGTCAAATCGAAACACCCCGGAAACAAGCAGCATGCCTGACGAAAAAACGCGCGAAAACGGAAATTCAGCCAGCGCCCAGCTACCGGACGTTATCTATCAGAATATCGCCCGGCAGATACGGGAGGGTAGTTGCGTGCTGTTCCTGGGCCCTGCAGCCATGGCGGCCAAACAATCCGATGGTACTTTTACGGCCCTGACCGAACAGTGTGCGCAGCAACTGGCCAAAGGTCTGGACCTGACTCCGGAAGAAGAGGAATCGCTCGCGCAGGTGACCAGTACGTTGCGGATGCGCAACGTACTCAGCGACACGATGATCATTGCTGCCGTCCAGGACTTTTACCAGAAAGCCGAGCGGGATGCAGAGCTGCATCCCATGTTAGAGCAACTGGCAGACCTCCCGTTCAAACTGATCGTCAATACCTCGCCGGATGACTTTTTTGCCCGGTTCTATGCTCAGGCTGTGCGCGATTACCGCTTTGATTATTACAACTTTCGCAAACCGAATCCCGACCCCCTGTATAAATTCGGTGACGATGCACCACCTCTGATCTACAACCTGTTCGGTTATTATAAAAAACCCGAATCGTTGGTGCTGACCTACGGCGACCAACTTGGCTATGTCAATAAGATAACCGGTGCTCAGCACGAACGGCTTCCGGACAGCCTGCTTGCCGCCTTTAATGTGCCCCGGTTCTATCTCTTTATGGGTTTCGACTTTGAGGACTGGAGCCTTCGGATTCTGTTCGATGCCTTGTTTCGCAATGCGCGCAACAGTATCCAGCCGTTTGCCTATCCGTTGAAAGGGGAGCCGGATGCCGGGCCGCAGGCCAAAGTATTCTTCCAGGGTGAATTCCGCATGGAGTTCCCCAAAGTGGATATGGAGACATTTGTGCACAACCTGCTGGAGCACTATCACAACCTCGACGGCGAATCTGCCAGCGATGACGGTGCTGCACAGGCCAATGTGCTGGTGTTACACAACGAGAAGGAAGATGCAGAAGGATGTAAGGCGCTGACAGGACATTTGCGTAATCTCAAAGTCCGCGTCTGGACCCTTTCCGATGCGCTCGGACAAGGCGACCTGGCTGCGTGGCTCCACGAAAAGATCGACCAGTGCCAGGTTGTCCTGCCCCTTATCTCTTCCGGTTTTTTTGATGAAAGCAATCCGGCACTGCCGCTCCTGGATGAGTTGGTCCAGCGGAATAACCCCCGCGCCCGCTTCCTGGTAATGCCGATCCTGCTGAAACCGATGAGTTTGGAAGGTTCGCCTCTGGGCAAACTCCGAACTACCCGTCCACTCAATAAACAGGCGGTTTTTGGAGAGGGGAAAGAAGACAAGCACCTGGCGGAGATCGCCGACACTTTGAAAAAATATTTTGAAACGCTGAAATGACAACTGCTTCCAAAAATCTTCCCAAGCGCTATCCGGGGCTCAACCCTTTTACGCGCGATCAGAGTGCCGTGTTTTACGGTCGTGGGGAAGATGTGCAGCGCCTGACCAATCTGGTGCTGCGGGAGCGGCTGGTGGTGTTATTTGCCAAGTCTGGTATCGGGAAAACATCCTTGTTGCAGGCCGGTGTAGCGCCCGAACTGGAAAAAAACGGTTTTACACCGTTGTTTCTACGTGCGGATAATACCCATGCACAGTTGGTAAATACCATCGGCAGTGCCCTGGAAAAAGACCCGAATGTCGGGGGACGGGACACGACCGATGAACTTAAAGGTGACCGCGAAACACTCTGGGAGCGCATGAAACGCCTCCAGTTTGATATGGATGGCCTCCCGGCCACTCCGGTGCTCGTATTTGACCAGTTTGAAGAAGTCTTTACGCTCGGACATAATGAGACCAGCCGCCGGCGGTTTTTAAATGAATTGGCCGACCTGGCGAACGCTTCCATGCCGGAAACGATCCGGGCCCTGCTGATGGAGCGGCTGGAGAATAAAGATCCCAAACTGACTGCTACCATTATGCAGTGGTGGGAACAACAACCGGATTACCGGATTGTGCTGTCGATCCGTTCTGACTTCCTGCACCTGCTGGATGAGATCAGTCCGCTGATCCCCAATATTCTGCGTAACCGTTACCAGTTGCAGCCGCTCAACCGGCGGCAGGCACAATCGGCCATTGAAGAACCAGCCAGATCACCAGGACAATATGCCAGCCCGGTCTTCGGCTATGCAGAATCGGCCATCCGGGAAATGCTGGACTTTCTGGCTGGTGAGGAAGCACGGGAGGAAGCACAGGAAGGGGATGCTTCCCTGGCGCCCCGGAAACAGGATGAGATCGAGTCGTTCAACCTGCAGATCCTTTGCCAGCATGTGGAGAATCAGGTTATCGCCGGTGGTCAACCGGCAGGATTTGCGGTGACACCAGATTTTTATGGTGGTCTGGATGGGTTGGAGCACGAGATCCGGAATTTCTATCAGAAACAGCTCCAGGGCCTGCCGGATGTTTTTGCACGGCGCACAGACCGGGAGGTGGAAGATCCGGCAGCATTTATCCACACGGCACAACGCCTGATCGAGGAGAGCCTGGTAACGCCGATCGGCCGGCGGTGCAGTATGGTCGATGATTTTCTAACTGCTACCTGGGGGGTCGATCATGATTTTTTGGACACGCTTGTAGAGACCCGGTTGTTGCGGAAGGAGTTGCGCCTGGATGACTATTATTACGAGATCAGCCACGATACGCTGCTCCCGCCCATCCTGGAATCCCGGGATGCACGTCGCCGGCAGGAAAAAGCCGATCAGGAAAAACAGGAACTTCAGGAGCGCCTGGCAGAAGAAGCCCGGCAAAAGGAGGCAATGGCCGCAGAATTGCAGGCTATGCAGGAGCGCCGCCGGCTGGCCCGCCGGGTAGCCCTTTTCTCCCTTACTACATTGATCCTGATGATCGGTTTTGGTATCTGGTTTTCGTATAATTGGATACAATCCCTGCGCAAGGAACTGGAACAGGCCGAGTTTGTCGTCAGCGGGGAAGCTTTCCATGCCGGCCTGGAGGCATATGAAAACCTGCGGGACAAAGGCTTTAAAAGAGCGGTCCTGGAAAAGGTATCTGGTAAGGATATCCAACAGGAATTGGAAAAGGTCCACCGCATGCACTCGGTGTTTGATACCGTAGTAACGGCGAACATGGTCCGGGGCGATTCCTTGTTTTTCCGCGACCGGTTTTCTGAAGCCCTGACGGATTACCGGGAGGCTTATGAAATGATGAATACCTATACGGCTATGAACGATTACGTCCGGATCAAGGACAACCGGGACACGATCTGGCGTATCAACCGAAAAAATATCCGGCAGCGCTACGAAGACCTGTATCAGCGCCGGGAGTTTGCGCTGAATGCCATTATTGCCCAGTTCCGAATCAAACAACGTGCTGCCGAAGAGTTTTCGGATGCAGGTGTCTGGGGGCAAGCGCTCCGTATCTTCCGCGAGATGGAGGCCTTGTTGCCTACACATCAGGTTGATCTGCAGCGCTTGCAGGAGGCTATGCACCTCAACCAGCCGCCCCGGGAATATGTGGAACAGGAGATCAACAGATGCCAGGCGGGGCTCCGCTTTTAACGAACACACTGATTCCTGGCTCCCTTTGGAGTGTGTTCTGTTAGTTGTTTGTAAAATCCGCTTCAGCCATACCGGATATGTTTCCTTTCCTCCCCTAAGCTTATATCTTTGCGCGGTTTTTTTTACGCAAACAGATAACACATGATAAAGATTCTGGCCAATGACGGGATACATCCCGATGGCAAACTCTTATTGGAAGAAGCAAATTACCAGGTGGTGCAGGATAAGGTCGCCCAAGACGATCTGGTTGGAAAGATTGGCGATTACGACGTGTTGATCGTTCGGAGTGCCACCAAGGTAACCCGGCAAGTGATCGACGCTGCCAAAAAGCTCAAAGTGATTGCCCGGGGAGGTGTTGGTCTTGATAACATTGATGTGGAATATGCTAAAAGCAAAGGTATCGAGGTTTACAATACGCCCAAGGCTTCCTCTCGTGCAGTAGCCGAACTGACTTTCGGGCACCTGCTGGGGCTGGCGCGTATGCTTCAGCGCAGCAACCGGGAACTTTCCACTGGTGGCGATTTCAAAAAATTGAAAAAAGCCTACACTACCGGATTTCAACTCCGCGGGAAAACACTGGGCATTGTCGGATTTGGCCGGATCGGACAGGAAGTGGCCCGGATGGCCCTGGGTATTGGTATGGACGTACGTGCGCATGATCCCTTTGTCCAGGAAGCACAGATCGGAATACAGGTCCACAGCTATCCGGACCTGACCCTCAATGTACTGGTCCGCACGGAGTCATTTGACAAAGTGATCCAGGAATCGGATTATATCACCCTGCACCTGCCTGGCCAGGGGAAACCCATTATTACGGCCCAGGAGTTGGAAAAGATGAAAGACGGCGTCATTCTACTGAATACGGCCCGTGGGGGTGTAATTGATGAGGAAGCCCTGTTGGCAGGCCTGGAGAGTGGAAAAGTGGGCGGTGCCGGTTTGGATGTTTTTGAAAACGAACCTACACCCCGTCCTGCCCTGCTGACACACCCGCAGGTATCCTGCTCCCCACATATTGGCGCCAGTACGATGGAGGCACAATCTTACATCGGCATGGAACTGGCCGACAAGATCATTGCCTTTTTCGGTGACGATAAATAAGCGCAGCGGTCAGAATAACGCGTGCGGGCTGTTTTGTGTATGCAACGACAAACAAAACAGCCCGCTTTTCATTTAAGTACCTGTGAACATTTCCAAATTACATACCTGTACCGGTCACCGGGCTGCTGTGTATACCCTGGCTGCCGGAATGGCTCCCGGCAAGGTGCTTTCTGCCGGTGGAGATGGCTGGATCGTTGAATGGGACTTACAGGACCCCGAACGAGGCCAGTTGCTGGCCACCGTTAAAACACAGGTCTTTTCGTTGGTGTCCCTGCCGGAGCAGCACCGGCTGGTGGCCGGCAACATGCACGGCGGCCTGCACTGGGTTGACCTGCAGCAACCCGACCGGACTCGGAATATCCAGCACCATCAAAAAGGGGTCTTTGATCTGGTGGTACAGGACCACTGGCTTTTTTCAGCGGGTGGAGATGGAATGCTTACCCGCTGGTCGCTGGAAACCGCTCAGACGGTTGAGAGTTTGCGCCTGTCTGGCAAATCCCTGCGAACGCTTTGTATCTCCGAGCCCCGCAATGAACTCGCAGTAGGTGCCAGTGACGGATCGATCTTCCTCCTCGATCTCGGGACACTGGCACTAAAACAAACCCTGGAACTAGCGCATGACCCTGCAGTGTTTACGATTCAGTATACACCGGACCACCGATACCTGCTTAGCGGCGGACGGGATGCCATGCTGCGAGTATGGGCCCTGGACGAGCAGCCTGTGCGCCTGGTTTCCGAACAAGCAGCACACTGGTTTACGATCAATCATATTGCCTGCTCTCCTGACGGGCGCTATTTTGCCACGGCCAGCCGGGACAAGTCTGTCAAGGTCTGGAATGCCACCGATTTCCAATTGTTAAAAGTGTTAGACCCGGTTCGGGACGGTGCGCATATCAATTCGGCCAACAGGCTCTGGTGGGATGGCAGCCACCTGGTTTCTTCCAGTGATGACCGCACGCTGATCATCTGGACGGTAAAGGATGATCCGGCGCTGATTTAATATACAGTTTAGGCAAAAGGTGCTCCGTAACAAGCGATCCTCCCTTATTCCAGATCATCCTTTTTCCAATGCCGCCTGAAAAGTGCCTTTATCGCAACCAGGCCGGCGATCGGTAGCGCTGCGGTGGGAAGTTCCTGCGGCATAAATGCCCAGAAGATCAGGGTAAGCAAAGCGATCACACCCACGCCCAGGAAGTAGTTCTCCACCCACTCGGTCCGCTTGTTTTGCCAAAAGAAGAGCAGGTTGGTGGGAAGTGCCCAGAGAATATTCCAGTTGTACTTGGTGGCGGAATGGTCCGTTGCTACCCATAACAGAAAGATAACCAGGCCGGCCAGACCGAGAATGAACCAGAACAGCACATCAAAAATACGCTCCGTACGTGCATTCGCCATGCTGAGCAGGCCAATCAGTGCGATCAGCGACGTGACATACAGGGGTTGGCCAAAAAAATCCGGCTGATACGCTTCCCGTTGTGGCAGAGGCTGCTCCGGGATGTTTCGCTCTATTGTTATCAGAGGCTTGCGTTGCCAGGTATGGGCCGTAGCGAACAGATCATGGACGTAGTCCGGTAAAAACATATAATCCTCCGCATGAGCAACCCGGTCAGCCGGATATCCAAGCGCCAGGTCAATCCCGAACTGGGTCCAGGGCATTTCTTTCAGGTATGGACGGAGCAATTGTCGCATGGTCGTCCCCAGCGGCAGGCCGGTTGAGTCAAAATCCAGCTGATGGAAAAATGTTTCCTGGACGATATCCCTGATCCGGGTGGCACAGTTGTCGTAAAAGAAGTCATACTTGTAGTATTTGTTCTCTTCCAGTGCATTTTCCTGTAGCAGGTCGAACAGCCGCTGGCGCTGTGTACTGTCCAGATCCAGGAACTGCTCCTGCATGGGCCGGCGGTCGAGCAGATTCCCGTACTCAAAGGCCCGATAGGGCTCGATATTCAGGAAATAAAGCAGGCGGCCGCGGCAGAATTTTAACAGGAAATTGGGTTGGTCAAACTGAAAGGTGCCGTAATTATAACATCGGTCCAAACGGTTTTGTGCATCATATACCCGGATCGCACTATGGCCGAACGTACTGTACAGCATGTCTCCCGGAGCCACGGTCATCAAACTGATCCGGGCACTGTCGGTAAGTACAATGGCCGGCTGTGCCTGTATGCTGACAGCCCCGAGCAGCAATAGGGAAATGAATATTCGTATCATGGCAGCACTGGATTGGTTCGTTAAAGATACAGTGTCCGGGAAAAAGACGGACTACTGTATCCGGAGCACTTGTCCAATCTTGATATTGTCGCTGGTCAGGTTATTCCACTGTTTGATCTGTGTTACCGTGGTGCCGTATTTTCTGGACAGGGAATACAGTGTGTCACCTTTTACGACGACGTGGTACGGTCCGGTTGTCGTGGCGGGTGGCGCCGGTGTAGTGGTGGTGCCGGCCGGTGGTTGCGGGATCACAGGCTCTGAAGTGACGGGTACCGGATCGGGAGGATAGGGTACACCGCTGGTTGCGGGTTTGCCGGGTATAGTGCCGCCCATATTGGTTCCAGGCTGGTTGGGCTTGTCCTTATCCGGTGATATTTCAAATAAAATATCCTCATCCGGCGTCATGCTGACCGGTGTAGTGGCTGTACTTACCGGTACCGGGTCGTTGTCGGCATCGCTCCGGAGGCGAACAGATTCGCCGGATGCGAGCTTGCCGCGCAGGCGGACCTTTTCATCATTGGCAGGTTCTTCCCCGGACTGCATTTTGTTGCACTTCAACAGGTTGCTGAGCCGGATACCGTACAGTTGCGCGATCTCCAGCATTGTCTGGTTGTCCCGTACAAAATGATGCGTAGCCTGGCCCCTCCAGCTTTTTTGTTTTTCCTGGATAAATACCCGTGTGCCGGCAGGAATGTATTCCCCGGGAGAGTAGGCCCGGTCGTTAAAGTCGGCTACTTTTTCCGGTGCGATACCGTAAATGCGGGCGATGTCTGCCAGGCTTTCACCAGTACGGCTGTTGACGACCTTTACATCGTTAACATAACTGATGCGGCTTTGCGGCGACGGTGCCGCCGGAATGATCCCGCCAGGGGCGACATCCACAACGCCGGGTGTATCATATTCATACAGGCGCAGGCGTTCGATCAGCTCGATCAGTTTATCCGCGTAGGTGGATGAAGTTGCATAGCCGGCAGACTGCAGGCCCCGGGCCCAGTTGCGGTAGTCCCGTTGGTCCAGGTTAAAGAGAAATCCATACCGGTTGCTTTTGCGTGGGTCCCGGAGAAATTCGCTGTGATCATAAAAACTTTCATCGGGGTTCTCGTATTTCCGGAAGCATGATTTGATGGGATTTCCGTTGGCATCCCGGTCGTCATCCTGCTTGTAATGGGACTTCCCGTTCCAGTCATTGCCGCATTTGATCCCGAAGTGATTCCTGGCCGTTACAGCCAGCTCACTTTGCCCGGAGGCGCTTTCGAGGATGCCTTGCGCCAGTGTAATGGATGCCGGGATCCCGGTGCGTTCCATTTCCCGTACGGCGGCGTTTTTGTACAATTGTACATAGTCCAGTTGGACGTTGCCGGTAGACCCGCCGGAAGTGCCGGAGGTAGCAGGCGTGGTGCGCGGGGTCAGTACCGGATGTTGGGGCTCTGTTCTGGTGCTCGAGCGGGAGCCAAAACAGGCAGCAAAGAGAAGGCTGGTTAGCAGGAAAAACAGCGTGTGTTTCATACTTGGAATAATTCTGATTGAAAACGGTATGCGACTGTAAAGATGCATGAATTGAAAATAAGCTTCGGTGCCTCGGACATAAATGTTGTGTCCGGCCTGCAAAACCCGGCCGGATCTACTGGATGCGCAGGCGCTGGCCCGGACGCAACTGACTGCCAGTAAGGCCATTCAGCTGGCGGAGATCGGACGGACTGCGGTCGTATAGCCGTGCAATGCTGTATAACGTATCGCTTTTGCGTACAGTATGATAGATCCGGACTTCCCCGGATTTGGTATCCATTTCTACCGATTGGACTGCAGGCCCGGTATCATCGTCTGGCTGCGGAGAGACTGCGCTTGATCCCGCATAAACCGCGACCGGTCGTTCCAGGGGTTGTTCCGGAAGCATTTCAATGATCAATCCGCTTGTAGTAGTGTCAGAATGGACACCGAGCGGCTGCATCTGCCGTTGATGCTCCGGAAGTGGGCCACCCTTGGCCTGTATAGTCATGACCTTTTCTCCCAAACCCTGGTTGCCACGCAGGCGGATATATTCAAAGGGAGCCGGCTCCTGACCGGATTGCAGGCCATTTCGTTTTCGCAAAGCATCCAGACTGATCCCGTAGCGTTGAGCGACATCCAGCAGGTGCTGGCTGGTTTCCATAACATGAAATGTCTCAGGGCCATTCCATCTATCCTGTTTGGGCTCCATATAGACCCAGGAGCCTATGGTCAGCGGTTGATCAGGTGTATGCTGCCGGTCATTGAAGGCAGCCAGACTGTCGGCCGACAAGTTGTACAGCCGGGCGATGCGCCGAAGTGTTTCTCCGTGCCGGGCCTGGATAACTTTAACGCCGTTAAACTGTAAGAACCGGCGCATAGACAGCCGCCCCCGGAATACCTGCTGGTCATATTCTGCCAGCTGGTGCAATTCAATGTAATGGATCAGTTTTTCCGCATAATGCGCTGCAGAGGAATAGCCGGCATCCTGCAGTCCCCGCGCCCAGCTTGAATAATCGAGCGGATCGAGATCGAACAGGAAGCCGTAGCGGTATTTTTTCTTTGGGTTTAGGATAAAATCACTGTGATCGGCAAAACAGGCAACGACGCTATCGTATTTACGGAAACAGGACTCCAGCGGTTGGCCGGCCCGGTCCTGCTCGTCATCGTGTTTAAAATGGGTCTCTCCATTCCAGCCTGTGCTACATTTTATACCAAAGTGGTTGTTGGCCAGCAGCGCCAGCTCACTGGTGCCGGCCCTGCTTTCCAGGATGCCCTGAGCGAGTTTGATGCTGGCCGGAATGCCACTGCGCTCCATCTCATCCATGGCGATATCTCCGAATTTCCGGACATATTCCCGGCACAGAGAGTCTATGCGGAGTTCAGCGGCAATTTGACCCTGTGCCGGCAGGAGCGGGATTAAATGCAGGATAGCTGGAAGCAGAATTGCTCTCATGTGCTGTTAAATCGGTTGCAGGATGATTAGTGGTTTTTGGGGGGGGAGTATTCAAAGGTTTAGCCAGTATATGACCTTGAGGACGATCGCGCGGTTTTTAGGGGACAGGAAACGCGCCCGGGAATCGGGTATCGCTTCTGCGAAAGAATTGTCCGTATACACCAGGTATACATCCGAAACCGGAGCAAACCGCCATTGCAGACGGGCATTTATATTAAAGTTGTTGGCTTGCGTATTCCACTGGAAGAATGCACTGGCGAACAGACTCCGGGAGAAGGATAATTCAGCGCGGGGCCCCAATATCCAGAAATCAGCCGAAGCGTAGGGCTCCGGCAGACGGATACGGTTGTAACTGTAACTCATGGTAAAGGTACCGACCGGCTGCCACCGGTACGCCAGGTTGCCTTCCAAAATGGTAAAGTTGCCATTGAAAAACTGGCCGGTACGCAGGTCGGCACTGCCCTGGAAGTTATAACTGCTGCTACTGGTAAAGCGCAGGCGTACTCCCGAATAGGTATACCCCTTCCGGCCCGGAAGCGGCTGGGTGCCTGGCTCGTAGAGATTGGTCGGGTCAAAATCTTCAAACAGGTAGGTGTAGCTATTCCAGACTACGGCATTAATATAGGTCTGGTCTTTCAGGTTGACGGTCACATATACTGAGGCATCCCGGTCCGTTTCCTGGAAATCAAGCGAATAGGTAAAATCCCCATTCAGACCAATTGTCCAGTTGTTGATGTGTTTGTTTTCCGGATAAAAAGTAAAGCCGATACCGGGAAAGAATCCCTGGTACCCGATCCGGGGTATAAAACCGGCTTCAGAGGTGTAATTGGAGTCCACCAGAATATACCCGAGCCGGGCATTGATGTTGCGCTCAAAATAACCCAGAAACTGGGCCAGTGTCTGGCCGCGTTGCTGCGGATCCGGGGAAAAGGACCGGTGGTAGTACCATTCGCCTTCCCAGCGGTTGTCGGGGCTGTAGAGGTTGAATTCCAGGCCGGCTACCCGGTTCCAGGGCTGGATGTCCGTTTTTTGGCCGGCTTCGAGCTTGCCGGTTAAGTTTTGTTTGTTTACCAGAATGCCGCTGAGCGCACTCCGTTTGAATACCTTGCGCTGCGCCGTAGCCACCGTAAAGTTTGCAGCCGGCAGGACCCGGGTACTGTCCCAGTTCACGCGCTCGGTCTGCATGTTCAGCAGGCCGATCCGCCAGTCATCGTTCAATTTGCCGCTCAGGCGTGCGCCGGCCAATATCGGTACCGTTTCATTTAACCCGGTCACGGGGTTGCGCGCCAGACCGATGCGGCGGGAAAAGAACGGCCGGGTGCTGGGAAAACCGAACATGGCAAACAGGTCGCGGTTTTCCAGAAAAAACTGCCGCCGCTCCGGAAAGAACAACTCAAACCGGCTGAGGTTGGCTACTTGCCGGTCAACCTCCACCTGGGAAAAATCCGGGTTTATCGTCAGGTCCAGATTAAGCGACGGGGTAATGCCGATCTTGGCATCGCCGCCAAGACTGAAATGAGTGTGATGCGGCCGGTTTTCGACAGCCTGCGTTGTCGGGTTACGCTGGTATTCAATATCATAGCGACCGATAGTGTACGGGATCAGGGAAACGCTGGCGCCGGGTTGCGGCGGCGGCATTTCCCAATTCAGCTCGTGGCAAAACGCCAGGTTGTTGGCGTTGTACTGCCGGGGCACTGGTCGCCAGGTGCTGACCTCCCAATCCTTCAGGCGCACCCGGACAAAATTGACCAGCCAGGTATTGTCGCCCTCAGAAACAGTGTAGCGCAGGGTCTTGAACGGAATGGCCACCTCGGCCACCCACCGGTCCGGGTAATTCGTCACCATGGAACTCCAGCGGTTGTCCCATTCGTAAGAAAGGGTCTGACCATTGTCGACAAGTGCTTCCCGTTGTACGTTCAGCGGACTTAGGCTAAACAAAAAGCCATTCAGACCATCTCTGGATGGATTGATCAGTATGTTTATCCCGTCACTGGTGCCGTTGGGAAAGTCGCGTTTTAAGCTCTGAACGGTGTAGTCTTCCTGTCGTTGGTAGCAAATAATACCCAAATACAGGTTTTTATCGTCGAAAGTCATAAGGACTTCCGTACGGGTTTCGGCCAGGCCGGTGTCCACCGGAAACTGTTTGCTGAAATCTACAGCCACTTCGGCTCCGGACCAGGCAGTTTCCTCCAACAGGCCATCGAGTTGCACAGGTTGTTCCGTTTTCCGGATCTGCAACCCGGAAGCGTGTCGCCCGGATATTTCCGTGCGTTCTTCCAGGCTGGATGAAAGGTTTAATGCGCTTTTCTGGCTGAAAGCCGATAGAACACAGACGCTGAAGAGGATAGAAAGGAGGGTTCGCATAACTTGATTTTCCACAAAAATCAGTAAAAAAAATGATCCAGGCTAAAGGCCGGGGCCCGGGAGTATCTACTTTTGTCCCGGGATATTACGCCTGTTCCTTAAGTGCACCCTGAATCATGATAAAAAAACAGACCAGTTCCCCGGCCAGCAGCCGGACTACCACTGAAACCACTACGATACTGATCACAGGTGCCCAGGGGCAGTTAGGTCAGTGCTTCCAACAACTGGCCGGGCAGTTCCCGGGTTTGCAATTCCGGTATCTGGATGTTGCCGAACTGGATATTACCAACCGGAAAGCTGTCTTCAGTTATTTCAGCCAGCATGTGGTTCATTGGTGTATAAACTGTGCTGCCTTTGCAGCTGTAGACAAGGCGGAAGGAGAGCCCGGCCCGGCCCGGTTGGTCAATACTGTCGGTGCCCGTAATCTGGCGCAGGCGTGTGCCGCAGGGGATATTCCCCTGATCCATTTCTCCACCGACTATGTCTACCATGGCCGGCAGAATACCCCGATCCGGGAATCTGATCCGGTTAGTCCTAAAGGTGTGTATGCCCGTACTAAAATGGCCGGCGACCGGGCTGTGCTTAAAGCGCATTCGGGGGCGGCCGTTATCCGGACCTCCTGGCTGTATGCCCCACATGGCCAAAATTTTGTAAAAACTATCCTCCGGTATTGTAGTGAACGACCGGAGATGAATGTCGTATATGATCAGGTCGGCACACCCACATATGCACCTGATCTCGCGGAAGCAGTTTTGCAGTTGATCCAACGTGTGGAGCGCGGGGCCTGTAGCAAAGAGTCGCTGGCCGGAATATGGCATTATTCCAATGAAGGCGTTTGCAGTTGGTATGATTTCGCCATAGCTATTAAGGAATTGGCCGGACTTCCCTGCCAAATCAATCCCATTGAGACCAGCGCTTATCCGTTGCCCGCACCCAGGCCGCCTTACAGTGTATTGAGCAAGGAAAAGATCAAAAATGCCTTTGAACTGGCTATCCCGTACTGGCGCGATAGCCTGCAGGTGTGCCTGGAAAAAATGGGGAAAGGGCCTGAGTAAGGCACAGTTTTATGCCGGCGTCCGGTGCCAGGCCCGGACTATCTGTTGGAAAACGATGCATTTTAACTGAACTTTAGGCTTGGATACTGCCTTGTCTTCATGTACTGGCTATACCGCCAGGATGTCAATCTGCAGGCGTTTCCGCAGTCTGTTTCCATATTGATAAACTATTATGGACTTACAAGCCATACGCACCCTCCTCCGTCAGGGCGATACCGGTAAAGCCCTGGAAGCCCTGATCGATCTGATCAAACAAGACGAACGTTACCGCGCCGGCCTGTTGCGCACCCTGTTGGTCCTGGAAGGCGAATACAATGCGGTGCGCCAAAAAGAACTGAAAGGTATTCTGCCTTTTGCGGAAGCCCAACGGAAATATAATGCCACCAACGACAGCATCCTTGCTATTCTGGACGATTTTGAAAATGGCCGTATACCGCCTGCTGCCTCTTTAAATGGGGGGAGTTTTCGCAACAACAGGCTGATCCTGATCGTCGGGGTCTTATTGGTATCCGTGATCCTGGTGGTTTGGAAGGTTATGGGAAACAGTGGCGGGGAGTGTCCTGAATTTGAAAACCCCAAAGCCCGGCATATACTGGTATTGCCCTTTGATCCGCTGGATGCAGCAGAGGCTCCAGTTCATCTCCGTATTCAGGAAAGCATAAATACCCTGACCCGAAAAGCGGGTATTCTGGTGGAGGTAAAGATCGGTCAGCGCTCACCCGAAGATCCGTCTTCTCTGGAGTTGGCCAATCGTCGTGGGCGGCAGTGTCAGGCCGACCTGGTGGTGTATGGTCAGTATAAAAAATTCAGTGAAGATTCTATCCGGGTAAATCTGGGTTATAGTTTTATGAAAGCCGGCCAAAGCCAAACCGGCAGCCTGCCTTTTCGGACCTTTCGGGATATCACAGAAGTACAGGTCACACGCGGTTTTGAGGATGCCCTTTTCGCCTTATGTGCCATGATCGCTGTAGACGATCAAAACTGGCCGGTAGCCCGGCGTTGGATGGACAAGATCCAGGACAAGGAGGTGTCGGAAGTAAAAATGGCAGACTGGCTGGAAGCGCATCATCCGTCCGAATAGATAGGCTCAGAAATCTGTAATTCGCTGTTTTTCGACCAAATGGTCCAGGAAACCAAGGGTGTCCGGCAGGCCGTTCAGAAGTCGGACATTTTTGGGTACTTTTAATTGGTTGACAAAGACCTGGGCTCCGGAAAGCATCAGTTGTCCGTTGGTGACCACCTGCGAAGCTTTGTCGACATATGACTGGATGGATTGACGCCCGAGGGGTTCCTGCAGGATTGAAAAAACAAAGTCAGGCTGGTAGGGTTGGCAGGCATCGCGCAGGTCGTTCAGGGTAATGCCGGTACCTAGGTAAACCACTTTTTGATTACGGATCCGGAGCAGATAATGGAGAAAAAGCAGGGTTAGTTCCTGGCTTTCTTTTTCCGGCAGGTACAACAGGAATTTAGCCGCACGCGGGTGCACATCACCAGGCTCTTTGTCAATGGCGACCATCAGTTTGCGCCGGATGAGGTTGGTAATAAATTTTTCATGCGCCGGGCTGACACTATGGGTTAACCACAGGACATTGAGCTTATCCAGAAACGGATAGATCAGCTCCAGAATGGTTTGTTCAAACCCGTGTTCCCAGGTATAGGCTGAAAAAATATGGTCAAAGCCAGCCTCGTCAAGGTTGATCATGGCCAGGGTCAGCGCGTCGACCTGTGCGTTCGGGGTTGTATTATTTTCGGCGATTTCAGCAACCCTGGCGGCAATTTCTTCCGGTTGCATTTTGGCTAGTTTACTGATTTTGTAGCCGTAGCGGTTCAACAAGGCAATATTGAACAGGTGCCGGAGGTTTTCGTCGGTATAATAGCGAATATTGGTTTCTGTCCGCGCCGGAGAAACCAAGCGATAGCGCTGCTCCCACATCCGGATGGTATGCGCCTTGATTCCGGTGAGTTTCTCCAGATCGCGGATCGAATATATCGCCATGTTTCCTAAGAATTCAACAGGCAGGGTCGCAGGCGGGCTTGTTCCGGGCGCTGTGATGGATTTGCTCATTCAATTGAATGCAGTACGCTCTGCGTTGATCCTGCCGCTACAAAGTTATTGAAACAGGAATGGAAACTAAATGTTTAGCCACCAAAGTTATGGACATAGGATAGAGAACCCGCGTATCTGACCTGAAAGAACCGTACTTGTTCCGGTGAAACAGGCTGAGCCATGCCTGGCAACTGCTGGTCAGGGCGTCTCCCCGACCAGCCATTTTTTAAAGTCGGCCGAGCGTTCGGTACTGACAATAGTTTCCAGGTCGGTGGGTGGATTGAGCTGAACTTTGACCCGGCTTTTTGAATACGGGAACATTTCACTGATTGCCTCTACGTTTACGATGAACTGGCGGTTGATCCGGAAAAACTTCCGGCTGTCCAGCAGGGATTCGAGTTTGTCCAGCGGATGGTCAATTGGATAGCGCTTGCCTTCCGAGCGGGTCAGCACGAATGTGATCTTGTCTTTAGTATAAAAATAGGCTGCATCGTTGAGGTCGACCAGTTTAAGGCTTTGGCCAAAACGGATCAGCATACGTTCAAGATATTTTGGTTTGCCTTCCTGCCGAAGCGACTCCAGCAGGGCGGAATAGTCCTGCTTTTCTGTTTTGAATACTTTTTGGTATTTCTCCAGTGCCCTGGCAAGTTCTCCGCTTTTGATCGGTTTAAGCAAATAATCGACGGCATTGACTTTGAATGCCTGCAGAGCGTACTCGTCGTAGGCCGTGGTAAAAATAATAGGACACTGGACCTGCACGTGGTCAAAGATGTCGAAGCTGGACCCGTCAGCAAGGTGTATATCCAGAAAGATTAGGTCCGGGGGCGGGTTTTGGGCCAGCCAGAGCACGGAAGCCTCTATGCTGTCGAGCTGCTGAATAATGGTCATCTCCGGTGCAATTTCTTTCAGGAGCTTTTCCAGCCGCCGGGCAGCGGCATTTTCATCTTCAATGATCAGTACGTTCATGCTTCCTAATATTTTAGTATGTGTCAGAGGATGGGCACTTTTACCGTAAAGGTGTCTGGGGTTTCATCCACCAATACCGGGAGGTTGCTTAACAGGGTGTAGCGGTTGATCAGGCTTTGCAGACCAAAATGGGTACTGGGTTCTGCTTTGAGTTTCCGTTGTTTGTTGTTGCGTACGACAATATATTTACCGTCTTCCACTGCAATATCCACTTTCAAAGGCCTGGCTTTGGAGATTATATTATGCTTAACCGCGTTCTCCACGAGCATTTGAAGGGTCAGCGGCATAATCGAGCCACTCTGTCCGTTGATCCGGCAATCGAACCGGAAACTGTCTTCGTAGCGTTTTTTCAGCAGGAAATTAAAGTTGTTGACGATCTCGGTTTCCTCGTTCAGGCTGATCAGGTCTTTTTCACGGTATACCATAATGCTCCTGTAAAAGTCGGATAGGTGCTCTACGTACTCCACCGCTACTTTAGGTTGCTCTTCAATGATCGTGATCAGGGTATTGAAGCTATTAAACAGAAAATGTGGATTGATCTGGCTTTTCAGCGCCTCAAACTGGGATTCAACGGACTTGCGGCGGAGCGAGGCCTCCCGGTAAAGTCGTTTTTCCCGGGCCCGGACGAAATAAAAGAGCAGACCGACTCCGGCACTTAATGCCAGCAAAACAAACCACCACTGTGTCCAGAAGGGATGGGCAATGGTAAAACTGTATGTCACCTCTGGCGTCCCTTCAAATTCGCCGTGTTCACTCGCCTGCAGCCGGAATGCATAGCGCCCGGGTGGCAGGGCAGGATAAGAGGCAAAATGTTCCTTGGAGATCACCCAACCATGATCGTACCCTTCCAGCCGGTAGCGGTACCGCACCAGTTCGGGGTTGGTATACCACAATCCGGTGAAATTGAAGAGGAAATAATTTTGATCGTGTTCAAACCTTGTGGTAGATAAAAAGTCCAGTGGCTGGAGGAAAATAGAAATGGCTGTGATGTCTGGCTCGGGATCATACACGAAGGATTCGTCAAACGACGCCATACGCAGAATGCCTTTCCGGGCACCCACCCACACATTGCCATTGGCATCGCGGCAAATCGCATTGAAACTGGATTCTGCTGCCGGTGCGCCACTGGACGCATCAAAGAACGAAACATGGCCGGTTTCAGTGGTCAGCACATCAATGCCGTCCTCGTACGACAGGATCAGGTACCCGTTACCGTCAAATGCCAATCCGTTCACCGTCATGCTGTGTAAGTGATCTGAAGTGGTGTATTGCCGGAAGGATTGACCGTCATACCGGAACAGGCCGTTCCCGTCTGTACCGATCCAGATATTGCCCTTGCTGTCTTCAGCAATGGAATATATACTGCGCAGGGTTTGGCCGGCGGCCTCGCTGAACTGCCGGAACTTCCCGTTTTCCAATACGATCAAACCTTCTCCCACTGTGCCAAACCATATCCGGTTTTTACTGTCAACCAGGATTTTATACAGATAATTGGTTCCCAGTTCCGGGTAGTGGTGCATATCGTCCCAGTTAGTCTGACGGATGACGGTCGCGCCTCCAAGGGTGGCCAGCCATACATTATCGGCATCACCGGTAATCGAAAATATACTACCGTTGGACAGGCCGTTTTGTTCCGTCAGGTGCCGAAGTGTCTGGCCCTGGGCATTCAGGATAAAGATGCCATTGCCATATGTACCGACCCACATATTGCCATTCGGCGCCTGCCAGAGCGAGATCACATTCTGGGCGGTTGGCAAAATGCGGCGGAATGTCAGGTCTTCCCGGAGGAACAGGCCTTGCGGCGTACCAGCCCATAGCCGGTTCCTCCGGTCAACGAACACGGCCTGAATATTATCGAAAGGTGTTTGAAGCAGGCCGATCCGTACATTGGCCGAATATATGTTTCCCTTGTATTCCAGGGCCCAGAGCAGTCCTTCACGGTCCTTGCACAGCGTTTGGATATGTCTTTTTCGAAGCGGATGTTCATTCGGTAGCGGAACAATACGGACACTACCCACGTGGCTACCCAGGTCCAGGCGTACCGGGCCATTCTGCCGAGTACCCACCCAAAGCTCACTGCTGCCAAAAAGGGCGATCCCGGAAACCGGGCCGTACGCCCAGGAGTCGATAATGTGATCAAAGCGTTCTTCCCGGATCAGGTACCGGCAAACGCCGTGATCGTATGTGCCGATCCACATATTGCCAAACTGATCAGCCAGCAACGTAGAAACAATCTCATCGGGCAGACCGTCCGTTTTGGTCAGGTTCCGGATCTGTTTCCGGCCAGGTTCGGGCATCGAACAGATACTGATCCCCGCATCGGTTGCCGCCCAGATCCGGCCTTTTATATCACACTCAAGGGCATAAATGTCAGTACTGGCCAGTCCGTCTTCTATGCCGAACTGGTACATCCGGTTTCCGGACCAGCAATAAATCCCTTCTCCATAGGTGGCGATCCACACATTTCCCATGCTGTCTGTCCGGAATCCGGTGATACTTTGTTGCGGGGTGCCTTCCTCCGGAGACCAGTGTTGGAGCGGAGCAGCCGAGCGTTGATTGGCTTTTGTTTCATGGGGCATGGCTGTCAGGAAAACCGTATTGGCCGGCAGGATCCCGATAGCACCGCTTTCAAATCCAACCCACAGGTCGTCGTTGACTTCGTATAAAGCAGTAACAGGATCGCCAGCGAGGGTATCCGGCAGCCCTACCGGTTGGAAATTTATGCCGTCATATCGAAAAAGCCCATGCTCACCGCCAAACCACATCCAGCCGTGCCGGTCCTGGTAAAGCGTGCGCATCTGGTCTTTATCCACGTCTTTTGCCGACCGCACCGTAAACAAGGGCGTCTGAGCGAAGGCGGGCTGCAGAAGCAGCAGCGTCCAGCACAGGAGCACTCCAAACCGGAATACGCGACGGATATACAATGGGTATGTCATAAAGCAAATCTTCCGGGATCAGGTACCGCCCTGAAGGGTGGCATCAACATTAACCAGGATTTCTTCTGCGATTTTCTGGTGTACGATTTTGGGTATGGTGATCGCATGGTCGGCCAGCGGGACGGTGAAGCTGGCCTGAATGCGCAGCGTATTTCCTTTCAATATGATCTTGCCTTTAATGATGCGCTCCTGTTCAATACCATGGATGCGCAACTTGCCTTTAGCACGCACTGCGTGGGTGCCATCCGATTGGAAATCAACCTGCTCAATGATCCTTCCCGAAAACGTGGCAGTGGGGTAACGATCGCTTTCCAGATAGTTTTCATTGAAGTGTTCTCGTTGCAGTGGGTTATTGAATCCCTGAAACGAGCCTGTTTCTACTGACCAGGCAAATGTCTGTCTGGTCGGATCCACTAATCCCCGTAGCCGGGTACTGCTGGCCTCGATAACTTCCAACGGAGCGGTAGATTTAAAATAAATCTGCCCATCTTCACAGCGAAAGACTTTAGGGGGGGAATGGGCAGGTCTTTCAGCGGCCTTATTGCCTGGAAGCAGAACTGCCGTGCCGGGGATCCAGGCGGCGAGGCATCCTATATATAATATTATGTATTTCATAACTGTCTGATTGGGTGAAGTTAAAATGGAAGTTTTTTGTTAGGGTTAGAAAAA
>SBHD01000214.1 GCA_006226345.1 Bacteroidota bacterium | reverse complement strand
AATGAAACGGGAAGTACAAGTAATCAAGAAAAGGCGTCGCTATACGCCGGGCTTCCGATCCCGAAAGGATCAAAAAAATCGGATGACCGCTTGGAAAAGCCGTTTAATTTGGGCCAGCCGTGCTGAATGAGCATTAGCCCTCCGAAAAATAAACGCAACACTAACGCCACCAGGTCAGTAGAAACAGGTGGGCTTGCCAGTATTTTTTTCCACATTACGCATAATTTATTGGGTGAAACAAGTCTTTTTCCCGAAAGTTGCCGGTGAAAAGATACGAAACGGCTTCATGGATACCTTTAACCAGATCTATAATGAGGATTGCATTACCGGAATGGCGCGTCATCTCCCGGATGCCTGCGTGGACCTGGTGATCACCGATCCCCCCTTCGGAATTGAGTTCCAGGCCAAACGTGCCAACTACAACAGGAAGGGCGAACGGGTACTGACTGGGTACAATGAAGTGAAAGGGGCCGATTATCTGGACTTTACCCGCGCCTGGCTGACAGAAGTGCGCCGGGTACTGAAGCCTGAAGGAAGCCTGTACATTTTCTCCGGATGGAACTACCTGAAAGATCTGCTCATAGCACTTGACGAACTGGAATTCACCCTGGTTAACCATCTGATCTGGAAATATCAGTTCGGAATCGTTACCACCCGTAAATACGTGACCTCCCACTACCATATTCTTTTTGCCGGTATCGACGATAAAAAGCGGAAGTTCTTCCCTTATGCCCGGTTCTCAAAGGATGCCAGGCATGAGGCCGGCGGTAGCGCGCATTACAAAGACAAGGAAGATGTGTGGGCCATTCCCCGCGAATACTGGACCGGTGATATTAAAACACCCACCAAACTTCCCGCCGAGATCATCCGCAAGATACTGGCCTACAGCAGCGAGCCCGGTGATGTAGTGCTCGACCCGTTCCTGGGCTCCGGTCAGGTGGCTGTTGTCAGCAATCTGGAGGGCCGCCGGTACCTGGGCTTTGAAGTCGTACCGGAATATTTCGCCTTTGCAAAAGAACGGCTCGACAGCGGACAGTACCGGATCAAAGCCTGAACCGCTACCTTATCTTTACCCAGCGTTTTGTTCGCACCCCTGTAGCTGTGCGCACCACAAGTGTATACACACCTGGATTCAGCTGATGTACCGGTAATGTCCAGGTATTAATGCCCGCTGTGCTGACCTGCTCCGAGCTGAATACCTGCTGCCCGGTCGGGCTAAGTACAGTCAGTTTGACCATTCCCGCACCAGGAAGTGTTAGGCCTGCTTGTATGGTGTGTATTGCCGGGTTCGGCCAAACCGACAGATCATTATGTTGTGCCGACAGACGTTTCGTAGCGGTCAGAAGTGCTGGCTTGAATGCTACTACTATTTCCCGGCTTTTCCCTGGTTCCATGTCAAAAGCAGGTGTTGCAGCATATTCTGACAAGCCGGTTCCGGGTGCAAGTGGCACGCCTGCCAGGTGATCGGAAAACCACAAAAAATACGTATTCGGCTCAATTAGTGGAAATAGGTATCCACCGTGTTCATCGGTACTGGTGGCCCGGATAAAAGTGGAATCGCTACGGTATAAGGACACTAAAATATCCTTGAGCCCGGGTTCAGTTATATCCCAAAGGTCATTCCGGTTTTCATCCAGCCAGACCAGGCCGTACAGCCCGGCCTGTACAACCTCCCATGCAGCATTCAGTACCCTTGTCTCCCGGTCTGCCAGGTCAAATACGGCCGTATACCCATTACTTTCCAGGTTTTCTCCAGGCTTCAACAAATCAGAAGTGGGCGGCGGCACTATGTGCAGATAATAACTATCCGGCCTTAAATGCAGAAACTGATAGCTGCCATTTCCGGATGTTTGTCTGACACCAAGCAGGGAGTCAGTAGCAGCCTGGTATAGGGAGACTACTGCTCCCGGAAGGACAGTTTCACCAGGCTCCCAGGCACCATCCTGATCCAGGTCCAGACCGACCACTCCGGTCAGAGTCGCCGTGCCAACCGAGTCTGGCAAATAGAGCTGTCGCCTGGGCACGATCTCTTTTGGCTGACGGGTGCTGCTCCATCGAAGTTCAACCTGCGCCCCACCGGCAATTTCAAGATACTCCAGCCGTATCGGATACCAAGCGCCGCTTTGCAGCGGTATGGCTCCGGTATGCTCAATGGCTGCCTGTGGGTTCCATTTGTCTATTATCAGAGAATCTCCGATCCAGAGGCGGGAGCCGTCATCGCTGAGTACGTGAAAATTGTAGGTGTCGCTGAATAATGGCTGGACAAATCCGGTCCACCGGATCGTAAAGTAATTGTCCGGCAGATATTGCGGGTCGGGCGAGCCTTCGTTCCAGTAGAAGTCGATGGTGGTATCCCGGCGAATCAGTACGGGGTCTTCATCCAGGTCTCCTTCCGGATCAAAAAAATAGGCTCCCTGGAGCCCTGTCCCATTACCTATTGCGTACCGCCCGTATATTGCTTCCAGGCTAAGAGGAACTTCCAATGTCCGGAAACTGCGCACCGGGTCAGTAGATTGGTTGTCAGCCCAATGGCTGAAATGATAGGTCGTATCTCCTGAAACGTGCAACAAACTAGCCTGAACAGTTCGTTCAATGCCTACTACGCTCTGTGCAGTAACCGGAAGACTGCGGATCTGCCCATCCACATTTATTGGGCCTCCTGCCGGCCCATCGATCGAAAAGGAGGTATAAACCGGTTTGACATCCTGCCAAACCGTATGACCTAACCCGGTTGTATCGGTTGCAGTCAGATAGACCCGAAAGAACACATCGGTAGCAGTCTCACCAACAACAGGGATTGGGAAAACCCCTTCGGAAATGCCGGTCGTCTGCGAAAGGGCCGGATGCGTATGATCAGCGTGATGGAAGTCGATACGCCAGGAAAGCTGCTTTGCAGGGAGTGTTCCATCTTCCGGATCGATCGCATGGCCAGTGAAATGAAGCGTGTCGCCGCAGCGATACACGGCATTTGCCGAAGGGAAAAGTATTTCTGGTAAGGGGCGGTGGTTTTGGGTTACGTGTAACATGGCGGGTTGACTGGTGTCGTTTCCATAGGCATTTTCAACCCGGCACAGTATGGTTTTTCCACTATCGGCAATTGTCAGGTTCGGCAATTCGAGCAGGCTGCTGTCCACGCCGGATACTGGTATGCCATTTACCAGCCATTGATAATGAATGGGCTTGGCGCCAAAGGCATCCACCTGGAACACGGCAGTTTCCCCCTCCGAAACCAATACATTCCGGGGCTGTCCGGTGATCAGCGGGGTGCCGCTTCCTGTCCAGAACACTTTGCGCAGTGTTCCTTCCGCACTTGCCGTATTGTCATCAGGCGAACCACCTCCGAGTCCTGCCCGTGCGTAATAATACAAGGCTCCGTTCGGTGTGATCAGCAGACTGACCGGGCGGTCGATCCCTGTAGCGAAAACTGCTGCGACGTCGCCAGTAGCCGGATCCAGTGCCCGGATCCATCCTGAACAGTAATCCGCATAATAAAACAGGCCCTGATAAGCTGCCGGAATAGCAGGATGGCTGCTAAAACCGAAGGCTGCCCCAACAACTGCACAGCCTTCTGAATGCGGATAGGCGTAGAGCGGATCCTGATAATTGCCCGGCAGGGCCTGACCGGCCTGCGGACCTTCAATCAGACTCCAACCGTAGTTTTTCCCGGGAAGGACCTCATTCACCTCCTCCCAGGCACCGTTGCCCACATCACAGAAGAATATCCGGCCGGAAAGCGGATCTGTACTCATGGAAAACGGGTTCCGGACGCCGAGTGCATAAATAGCCCGGTTGTTACCGCTGGACTGCGCATAGAACGGGTTGTCTTCCGGAATTGTACCTGTGGCGGTGATGCGCAGTATTTTCCCTAATACCGTTTTTGGGTTTTGGGCATTTGATGGATTCGCTCCGTCGCCTGTGCTGATATACAGGTTCTCGTCCGGGCCGAATACCATGGCGCCGCCGTTATGGATAAAACCGTTCAATATGTCAAGATCGAGCAATACCTGTTCGCTGCCCGGCATGGCGAAGTCGCCATTGGCCAATATGCGGCTGATGCGGTTGCGGTTCGCTCCCGGTATAGAGTAGTACAGGTATACCCATGGTTCCTGTTCGAAGTTGGGATGCAAGGCGATCCCGCACAATCCGCGTTCATTATAGGCGTCCACGGCTATATGGACGAACGGTTCATCATGCAAGGACCCATCGGCATGTACGATTAATACCCGCCCGTCCTTTTGTGCCAGGAACAGACTTCCGTCCGGAGCCAATGCCATGGCGGTGGGGTTCAGGCCGTTGGCCAGAGTAACCTCTGCAAAGCCCGGAGGGAGGTCTGTTGCATGCAGTTTCAGGGTCAGCAGAAGCAGAGCCGGCAAAAACAGGCCGGCAAGCGGACGTATTGCTTTCAGGTGCACAGGTAACTTATTTTCGGGTTGTGTATGAAGGCCGGCACCATGCCAGGGCTCCGGAGAGCCCCGGCAAAGTGCTCGAAAGGAGGTCAGAAATGGAAGCCATATCCAAAGAACACGGCTTTCATCCCAAATACGCTCAGACCGGACAGTGTAACCCCAAGCATGATCAGGATAAAAGGGATGTATACGGCCACTTTCACAAACCGGTTCTCCCAGGAAAGGTGGTGCATCAATGGAAGCAGTAAAAAGGCCAGACACAGGCCGAAAAAGGAGATCTGGAACATCATCAGCGACAGTACCATAAACAACAAACCTGCACCGATCTCAAAACCCTGTACAATTCGGGTATCAGGGTGGCTTTTAGCCAGAAACTGGGTCCAACCGTCCCGGACCTTCTTCATACTGAACCAATTGCCTCCCGCCTTACTCTTGTACTCCTGTTGATTAACATCGCCCGTGACGAGGAAAAAGGCCTTCCCAGAGATCATATAAGCCAGTACGCCGATGGAGGACAGGGGGGATAATGCAGCGTACAGAGCTGTGCTATGGCTCAAAAACCGGAATAGTTTCAGTGGTTTATGCGCCAATGCCAGAACAAAACTCAAGACAGGAGCAAAAAAGGTCAGCAGTGTAATGGTAAAGAAATCCCAGTCATAAATTACTTCGAAACCCGGACTCAGCGCCAGGATCGGGATCAGGAATTCGTGTCCGCCAATCACAAAAGTCAGATCTTGCTGGTAGCTGAAAAAAACGGGCAACGCCAGGTTGGCATTCAGCATGAATACGAAATACAATAGCGTCAGCGGGAGGTTCAGCGTCGGGAACAGTACATCCAGTTTTTCCGTCCAGGAAATGTTTTTTGCCCGCAACAGCCAGCCCATTTTCCGGCGCAGGAACTCACTTGTCCCCCGGGTCCATTTCATATGGCGGATCCGGAAGGCACGCACGGTATCCGGAAAATCCTCGTAGCAGATCACATCTTCAATAAACCGTCCCCGGTACCCTTTTTCCCGGATATGGATGGCGAACCCCAGGTCTTCACTGACGATATCCGGGAAACCGCCGATCTCCTCCCAACATTTGCGGCGTAGTAATGCCCCATGCCCCAGGAACATCACAAATCCATATTCATTGCGCAGCGGCTGATACCATTTCCAGTGAATATCGATACCTACACCCAATGACTTGGCCAGTGCACTTTTACTGTCAGGGTTGGCGCGGTGGTTGGCTTGTACAAACCCGCAGGTCGGGTCGTTTTCCATGATCGGCACCAGTTTGGTAAGGAAGTCCGGAGGCAGGATCTCATCCGCATCGGCAATGGCAAAATAAGGTTCCTCGGTGGCGGCCTCTGCCAGGCCGTGGTTCATATTGCCGGCTTTAAAGGCCTTACGGTCCGGCCGGCGGATCACCTGTACCCGGCCCGGGAAACGTGCGGCAAATGCATCAACCTGGTCTTTGTAGTCCTGTCCGCTGCTGTCGTCCAGCATATAGACCGTGAAATTGGGGTAATCCTGCCGTACACAGGAAAGCACGCTTTCTTCCACAAAATCATTGCAGGTGGTATACAGGATCGCAACTGGCGGAAAGGTAGCACTTGCGGCAGTTGCAGTTAAATTTCCGGAGGCGGGGGCCACTTTGTTTTTAATCCGGTAATACAGGGCGAAACTGACGATCGCCACATTATAAATGCCATATAGCCAGGCAAAATCAATAAACCCGACAAACAACCAAAGTGCGATTTGACTGGGCAGATTATAGGCCATATCCAGGAGCAGGAGCAAACGGGGCTGAAACCAGACCAGTGCGGCGATCCACACGGAAAATACGACCAGGTATAGTGTTGGTTTGGGGGCAGCGGCCATTTGCCGGGTGTATTGTTGCGCAACGTTGCGGGGCACCCCGGCTGTTGCCGCTGGCAGGCCTATTACTGTTGTTTTTGACAAGGCAGAGACGATAGAAGACTTCCGGTTCATAGTGTTTGTTTTACAGGTGTGCA
>SBHD01000399.1 GCA_006226345.1 Bacteroidota bacterium | reverse complement strand
CCAACATGAGGATATCCGGACACAGGCACTGAAAGAATTACCCAACCAGGAACGGCTGGAAGTACTGGAGGCTGCCGGGTTCCATCAGGAAAAGGAGTTTGAGGTCCCGTTGGCACTCGACCGGCAACAGATCGAGGAAATGAAACCGTATGTCAACTTTCAGGCACATACCGTTTTCCATCCCTGCCTGCCCAAGTGTACGGAAGCAGAAGCCCGGTGGGCACTAAATAAAGGAAAAGAAATCCTGGAGCACGACTTTGAACTTTCCATCAATGCACTGGCTTACCCCAACGGCGACTATTCCGACCGCGATATCCGGCTGGCACAGGCTGCCGGATATAAACTGGGACTGACCGTGGACTTCGGCTATAATACGCTGCATACGGACCCGTTCCGCCTGAAACGCCTGAGCGTAGACGACTATGACGACGTGGATACCCTCGCCCTCAAAGCCAGCGGCATATGGGCCTTTCTGAAAACACGGAATGGGAAAAAACAAGCACACGGGTGGACCGATCAGGTCGTGGAGGATACGGATGAGGCGGAGTATCAATCAGAACTTAAAACTTATCACAATTCTTGAATGAACGTATCGATACATTTATATACGCAGTATGATCAGCTGAAATCCAGTACCCATTTTGAGGTATTTAACACCTTTGCTGAATCCGTACCGGAAAGCAATTTTTTTCAGAGCGCCGGTTTTTTCCAATTGATCGGATCAGTGCCGGGATACCAACCCTTTCTCCTGGTGGCAGAAACAGCCTCCGGGGCTATGGAGGGCAGCATTTTAGGTGTTTTCCAGTCTAACGGATCCGGTATAAAATCCTGGCTGTCCCGTCGCCTGATCATTTGGGGCGGCCCACTGCTGGCAGAAAAATCGTTAGACCAAAAAGAAGAGGTGGCAAGAAAGTTGCTGGAAGAAACCAAGAAGCATGCACAAGGAAAAGCGATCTTCATTGAGTTTCGCAATTTCTTCGATACCTCCCCCCTGCAAGGAACCTTTGAAGCAGCCGGATTCGTCTACAAACCACACCTGAACTACCTGGTGAAAACCGACGATGAAGCAGCTGTGCAAAAGCGACTGAGCAGCAACCGGAAGCGGCAGATCAAATCCAGTCTGAAACTGGGCGCTACCATCGGCGCACCCGAATCGGAGCAAGACATCCTGGATTTTTACAGCATCCTGCAGAAGTTATACAAGGAGAAAGTAAAAAAACCACTACCGGACCCTAATCTGTTTCTGAAGTTCTGGAAATCGCCTTTGGCCCGGATATTTCTGATCCGGTATGAAGGAAAGGTCGTGGGCGGTATAGCCTGCCCGATCTACCGCAATCAGGTCATTTACGAATGGTATGTATGTGGAGAAGACGGGCTTGTAAAAGGGCTTAACCCCAGCGTACTTGCCACCTGGGCGCCGATTGAGTACGGACTGAAAAACGGGTATGACCATTTTGATTTCATGGGGGCCGGCAAGCCCGATGAAGATTACGGCGTCCGGGATTTCAAAGCGCGGTTTGGCGGGACGGAGGTATGTTTTGGGCGATATGAAATGGTCGTGAACAAACCCCTCTACCGCCTGGGCAAGTTGGGGCTCCAGGTATACCAAAAGATAACATAATCAACCCTTTTAACTTACACACAACTATGAGAATAATCATCGACATCGGACATCCGGGGCATGTGCACTTGTTCAAACATGTGGCACACCTGTTGATCCGTGACGGAGCAGAAGTTCTCTTTACCGCACGGGACAAAGAGTTTGAGCTCGACCTGCTGAAAGCGGAGGGATTCACCTACATGAATTTTGGAAGGCATTACCGCAGCCTGGCAGGCAAGATACTCGGCATGGCCAAATTCGATACCCAGATGTTGCTCACTGGTCTGCTGTTTAAGCCGGACCTGTTTATGAGCCACGGCTCCATCTACGCCGCACACGCCGCCTGGATGCTGGGGAAAAAACACCTGTCGCTGGAAGATACCGGAAATATGGAACAGGTACGGCTGTACCGGCCCTTCACGGATGCCATTCTGACGCCCGACCTGTTGCCCGGCGACCTAGGCGCCAAACAGATCCGGTACAAAGGCTACCATGAGATCGCCTATCTCCATCCGGAGTTTTTCACGCCCGATCCGTCCATATATTCCTGGCTGGGCCTCCAGGAAGGCGACCCGTTTGCCATTATCCGGTTTATATCCTGGAATGCCACGCATGATGTAGGCCACAAAGGGATCTCCAATGATGACAAGGTCAAACTGGTTCAGCAGTTGTCTAAAAAGATGAAGGTATTCATCACCTCCGAAACCGGCTTATCGGAAGAACTCCGGCCGTTCCGGTTTAAAATTCCACCTGATAAGTTCCATCATGCACTCAATTATGCATCCTTAGTGGTCAGTGAAGGTACCACTACGGCTACGGAAGCGGGATTACTTGGTACGCCCTGTGTTTATATCAGCACGCTGGAGGACGTCAATTGTCAGGAAATGGAAGAATACGACCTGGTCTTCAACACCACCGAGTCGGCCAAGGTCTTCCAGCTCGTTGAGGATATCCTGGGACGGGATAAAGAGCATTATATTCAAAAAAGCCGCGAATTTCTCCAAACCAAGGTCAACGTCACACGGTACCTTTATGATTTTATTCAGGAACGGTACGGAAAAAGTGGAGCACATCTTAATAAAGCAACATGGGAATCAATTTATTAGTAACCGGAGGTGCCGGCTTTATCGGCTCCAACCTGGTGGAAAAATACCTGAATGACGATCGTGTGGATCTGGTTCGGGTGGTCGATGACCTGTCCAACGGGTATTATGAAAATATCGCCGAGTTTGAAGATAATCCCAGGTTTGAATTTATCAAAGGGGATATCTGTGACTACTCCATTTGTACCCGGGCCATGGCCGGGATAAACAAGGTAACACACCAGGCGGCGCTGGGCTCCGTTCCACGATCAATTGAAAACCCGGCGCGTACCAATGAGGTAAATGTGGGTGGCACGGTCAATATCCTGCACGCAGCCAAGGAGGCAGGCGCGGAACGCGTGGTGCTGGCTTTTTCTTCGAGTACCTACGGCGACAGTGCCGAATTGCCCAAGGTCGAAGAGCGGATTGGGCGGCCCCTGTCGCCCTATGCCGTCAGCAAATATGCTGCAGAACTGTACGCAGAAGTATTTGCCCGTACCTACGGCTTGAATTACATCGGCTTGCGCTACTTCAACATTTTTGGCCCCCGCCAGAATGCTGACAATCCTTACGCGGCAGTGATCCCGATCTTCTGCAAATCTTTTATCGAGGATAAACAACCCCATATTAACGGAGACGGCACTACCAGCCGGGACTTCACCTACGTGGAGAACGCCTTGCATGCCAACGACCTCGCCCTGTTCAGTTCTAACAAGGCGGCCTTGAACCAGGTGTACAACGTGGCCTGCGGCGAACAGGTCAACCTGAACGAAATGGTGGATATGCTGCGACACATCACCGGGAAGAACATACAGGCCGATCACGGTCCGGAACGCACCGGTGATGTCAAACATTCACTTGCCGATATATCCAAGATCAGCAATGCCCTGGGGTACACGCCGCAGGTACGTATGCTGGAAGGGCTTCGGCGCGTATACCAATACAACCTGGAAAAATATGCAGCGCAGGCCTTACACGGCTAATGCCCGCACAAAACACTCTATACCAAACCACCTTCGGATCATTTAATCTCCTGTAATAATAGACTAACACACAGCATATGCGTGATTTTACCCTTTCCATTTATCGGTCGCTGCTCGATGAATTGAAAAAGGCCAACTACTCTTTTCAGACGTTTGAGCAGTTCCTTCAGGCGCCCGCAGACCGGGCCATCATGCTCCGGCATGATGTAGACGACCGCAAACTACATTCCCTGGAATTTGCCCGTATCCAGAAGGAAAAAGGGATTGTAGGTACTTACTTTTTTCGGTTGGTCCCGGAAAGCTTTGATGAAAAAGTGATCCGGGCGATTTTCGAAATGGGGCATGAGATCGGCTATCATTACGAAGACATGGATTTTGCCCGGGGCAATCCTCATGAGGCGATACAGTTCTTTGAAGAGCACCTGGCACGGCTTCGGGAGGTGGCACCCGTAAACACGATCTGTATGCACGGCAGCCCCCGGTCCCGGTATGACAACAAGGACGTCTGGAAACACTACCGCTATCAGGACTATAACATTCTGGGCGAACCTTATTTCGACCTGGACTTCCGGCAGGTGTATTACCTTACCGATACCGGCCGCCGGTGGGATGGGGCCTCTGTCAGCGTTCGGGATAAGGTGGACGATCACTTCAATCTTCGTTTCCGGACCACACATTCGATCATTGAATGTATCCGGGACGGTCAGTTTCCCGATCAGGTAATGTTCAACTTTCATCCACAACGGTGGACAGACAACCAACGGCTTTGGCTGAAGGATAAATACCATCAGCGGGCTAAAAACGCTGTGAAGTATTGGTTAATCAAGTTAAGGTAGGTTGAATGCACCCTATGTTGGCACAGTTTTAGTTTCGGGATATACCCGTAAAATGGAGCGAACTTTTAATCTTTTTGTTTTATAATCCAGTCCCGCAAGCTCACCCATGACATTAGGTTTTTCGGTTAAGGCATAAAATTTCGATTAAATTTTCACACTTTTGTTGCATAAACTGCCAAAAACCTGGAGATTCGCATTATCAAACAAACACGCTTCCTAGAATCGACTTTGCACTCGCCCATTTAACATCTGACAACCGCTCTGGTCATGTTACTGCGCTAGTTCATCAGCAACTGACTACTTGAAATTCTTCATGCGGGTCAGGTTACCCTCAGTCTTTTTAATCATGGAATAGCCTATAACCTTTAACCGGAAATGGCTTACCTGATATTTCTAGATTTTCATCATCAGCCCTCTGGGATACTTTCACAATGGGCTGATCAGAATGCCAGACTCCAGGTATTGGTATGCCCTGGCAAAATTTAATCTTTTTCTTAATCCTCCCCATCCAGTACAACCGGATACATCCCCCCTCCATTTACAGCACAGGTAGCCGGTATCGGCCGCCTAACTTTGAATCACACATAAATGCGTGAGTCATGTCTATGGTTATTGACCAAGTGAGTAATCCTGCCCAGGTTTCAGAAACAAAACTGGCAGCACAGTTTCCGGACGAAGTGGTTCGGATGCTGAAAGAAAAGATTGACTGGGAACATAGTGGCGACATCCTGGCATTGGATACCCGTACCGCTCTGACACCGGACCCCGTAAAAGTGAAAAGTGTAGGGATCATTTCCAACCGTCAGCGGTTGAATGACATCCGGTATGTCAACAAGTTCCTGGAATCCGTCAACCAAAGTCTCCCGATGGGAGGCTATTACCTGGGTTGTGTAGAAGTGGCGAAAGATCGCAAGGCCCGCTTCATGGCGAAATATCCAAGTCCGTTGAACAAGCTCCTGTACAGTTTTGATTTTCTCATCAAGCGGGTGTGGCCCAAACTTCCGGTTTTCCGCCGCTCCTATTTTGCCCTGACTGGCGGACGAAACCGCGTCATCGCTGAAATGGAAACGTACGGGCGCCTTTATTCCTGTGGCTTCCGGCTGATCGAAAAAGTCAAGACAGATGGTAAATTGTATTTCCTTGTAGAAAAGACAGGCGAACCCGAATACAATACGGAGGCAACCTATGGTCCATTCATTGCACTGCGCCGGGTGGGCAAGCACGGCAAGATCATGAAAGTATACAAGTTGCGGACCATGTCGCCCTACTCGGAATATGTACAGCAGTTGATCTATGAATGGAACGGATTAGGAGACGGAGCCAAATTTAAAGATGATCCACGGATCACCACACTTGGGCAGTTTTTACGCAAATACTGGTTGGATGAGCTGCCAATGCTCTATAACTTTATACGGGGTGATGTAAAAGTTTTTGGTGTCCGGCCGATCAGCAAGCACTACTTCAGTCTGTACCCGGAGGAGTTTCAGGAATTCCGGAAGAAGTTTAAGCCAGGCCTGATTCCGCCGGTTTATGTAGAGATTCCAAAATGTATCGAGGATACGATCGACATTGAGCGACGATACTTGCAAGCGTATGAAAAACAGCCTTTTTTGACTGATTTTCGCTATACTTACAAGGCTTTTTACAATATATTTATAAAAATGGTGCGGAGTAACTAAATTGCACCGGGTTTCAGTATTACATTTTTTTATAATCCGTATAATCCAACGTTGTTCAACGCTTCATACGTTTGTTCACATTCATGAAAAGCAGAACCGTATTATGGTTAATTTTCTACTTCAAAGACATGAAAATATCACCCCTGCAGAACCCGGACTTAATCAATTTATAACTACAAAAAATCGTTTCGGGTCGTATGAAGACTTTTTGACCGTCTTCCTGCAGCAGGGGTATCAA
>SBHD01000201.1 GCA_006226345.1 Bacteroidota bacterium | reverse complement strand
CTGAGCGCCACTACCTGCGATCCAAACCAGGCTGGAACGACCGAAGTATTATTGTCCAATGTCAACGGCTGCGACTCCCTGGTCATTACGAATACGGCATTGCTCCCAGCGGATACCACTCTCCTGAATGCCACCACCTGCGATCCAAGCCAGGCCGGAACAACCGAAGTACTGTTGACCAATGTCAACGGCTGTGACTCGCTCGTGATCACCAATACGGCACTTCTGCCAACGGATACTACAAACCTGGCTGAAACAACCTGTGACTCCGGCCAGGTCGGCACGTTTACGGAAATATTGCAAAATCAGGCAGGTTGCGACTCTATCGTGATCACCACTGTGACGATTGATCCGGCTGCCTGTGGACCGGTAATATCTGTGACTGGACAGCCCGTCAATTGTAACGGGGGAATGGATGGCACTTTAATCCTGCAAATTCTGAGCGGCCAGATACCATTACAGTACAATTGGGAAAACGATTTGGGCGATATTGGCAACGGGCAGATCAACAGTCTGAACAGCCCTGTTACGGTATCGGGTCTGACCGCCGGCACATATACAGTTACCGTCACGGATCTGAATAATTTGACTACTGCTACGGCAACGGCTACCGTCACCGAACCGCCCATACTGACGGCCAATGCCGGCATTTCCAGTGATTACAATGGCTTTGCAGTCAGTTGCAGTGACAGTGCCGATGGTGCAATATCCGGTGCGGGTAGTGGCGGCACCCCTCCTTACCAGTACACCTGGAATGGCAGCCTCCCGGGCTCCACATTACAGGATCTGCCTGCCGGAAGTTACGACCTCCTGGTTACAGACGACAACGGTTGTACGGCCCAGGCATCCGTTATTCTTGATGCACCACCGGCACCCGGTTTTACGCTTACCCTGGACATGATCGAATGTGGCGACTCTGTTGTTGATGCCACTGTACTCGGCAGTGGGGGCATAGCGCCCTATTCTATCTTGCTGGATGGAAACCTCCTGGCCGGCACCATGCCTGCCATTGAGGCCGGGCAGCATACGATCAGTCTGGTAGATGCCAATGGCTGCATGGTCGATTCCACGATCCAGATCACCCTGCCGCCGGCGCCTGTTATCAGTTTGCCGGCTGACACAACCATCATTCTTGGCAACAGCCTGCAGATTGAAGCGATCACCAACCTGAGTACATGGTCGGAATTAACCTGGCAACCGCTGCCTGACACTTCCTGTGCCGGATGCCTGGTGCAGGAATGGGCGCCACAGGATTTTCAACAGATCACGGTAACGATCGTGGACACCTTTGGCTGTGTTGCCCAGGCAACCATCCGGGTATCTGTCAAGGAGGAGATCGACATCTATATCCCGAATGTGTTCAGCCCAAATGCCGACGGTTTTAACGACATCTGGCAGGTCAACAGCAGTGATGCTGTGGCCGCGATCGAGCAGGTACAGGTTTTTGACCGTTGGGGGAATCTCCAATACAATTGGGACAATACCATTGCTCTGAATGCCTGGCCAGGCTGGGACGGAAGCACAGGAGGCAAAAAAGCCGAGGTGGGTGTTTATGTTTACTACATAGAGGTTCTGCTGGCCAATGGAAAAACAGAAATACTGAAGGGCGATGTAACTATTCTTGAACGCTAATTACGCAGGCATGACTGACCGGGTCAAGCCCCATCCGGATCAGTCATGCGCCAGTCTAAACCCTACATTTTCATACCGGCGATCGACGGCAGCCTTTTTCCGCGCATAAGTACGGAAAGCGGCTTCATTTAGCTCATCAAAGGCGCCGCCGCGCACCACTCCGAACCCGCTTGCGCCTCCGGTTTTCCAGGTATTTCCGTTGTCGGGAGCACCCTCGTAGTTGTCATGCCAGAGGTCTGCGCACCACTCCTGCACATTTCCGCTCATATCGTAAATGCCTAGTTCGTTTGACCGGCGATCCTTCACCGGATGCGTTTTACGGCCGGAATTACCGGCATACCAGGCTACCTGTCCGAGCACTTTGGAATGTCCGGCATAGAGATTCCGGCCCGTGCTGTTACCACCACGAGCAGCGAATTCCCACTCTGCTTCGGTTGGCAACCGGTAACGGTTGCCGGTTTGTGCATTGAGCCGTTGAATAAAGGCCTGTACCTCTTCATAGGTAACCGACTCTACCGGACATCTGGAGCAATTGGAAAAACGTGAAGGATTAGCCCCCATGATGGCTTGCCACTGCGCCTGGGTAACCTCTGTTTTGCCAATGTAGAAGTTGCGTACAGAGACAAGGTGAGCCGGTTGGGTTGCCGCCTTACAGGCTTCTCCTTGTTTATCATCACAGCCCATAGCAAACCTGCCCCCCTGAACAAGGATCATTTCCGGGCAACCGGAACAGGGCTCTAATTCATCCCGGACTATATTGGAGCCCAAGTCCGGAACCGGGCCCGTAGATGGGACTCCCGCTTCTTCCAGCGACTTTGGCAGTTCATCTGCCATACCGCGGTCCCGCAGCCATTCATCACGGGTTTTCCAGCCGCTGGCAATGGCCTCCCGCCGGGCAAATTTGGCCGGATGGGTAGACGACTCCCCTTCCAGGCCAAAGGTTTCGATGCCCGCCTGTGCTTCGGAAAGGGCGGCCCCCAGCATCCGCAATACGCTGCCGGAAAACTGGTCGGCTTCCAGCTCAAGCAATTTACGCTTGCGAGTATCGGCTTCCGAAAAATCATGCCCATTCAGATGATGCCCTATTTCATGTGCTAAAACGGAATACGCTGCCCATCGCGTAGCAGCATCGGCTTTAAACTTTTCCAGAAAAGTTGTGGAATACAGGATATACCGTTGTCCCTTATCCGTAGTGGCCAACGCATTTTTTACACTGGAGGACTTGACAGTAAAATTTTTCTGCAAACCCAACGCATCAACGATCTCGGCAACGATCCGGTCTGCTTCATTTGAAGCATCGAAGAGATAGACCTCATTACCCAATTGATCCTCATCATAAGCACAACCTTGGGTGATCTGAAACAACTGCGGTTGGGCTCCAGCCCAAAAGGAGACTAATATCAGAACGGGTAGCAGACAAAATCGGGACATGGCACGGATTGACGAGTTAAGCAGTAATACAAAAATACTCGAAAACAATCATTCCTGCCGACCCCTATTCAGTCAATGCGCCGGGAGAATTTTCACAGACAGTCCAAGGTGCATACCTGATCAACCAAACACTCCCCGGCACACGTGAGGAACCTCAGCCATCTGGATCTGGATACACACCAGTCGTCCGGACGTCTACCAAAGTGTCAGTGCAGTACAGTTCAAACCCAGAATCCGTCCGCCGAAAAAACAATGCATAAAAACCATCCGGGTCATCAAAGGAACTACTTAGCGGCAACATTCCACTTCCGGCACCCGTAAGCGTAAGACGGGGCCAGCAGGAAGGAAGGAGCCGGCGAAAGGGCGGGCATTTCAGGCAGGGATTGCTTCCGGAAAAACTCCAGAAGGCCTGATACAACCCTGTAGTGTCCCAGGTTTCGGGGGAGGCTTGTTCCATTTTGGCTACCTGCAGGTTTTCAGCGAGCCTTTCTGACGGTAAGGAACAGTAGAGCAGGGCCAGGCAACCGGGCAACAAGAGTATCGCATAAAGAGGACGCACCGCAATCAACATTAAAGGTGAAAAAAGTATGATTTCCCTCAAATGTATCCTGATGTAAAAACTACCACAACAACAAGGTTATAAGTGCCCGGGGTGATCTTACAACCATGAAGGATCCCCATATAACTGTGTATCAAAAAAAAGCGCCCCCCTTCCCGGTCGGGAAGAGAGGCGTCTGTATTCTGTTCAGCCGGGCAATTTACCGGCTGGCTTCTTCATCTTCCAGCATCAGCACATCGGCATCGCGGTTGTTATCGCGGAACGGACGGCCCGAGCCGGTAACCTGCAAGCGGTCATATTGCCGCATACCGGTACCTGCCGGGATCTTCTTACCGACAATAACGTTTTCCTTGAGGCCCATGAGGAAGTCCTTCTTGGCCGCAATAGCTGCCGTACTGAGCACCTTGGTCGTTTCCTGGAAGGAGGCTGCCGAGATCCAGGATTCTGTACCCAGCGAAGCCTTCGTGATACCAAGCAGCATAGACACTGCAGTTGCCGGCATGGCATCCCGGTATTCAACCAGTTTTTTATCGTTGCGCTTAAGGAAGGAGTTCTCTTCCCGTATCTGACGAACAGATACCAGCATGCCAGCACGCAATTTGGAGCTGTCGCCCTGTTCTGTTACAAACTTCTTATCAAAGATCCAGTCGTTGAAATCGATAAACTCGTTCCGCTCGACAGGCTCGCCGGCCAGGAAGTGTGTATCCCCCGGATCTACGATCTCCAGGCGGCGCAACATCTGGCGCACGATCACCTCAATATGTTTATCGTTGATATTGATACCCTGCGAGCGGTACACTTCCTGCACACCGTTGACCAGATAGGAGGAAGCCGCAAACGGCCCCTTGATCGCCAGAATGTCCTTCACAGCAATAGCGCCTTCCGTCAGCGGGGTACCGGCACGTACGAAGTCTCCTTCCTGAACAAGCACGTGGCGTGTCAGGCCGATCAGGTACTTCCGCTTCTGTCCGTCCTTGGCTTCAATGATGCATTCCCGGTTGCCACGCTTGATCGAACCGAAGGCTATGATACCGTCAATTTCGGCAACTGCTGCCGGGTTCGATGGATTCCGCGCTTCAAAGAGTTCGGTTACCCGCGGCAGACCACCCGTAATATCCGCGATCTTACCAAGTTTGCGCGGGATCTTCACGATCTGCTTACCAATCTTGACCGCATCGCCATCGTCCACCGAAATATAGGCACCGATCGGCATGGAGTAGTTTTTCAACTCGTCGCCAGACTTGGGATCGATGATAGAGATGGTCGGGATCTTACGCTTGTTTTTACTTTCGATCACTACCTTTTCCGCAAACCCGGTCTGGTCATCGCGCTCCATCCGGAACGTCATACCTTCCTCCAGGTTGTGATATTGGATAATACCATCAAATTCGGAAAGAATAGTGGCGTTGAACGGATCCCAGGAACAGATCTTCACACCTTTATCTACATCCTGGCCGTCCTTCACATAAAGCGTCGAACCGTAAGGGATGTGGTTTTGCGAGAACATCCGACCCGTTTTGGGATCCACCACGCGCAGTTCACCGATCCGGGAAACAACCAGCTGGATCTTTTCGCCGTCGTCACCGACACGGGTGATGGTCTTGATCGAGTCAAACTCGATCTTACCGGCATTCCGGGTTACGATCTCATTTTCCGTTTTACCGATCATTGCCGTACCACCCGTGTGGAAGGTACGCAGTGTCAGCTGGGTACCCGGCTCCCCAATCGATTGGGCGGCAATGATACCCACGGCATCGCCCATTTCAGCGATACGGCCGGTAGCCAGGTTTTTGCCATAACATTTGCAGCAAACACCGTGACGGCTTTCGCAGGTCAATACCGAGCGGATTGTCACCAGCTCCACACCGGCTTCATCAATCTGCAAGGCCAGGGCCTCGGAAATATATTCACCGGCCGGTACGATTACCTCATCCGTTTCCGGATGCAGAATATCATACAGGCTGTAACGGCCCTTGATCCGTTCGGCCAGTTGCTGAATGATCTTGTCCCCTTCCTTCAAGGCTACGGTGTCGATACCACGGAGCGTATTACAATCCACTTCGCGGATAACTACATCCTGGGCGACGTCAACCAGACGACGGGTCAGATAACCGGCATCGGCCGTTTTAAGGGCTGTATCGGCCAGACCTTTACGGGCACCGTGCGTAGAAATGAAGTACTCCTGTACAGACAGACCTTCCAGGAAGTTCGACAGGATCGGGTTTTCAATGATGGCGCCTCCGGTATCACCGGATTTCCGCGGCTTGGCCATCAGGCCCCGAAGGCCGCAGAGCTGTTTGATCTGCTGTTTGGAACCACGTGCACCAGAGTCCAGCATCATGAATACCGAGTTGAAGCCTTGTTTGTGCTGGCTCAACTCTTGCATGAGGCGGTCCGTGATCCGGTTATCCGCGTATGTCCACTTATCAATGATCTGGTTATAGCGTTCGTTGTAGGTGATCAGACCCATATTGTAGTTGTCCCACACCTCATCAACTTCCTCCTGTGCAGATTCCAGTACCGTCTTCTTGAGTTCAGGTACGATCAGGTCACCCAGGTTAAAGGACAAGCCGGCTTTGAAAGCCCAGCCGAAGCCCATTTCCTTGATAGCGTCCAGGAATTCCGCCGTCAATTTGAAGTTGGTCCGCTGGATGATATCGCCGATGATCACTTTCAGGTTGCGCTTTGTCAGCAACTGGTTGATAAAGGGCACACCTTGCGGTACGGATTGATTGAAGAGTACGCGGCCCACAGTGGTCTGCAGACGTTTGTGTACCTGCTCTCCGTTCTCCTCCAGTTCCACCCGGCACTCGATCGGTGCGTGCAGGTCTAGTTGACCCTCGTTGTAGGCGATCAGGACTTCTTCCGGAGAATAGAACCGGCGTCCCTCACCCTTAACCGGGCTGCCTTCAATAGACTGACGTTCTTTTGTCAGGTAATACAGGCCCAATACCATGTCCTGCGACGGCAGCGTGATCGGCGAGCCATCCTGTGGGTTGAGCATATTATGGCTCGACAGCATCAGGACCTGGGCTTCCAGGATCGCTGAATGGCTCAGCGGTACGTGTACGGCCATCTGGTCACCGTCAAAGTCGGCGTTAAAGGCTGTACAGACCAACGGGTGCAGCTGAATAGCCTTACCCTCGATCAGGCGCGGCTGAAAGGCCTGGATCGAAAGCCGGTGCAGCGTTGGGGCACGGTTGAGCAATACGGGGTGGCCGCGCAGGATATTTTCCAGGATCTCCCAGATCACCTGATCTTTACGGTCAACCAGTTTTTTAGCCGATTTAACCGTTTTAACGATGCCGCGCTCGATCAGTTTCCGGATCACGAACGGCTTGAACAATTCAGCGGCCATAGCTTTCGGCAGACCACACTCATGTAACTGCAGCGTAGGGCCCACCACGATCACTGAACGGCCGGAATAGTCTACCCGCTTACCAAGCAGGTTCTGACGGAAACGGCCCTGTTTCCCTTTCAGGATATCCGACAGGGATTTGAGCGCCCGTCCACCTTCGGCCTTAACCGCATTGGATTTCCGGGAGTTATCAAAGAGCGAATCGACTGCTTCCTGCAGCATCCGCTTTTCGTTACGCAGGATCACCTCCGGGGCCTTGATCTCCAGCAAGCGCTTCAGACGGTTGTTACGGATGATCACCCGGCGGTACAGGTCATTAAGGTCGGAGGAGGCAAAACGGCCACCATCCAACGGTACCAATGGCCGCAGTTCGGGCGGCACAACAGGCAGGTAATGGATCACCGACCATTCCGGACGCTGTCCGGATGTTTCCAGACCGGAGCGGAAGGCTTCCACCACCCGCAGACGCTTGTTGGCGTCGGCTTTCTTTTGCTGGCTGGCTTCGGTATTGGCTTCATGGCGCAGCTGCGCAGCCAGTTCATCCAAATCCAGCGTATTCAGCAGCATGTGTACTGCCTCGGCCCCCATTTTGGCGACGAATTTGTCGGGATGAGAGTCATCCAGGAGTTGGTTATCCTTGGGCAAAGCCTCCAGGATCTCGAGGTATTCCTCTTCAGTCAGGAGGTCCATTTTGCTGATCCCCTCTTCTCCTTTAACGCCCGGGTTGATCACCACATAGCGCTCGTAGTAGACGATGGATTCCAGCTTTTTGGACGAAACCCCCAAAATATAGCCGATCTTGTTAGGCAGGCTTTTGAAGAACCAGATATGCACCACCGGAACGACCAGTTTGATATGGCCCATCCGTTCGCGACGCACTTTTTTCTCCGTAACCTCTACACCACAGCGGTCGCACACGATCCCCTTGTAGCGGATACGCTTGTACTTGCCGCAGTAGCATTCGTAGTCTTTAACCGGACCAAAAATACGCTCACAGAACAACCCGTCGCGTTCGGGTTTGTAGGAACGGTAGTTGATCGTCTCCGGCTTCAACACTTCGCCGTAACTGCGTTCCAGGATCTCATCCGGGCTCGCCAGGCTAATGGTGATGCTGTCGAAGTTCTGGTCGGTCTTATTGCTTTTCTTTTTGAAAGGCATATGTTGAAAAAACGGTTGACAGTTGATGGTTGACGGTTGACGGATTTGCAAGGGCGCTCAGAGCATCCCTTTTACAGCCGCTTCCCGGTGGTTTATTCAAATTTCACATCCAGTGCCAGGCCACGCAATTCGTGTACCAGTACGTTGAAGGACTCCGGAATGTTGGCTTCCGGAAGGTTGTCTCCCTTCACGATGGCCTCGTACGCTTTGGCACGGCCCTGAATATCGTCGGACTTAAACGTCAGCAGTTCCTGCAGGATATTGGATGCGCCATAGGCTTCCAGTGCCCACACCTCCATCTCACCAAAACGCTGGCCACCGAACTGTGCCTTACCACCAAGCGGCTGCTGGGTGATGAGCGAGTACGGGCCGATCGAACGGGCGTGCATCTTATCGTCTACCATGTGGCTGAGTTTGAGCATGTAGATCACGCCCACCGTTGCCTTCTGGTGGAAACGGTCACCCGTTTCGCCGTCGAAAAGGTGTGTCTGGCCGAGTTCCGGGAGATTGGCCTTCTCAATCCAGGATTCCACTTCATCCGTTTTGGCGCCGTCGAAGATCGGCGTGGCAAATTTCAGGCCCAGGCGTTCGCCGGCCCAGCCCAGAACGGTTTCGAAGATCTGGCCCAGGTTCATACGGGACGGTACACCCAGCGGGTTCAGCACCACATCGACCGGCGTGCCATCTTCGAGGAAAGGCATATCCTCGATCCGCACGATACGGCTTACGATACCTTTGTTACCGTGGCGGCCGGCAAGTTTGTCGCCCACCCGCAGTTTGCGCTTCTTGGCCAGGTAAACCTTTGCCAGTTTCAGTACACCTGCAGGCAGTTCATCTCCAATGCTGATGTTGAACTTTTCCCGCTTGTAACGGCCGACTTCCTCATTCACCTTGATGCTGTAATTGTGCAGCAGGCGGGCGATGAGTTTGTTGGTGTTTTTTTCGCCGAGCCAGTTGGTGTAGTCCACCTGGCTGTAGTCAATATCCTCACGCAGCACCTGGACGGTCAGTTTTGTCCCTTTTGGCACCATTTCTTCTCCGTAGATACTCCGGATACCATTGGTGATCTGGTCTTTAACCAACACCTGAAGTTTGTCTACGAGGACCGTTTTCAGGTTGTTGAGTGCTACTGCATGTTCGTCATCCAGTTTGTCGATCAGGGCTTTTTCCTGTTCTTTCTGGATCTTATCCTTTTTGGCACGGGCGAAGAGCTGCTTGTCGATCACGACGCCATTGATACTCGGCGGCACTTTCAGCGAAGCATCTTTTACATCACCGGCCTTATCACCGAATATGGCGCGCAGGAGTTTTTCTTCCGGCGTTGGATCGGTTTCCCCTTTCGGTGTGATCTTACCGATCAGGATATCGCCTTCCTTGGCCCAGGCACCGATCCGGATAATACCGTTCTCGTCCAGGTCCTTGGTTGCATCCTCGCTCACGTTCGGAATGTCGGCAGTGAGTTCCTCTTCTCCCAGTTTGGTGTCCCGTACATCCATTTCGAAGTGTTCGATATGGATGGAGGTGAAAATATCTTCCTGTACCACGCGCTCCGACAAAACGATAGCATCTTCGAAGTTGTACCCTTTCCAGGGCATGAAGGCCACCTTAAGGTTCTGACCCAGTGCCAGTTCGCCGTTTTCGGTAGCATAGCCTTCGCAAAGGATATCTCCTTCTTCCACACGCTGACCGCGGCGTACAATGGGCTTCAGGTTAATACAGGTGCCCTGGTTGGTACGCATGAACTTGGTCAGCTTGTATGTTTTCCGCGCGTCTTCGAAGGATACCAACTGGTCTTCTTCCGTGCGATCATAGTTGATCACAATCTCGTTGGCATCCACATACTCAACGACACCGGAGCCTTCAGCATTGATCAGCATACGGCTGTCACGGGCGACCTTGGCTTCCAGACCGGTACCTACCACCGGCGAGTGCGGGCGGATCAGCGGAACGGCCTGGCGTTGCATGTTGGAGCCCATGAGGGCACGGTTGGCGTCATCGTTTTCCAGGAACGGGATCAGCGATGCCGACACACCCACGATCTGGTTGGGGGCCACGTCGATGTATTCCACCTCATCCGGTGTCAGGATCGGAAAGTCCCCATGTTCCCGCGAACGTACGCGATCTTCCAGGAAAGCGCCTTTTTCGTTTACCGGGGTATTGGCCTGTGCAATCTTGCGGAAGTCTTCCGCTTCTGCCGACAGGTACTCGGGATCACCGGACATAACCACCTTACCTTCATCAACTTTCCGGTACGGTGTTTCCAGGAAGCCCATCTTGTTGATCTTGGCGTGCGTACACAGGGTCGAGATCAGACCGATGTTCGGACCTTCCGGCGTTTCGATCGTGCAAAGACGGCCATAGTGTGAATAGTGTACGTCCCGCACCTCAAAACCGGCGCGCTCCCGGCTCAGACCACCGGGCCCCAACGCCGAAATACGACGTTTGTGGGTAATCTCCGACAGTGGGTTCGTCTGATCCAGGAACTGCGACAATTGGCTGGTGCCAAAGAACGAGTTGATCACCGACGACAGCGTACGGGCATTGATCAGATCGACCGGGGTAAACACCTCGTTGTCACGCACGTTCATCCGTTCACGGATGGTACGGGCCATACGGGCAAGGCCGACGCCAAACTGCGCGTACAGCTGTTCACCTACGGTACGTACCCGGCGGTTGGACAGGTGGTCGATATCGTCAATCTCAGCTTTATTATTGATCAGGCTGACGATGTACCGGACGATCGCGATAATGTCTTCCTTGGTCAGGACCAGGTTATCGGAGTCGATCTCGGTTTTCAGCTTGCGGTTGATCTTAAAACGGCCTACTTCCCCGAGGTTGTATCGCTTGTCGGAGAAGAAGAGTTTGTCGATGATGCCGCGTGCCGTTTCGTCATCCGGGGGATCGGAGCCCCGTAGTTGTCGGTAGATATAGGTCACAGCCTCCAGTTCGCTGGAGGTTGGGTCTTTTTGCAGTGTGTTGTAGATAATGGAGAAGTCCTCGTCGATATCCGTGCGTTGCAGGATCACGGTGGTTGTACCGGAGTCGAGGATCTGTTCAATATTCTCCTCATCCAGCATGGTATCGCGCTCGAGGATCACCTCGTTACGCGGGATCGTGACCACTTCACCGGTATCTTCATCCACGAAGTCTTCCGTCCAGCTCTTCAGTACCCGGGCAGCCAGTTTCCGGCCCACCGCACCTTCGAGGTTTTCGCGGGTGCAGGCGATCTCGTCCGCCAGGTTAAAGAGGTCCAGGATCGCTTTGTCGGAATCAAAGCCGATCGCACGGAGCAGCGTGGTGACCGGGAATTTCTTCTTGCGGTCGATGTAAGCATACATCACCAAGTTGATATCCGTGGCAAACTCCATCCAGGCGCCTTTGAACGGGATGACCCGGGCGCTGTAGATCTTGGTACCGTTCGGGTGAAAGCTTTGCCCAAAGAACACACCGGGGGAACGGTGCAGCTGGGAAACGATCACACGTTCGGCGCCGTTGATCACAAACGTACCCTTCGGCGTCATGTACGGGATGTTGCCCAAAAAGACATCCTGAACGATGGTTTGGAAGTCAATATGTTCCTCATCGTTACAGGACAAGCGGAGCTTGGCTTTGAGCGGTACGGAATAGGTCAGGCCGCGCTGCATACACTCATCAATGGTGTAGCGGGGCGGATCGACAAAATAGTCGAGAAATTCCAGGTTAAAAATGTTGCGCGCATCGGTGATCGGGAAGTTCTCCGTAAACACCTTATACAGACCTTCCGCAGCGCGGTTCTCCGGGGTCGTTTCCAGCTGGAAAAATTCCTGGAATGACTTGATCTGAATTTCAAGGAGGTCGGGGTAATGACCGGCGAGGCGAATTTTACCAAAATTGACGCGCTCTTGAACTCCGGTTTTGGGCATTACCCCATTAGTAGTGCCGTTATTGGTCATATTTATGCAAAATATGCTTGTGTGCGATTTGCAGTTTGGGCCAAGACTTTTTTGGCCGGAAAGGAAGGCGACGGGTAAGGCTTAAATGATTTAAACGTTGAAACCGCTTAAAAAGTTTACCGCAACCGCCCGGATATAGACGACGATAGGCTTAACGCATCCCGGCACGGAGCCGGGACTGCGTTAAGCCCAATTCATCTGGAATTACTAAAAAAAAGAATAAAAGTGCCGGTCATGTGGTCGAAATCGTAAGTCAGAAGGTAATGTGCCCGGTATTCCGGGCACTGGCCGGAGGCTGCCTGGCAGCCATCTGGTTACCCTGCTTACTTGATCTCGACAGTGGCGCCAGCGCCTTCAAGAGCGCCTTTGATCGACTCAGCCTCTGCTTTGCTGACACCGGTCTTCAGGTCGCTCGGAGCGCCGTCAACCAGGTCTTTTGCTTCTTTCAGGCCAAGGCCGAGGAGGTTTTTAACCTCTTTCACCACATTTAGTTTGTTGGCACCAGCATCTTTGAGAACAACGTCGAATTCCGTTTTCTCAGCAGCTGCGTCACCACCATCACCGGCGCCAGCGCCAGGAGCAGCAGCAACAGCTACAGCAGAAGCAGCCGGCTCAATGCCATATTCTTCTTTCAGGATTTTACCCAGTTCGTTAGCCTCTTTAATCGTCAGGCCAACCAGTTGTTCGGCAAGTGCATTCAAATCTGCCATTTCTTGTACAATAATTTAAATTGATGTTCGAATGAGTGTAGCAGGTTTTCAGGGTATGGTTATTTCAGGGCGTTCGCATATATAGTGCGTACTTGGAAGCCAAGATTCAGGCCGGCGGTTTATGCCGGGCTTAGGATTCCCGCTCTTCAAGCGCCTTAACGATACCGGCCAGTTTACCACCGGTAGCGGTGATAAGGCTGGACAGGTTACGGGCAGGCGATTGCAGCAGGCCAATGATCTCACCAACGAGTTCTTCCTTGGTTTTGAGTTTCGTCAGCATTTTCAGCTGATCGTCACCCAGGAAAACCTCAGAATCGATGTAAGCCGCTTTCAGGATCGGGCGCTCTTCTTTTTTACGGAACTCCTCGATCAGTTTAGCCGGCTCCTTCGGGTTTGGCGAAAACAGAATGGTAGTCGGGCCTTTCAGGGTTTCATACAACCCGGCAAAGCCTTTTTCTTCCGATGCGCTTTCCATGGCTTTCCGGATCAGGGTGTTTTTAGCCACCTTTACCCGGACGCCCTTTTCAAAGCACATGCGGCGGAACTGGTTGATCTTCTCAACCGAGAGGGTCGAAGAATCAGCAAGGTAGAAAAAGGGATGGTTGTCCAGTTCCTCCTTGAGTTCTGCTATTGCGACGTTTTTATCTTCTCTGGTCATTTCAATTTAATTTGAGCATGTGGCATCGGTTGATCGACGCAGCACATTACACTTTAATGGACTTTGGATCAACAGCGATACCGGGGCTCATGGTGCTGGCCACCGAAACGGACTTCATGTACACGCCCTTTGCAGTGGCGGGCTTCATCCGGATCAGGGTGGTGATCAGCTCATTGGCATTGTCCGTCAGTTGCTCGGGCGAAAAAGATACCCGGCCTACCGAAGCGTGTACGATACCGAATTTGTCTACCCGAAACGCGATCTTTCCTTTCTTCACCTCGGAAACGGCAGCAGAAATATCGTTGGTTACCGTACCGGTTTTCGGGTTAGGCATCAGGCCGCGGGGGCCCAGTACACGGGCTACCTTACCGAGCTTAGCCATAACGTTGGGGGTAGCGATGATCACATCGATATCCAACCAACCTTCGGAAATTTTCTGGAGGTAATCATCCAGACCTACGTGATCGGCACCGGCTTCCTTGGCTTCCGCCTCTTTCTCGGGCGAGCAGAAAACCAGTACGCGTTTGGTCTTACCGGTACCGTGCGGGAGAGAAACTGTACCCCGCAGTGCCTGATCGGCTTTGCGCGGGTCAAGACCCATCCGGACATGCACGTCTACCGAGGCATCGAATTTGGCAATATTGACATCCTTTACCAGCGCCATCGCTTCATCCAGCGTATAGAGCTTGTCCTGGTCAACTTTCGCCTCCGCTGCCTTGCGTTTTTTTGTTAGTTGTGCCATTAAAAATGTGTTTAAGGTTTAGCGTTCCGGGTTGGGCCGGAACTCCCTTTTCAGGTTTTAAGTGGTTGGGCTTTAAGGCAAAGCCGCCACTCAAAACGGTATCTTTTAATTATCCCAGGGGGCCTTGCCTTTGACGGTAATACCCATACTGCGGGCGGTACCGGCGATCATGCGCATACCGGCTTCTACTGTAAAACAGTTGAGGTCGGGCATTTTGCTTTCGGCAATTACACGGACCTGTTCCCAGGTTACGGAACCGACTTTTTTACGGTTCGATTCCGGAGAGCCCTGACCGGGCTTCAGTTTGGCGGCTTCGAACAACTGGATAGCAGCCGGCGGGGTTTTGATGATAAAGTCAAAGGTCTTGTCTTTATACACCGAGATCACCACCGGAAGCACCTGGCCCATTTTCTCTTGCGTCTGGGCGTTAAAGCGCTTGCAAAACTCCATGATGTTGACGCCTTTGGCACCCAACGCCGGACCGATAGGAGGAGCCGGGTTTGCCTGACCGCCTTTCACCTGAAGTTTAATATAAACATCTACTTCTTTTGCCATTGGATCAGCTTATTAACTAAACAGCATTCTGTTTTAAAATGAAACACAATTGTTTGTCGATGCAAACCCTCGTGTGGTATACTCTGGCAGGTGAGGTTTCACGTCGCCGTATTCGATGGAAGCGTGTCCCGGAGAAGTGGACAAAGAATACGACTAGGTGATTTTATCCACCTGCATAAAGTTCAATTCAACTTCGGTACCCCGACCGAAGATCTTAACGATAACCTTCAGTTTCTTCTTCTCTTCATTCACCTCCTGGATATCGCCTACAAAATCGGTGAACGGCCCGTCGATGATCTTCACCGTTTCACCCAGCAGGAAGGGCTCGACCATGGTTTCGCCTGCTTCCGAACTGTCATCCACCTTACCCAACAGGCGATTGGCTTCTGCCTGCGTCATGGGCACCGGTGTTTCTTTTCCGAGAAAATGGATCACATTGGGGATATCGCTGATGATCTTGGCCACATCACCGTTCAGGCGCGGACCGATCGCTTCGATCAGGATATATCCGGGGAGCAGGTTGCGCTCCTGTACCACTTTCTTACCGTTCCGGATCTTATATACCTTTTCCGTTGGAACGATTACCTGGAAAATAAAGTCCTTCCAATTAGAACGGTCGACTTCAAGGTCAATACGTTCTTTGATTTTCTTTTCCTTACCACTGATGACCCGCAGCGAATACCACTTGCGCTCTTCAGTCTCCAGTGCGGCGGATTTTTCCTTTTCTGTACTCATAACGACAAAGTCTCGGAAGGCGTTTTAATTCAAATGGCGGTTCTGGTCTTATTGCCAGACGCCATAAATATTTTTAAACACCACGCTGCAGGCAATGTCCATCAGGAAAATGATCAGCGACAGAATCACTGACGTTACCAACACCACGATCGTGCTTTCCTGCAATTGCGTCAGGGTTGGCCAGGAAACATTTTTCAACAGCTCGTGGTAGCTTTCCTTGATATATAGCGTAATCCGGTCCATTACAATTTTTGTTAGTAGTTGAAGCCCGGGTTGCGTGCGTCACTGCCAAAATGTTGCGAAAAAAGTTCGTTACCACCTCGAAACGACTGGCAACGAACTCCGGCCTGCAGCAGGCAGACTACACGAAACAAACGAGCGTAGTATCGATTGCAGGGGCAGCAGGACTCGAACCCGCAGCCTACGGTTTTGGAGACCGTCATTCTACCAATTGAACTATGCCCCTGTATGTACAAGACCCGTACAAAAGAAGCGGGAAGTGAGACGGTGAGTCTACCTCGCCGTCTCACTATCCTCACCAACTTTTATGCGGACCAGGAATTAGTCCTGAATATCCGTAACCTGACCGGCACCTACCGTACGGCCACCTTCGCGGATAGCGAAACGCAGACCTTTTTCCAGTGCGATCGAGTTATGGAGCGTAACTTCAAATTCGATGTTATCGCCCGGCATTACCATCTCTACGTTCTCCGGCAGCTTTACGTCGCCAGTAACGTCTGTCGTACGGAAGTAGAACTGCGGACGGTAGCCGTTGAAGAACGGCGTGTGACGGCCGCCTTCTTCTTTAGACAGTACGTAAACCGAGCACTTGAATTTCTTGTGCGGTTTAACACTACCCGGCTTGCAGATAACCATACCACGGCGGATCTGATCTTTATCGATACCACGAAGGAGCAGACCAGCGTTGTCACCAGCTTCACCCCGATCGAGGAGCTTACGGAACATTTCCACACCCGTGATTACGGAGGTCAGCGGCTTTTCGCCGTCTTTCATCATACCGATGATCTCAACCGGATCGTTCACGTTGATTACACCGCGCTCGATACGACCGGTAGCAACCGTACCACGACCCGTGATCGTGAATACGTCTTCCACCGGCATCAGGAACGGCTTGTCTGTTTCACGAGCAGGCTCCGGAATCTTTTCGTCGCAGGCATCCATCAGGGCTTTGATCTGAGCAACTGCATCAGCGTCGCCTTCCAGCGCTTTCAGAGCGGAACCCTGGATAATGCTGGCATCGTCGCCTTTGAAGCCATAGGTGTCCAGCAGTTCGCGAACCTCCATGTCTACCAGCTCCAGCATTTCCTTATCGTCGACAAGGTCAACTTTGTTCATGAAAACAACGATCTCCGGTACACCTACCTGGCGGGCCAGCAGAATGTGCTCACGTGTCTGAGGCATCGGGCCGTCCGTAGCAGCAACTACCAGGATAGCACCGTCCATCTGAGCGGCACCCGTGATCATGTTCTTAACATAGTCAGCGTGACCCGGACAGTCTACGTGTGCATAGTGACGTTTTGCCGTCTCATATTCTACGTGAGCGGTGTTAATCGTAATACCACGCTCTTTTTCCTCCGGAGCGGCATCAATCGATGCATAGTCCGTCTTCTTGGCCAAACCTGCTTCGGAAAGAACGTAGGTGATGGCAGCAGTCAGAGTAGTCTTACCGTGGTCTACGTGGCCGATCGTACCAATATTTACGTGCGGCTTTGTGCGTGCAAATGTCTCTTTTGCCATTGGTTTAGACTAAAAAATTTGTTGAAGTAATAGTTTGTTAATGTGATAATGTGACAATTGAAAACTTGAAACGGCAAAACCGTCTGATCAAATTATCCTATCATCACATCGTTAGAGCCGTTGATGAGAATTGAACTCACGACCTCTTCCTTACCAAGGAAGTGCTCTACCTCTGAGCTACAACGGCAGTTGATCGGTCGCAAACCGATAACCGCAAGCTGTAAGTATCATACACTTACGGCTTGCGGCTTGTGCCTTGCGACAGGTCGGGACTCAGAGCGGCGGACGAGATTCGAACTCGCGACATTCAGCTTGGAAGGCTGACGCTCTACCAACTGAGCTACCACCGCGGAACAGCTTTGAGCACGCGCACTTTTCAGACAAACCGCAACGTTCCAAACTCAAAACTTTCAGGTGGGGGTGGTGGGATTCGAACCTACTCAGCTGTGAAGCACCAGATTTACAGTCTGGCCCGGCTCTCCAACTCCGGGGCACCCCCTTTACGCAAGTTTTGAAACACGGGCTTTGTTTCTCGTTGTATTCCAATACATAACACGGAATCAACTCAAAACTCAGATCCTCAGATTTCAGAACTTATTTTGAGCCAGTGGACGGACTCGAACCGCCGACCAGCTGATTACAAATCAGCTGCTCTACCAACTGAGCTACACTGGCCGATTCCCGTTCCTAACAGGCTTTCAAGCGTAAAAAAATCACCTTCAAACAACGTGCTTTTCGATCCGGAAGATACCCCCTTTCCAAAAGCGTGTGCAAAGGTAATGCCTTTCAGGAAAAGAGGAAAAGTTTTTTTAAAAAAAACTGCGAAACTCTTTGAATATGCGTTTTTTGCACCGGAAGCGCCTGCATTGCCGCTCCGGAAGGACAAAATGCCCGGACTATCCCCTCGTTTGGCGCTTGTTTGCCACCCAAACCGGCCACTCGGTCCCCATCCGTTGACCGCCCTGCTTATTCAATCAATGCCGACGATATGTTTGCCGACGAAAAAAACCTGCACTACTGCCTCACACATACCACCCCTGTACTGCCGGTGCTCCAGGCGTTGGAACGGGAAACCCACCTGCGCACCCTGCACCCGCAAATGCTGTCCGGCCCTTATCAGGGGCAGCTCCTTCAGTTTATCAGCCACATGATCCGGCCCCGGCGTATCCTGGAGATCGGCACCTTCACCGGTTACAGTGCCATTTGCCTGGCCCAGGGCCTGACGGAAGACGGCGCCCTGGATACGATCGAAGCGAACGACGAACTGGCCCCTATCATCCGAAAGTATATCGACCAGGCCGGCCTGGAGCACAAGGTCCGGGTTCTGCTCGGCGATGCCCTCGAACTGATCCCCCAGCTACAGGACACCTACGACCTGATCTTCCTGGATGCCGGAAAACTGGACTATCACCAATATTATGAACTCTCCCTGCCCAAACTGCGTCCCGGCGGATTCCTGCTGGCTGACAATGTGCTCTGGGATGGAAAAGTAGCAGCCGATGAAGCCGATGCTACGGCACAGGCACTCCGGGCATTCAATGACCACATTCACCAGGATGCCCGCGTGGAGAACCTGTTATTACCCCTGCGCGATGGCCTGCTAATCGTCCGGCGGATCGAAAACGAACCTGCCGGAAGACCGGAATGACGCCAACAGGACAGGAATGGCCGGGCTTTTCCATTCAGGAATCACATAATTCGCCTAACTTGTATTAAGTTTGCCCTGCGCCTGCATCTGCCCTCCGGCCGGATCATTCGCGCGTTAGTGATTTAATCCTGCGCAAGTATTCTGACGCTCTTATACACAAATCCTACGGACCTATGGCTGAAACCAAAGCCCACCTGTTTTATGTTGAGGATGATGAAAGCCTGAGCTACGTCACCCGCGATAACCTTGAATTCAATGGTTATCAAGTTACATATTGTGAGGATGGCCAGAAGGCCATGGAAGTGATCCGCTCCGGCCAGAAGTTCGACTTGTGCATTCTCGATGTCATGCTCCCGGAGGTAGACGGATTTACGCTCGCAGAAGAGATCCGTAAGCGGGACGAACAGGTGCCCATTATTTTCCTGACGGCGAAAAGCATGAAGCAGGACAAGATACACGGGCTCACGATCGGTGCGGATGACTATATCACCAAGCCATTCAGTATCGAGGAGCTCCTCCTGAAGATCGATATCTTCCTGCGCCGTTCCACCTACACCGGCATTCTGAAGTCCAACACCCCGGTGCACATTGGCAAATACTCTTTTGACTATAAGAACCTCCACCTCGCCTTCGAAAAAGAAGAAGGCGATACCCTGACCCAAAAAGAAGCCGACCTGCTGAAGCTCCTCAACGAACACCGCAACCAGGTCGTAAAACGCTCCTTTATCCTGGAAACGATCTGGGGCAAGGACGACTACTTCCTCGGCCGCAGCCTGGACGTATTTATCTCCCGGCTACGGAAATACCTGAACCGCGACGAAAACATCAAGGTGGAAAATATCCACGGCGTGGGTTTCAAGTTCCGGGTTGACGATTAAGTGCCACCAGACCCAATGCCCTTTTCAGCATACAGCCTGTAGCAGGTTCTTTGTCACTTACGATAAAGCATAAGTACATCCTGCCCCAAGACCATCGGTTTGCATGCAATCATTTTATCTGGATCATCGGGAAGCCTCCATTCACTGCCTGCGGTTCGGGCAGGGGCCGCGGTTGTTGATCGCCCTGCACGGTTTTGGCGACCGCGCACGGTTGTTCGCTATCCTGGAGGAGGCGCTCGCGCCCCGGTATACAGTTGTGGCCGTTGACCTCCCCTTTCACGGCCAGACCGAATGGCCGTATCAGACCTTTTCCAAACAGGACATCCTCGAGATTGTCCGGAAGATCATGGAACGGGAAGGCAAAGACCGGCTTTGCCTCATGGGCTACAGTTTCGGCGCCCGGCTGGTACAGGCCATGCTACCTGATCTCCTGCCGCAGCTCGACAAACTATATCTGCTGGCCCCCGACGGAATCCGGACCAAAGGCATGCCACTGGCAGTACGCACCCCCATGTGGGCCAGGCGGCTGCTCTTCCGCCTCCTCCAGCCGCCCGACTGGTTTCTCTTTTTGGTGGATACGGGCCGGCGACTCGGAGTTGTCCCGCCGTTAATATCCGGCTTTCTGGCCTTTAACCTTAAGCGCCCCGAACGTTTTCGCCGTACTTTCGGCTGCTGGCTGTCACTGCGCTCCTTTTACCTGCGCCGCCGGCGCATTAAGGCTATCTGGCGCGAATCAGGCCTGCCCGTCGATATTTATTTTGGCACCAAGGATGAAATGATCCGCTACAAGACTGTCAAGAAAATGGTGGAAGGCGTCCGCAATGTCCGCATTTATCTGATGGATGCCGGGCACCGGTTGATCGGTGAAGACCTGAAAGAACGCATGCTACGGGTACCGCCCAGCACCAAATAGAGGAACGTAACAGTTCTTCCCTCCGGCTTTTATCTACCAGTTCCGCGCTACTTTACCATCCCCTTCGAAAAAGCACAGTTCCAGCTGTGTCCCGTCAAATACCGCATAGGAGGGCGAAAAAATCCACTCTCCCAGGTTGATGTAACGGCTGCGGCCATTCTGCAACAACCAGTCCACCGCCAGGTGCCGGTGGCCGAATATAAAGTAGTCCGGCTCGACCCCCCGGCTGATCTTGCGGTTGGCATATTGCACCAGCCACTCTCGTTCCGGCCCCAGCCAATAGCGCTCTTCATCCGGCATAGCGTCGCGACTGGCCTGGGAGGAAAAGCCGGCCAGGCGCATGCCCAGGTCGGGATGAAACCAGCGGAACAACCATTGGTTCAACGGATTGGTGAACACCTTTTTCATGAACTTGTACCCCTTGTCATTCGGCCCCAGCCCGTCACCGTGGCCGATAAAAAAGGACTTGCCCTGCAGCTCGATCTGTATGGGTTTGGTATAGACCGGTATCCCAAACTCTTCCTCGAAATAGCCGAACATCCACAGGTCATGGTTGCCGGTAAACACATGTACAGGCAGACCACCGTCGCGCAATTCTGCCAGTTTGCCTAAAAAGCGGCTGAAGCCCTTCGGCACTACCTTCCGGTATTCGAACCAAAATTCAAACAGGTCACCGACCAGGTAAACAGCATCCGCCTCCGGCGCCACGGCATCCAGCCAGCGGACGACCTGCCGCTCGCGCTCGCGGGCCGGCAGGTGACCATCGATACCCAGATGGAAGTCCGAAGCAAAAAAAGTCTTTTTCATATCAGGGCGTGCAAAAACCCGGTTACCGGAAAGCACGGGGCAAAGGTAGGGCAGGATCACAACTAACCGAACCTAAAAAGGCCAAGCCTTTCTTCAAAGGCCGTACCTTCGCCCTGTACTCCCCACCGCAACACTCCATCACTCAATCATCCATCACTCCATGATCATCGTTACCGGAGCCGCAGGATTTATTGGTTCGTGCCTGATCCGGCGCCTGAACGACGCCGGCTATTCCGACATTATCGCCGTTGATGAATTCAGCCGGCCGGACAAAATGCGCAACCTGGAAGGAAAAAAAATCCGCGAACAGGTACACCGCGACGTCTTCGTGACCTGGCTGCAGGAAAACCACGCTGACGTCGATGCCCTTTTTCACATCGGCGCCCGAACGGACACCACCGAACAGGATACCGCCATTTTCGACCGGCTGAACCTGGACTACTCCAAAGCCCTGTGGGACCTTTGCAGCACACATAACATTCCGTTTTACTATGCCAGCAGTGCCGCCACCTACGGCCTGGGCGAGATCGGCTATACCGATGACCACACTCTGATCCCACAACTTAAACCGCTCAACCCTTACGGACAAAGCAAACAGGACTTCGACGTCTGGGCACTGCAACAGACACAAGCGCCGCCGGTTTGGGCAGGCTACAAGTTCTTCAATGTATACGGGCCGAACGAATACCACAAAAGCCGGATGGCGTCGGTGATCTTCCACACGGCCCGGCAGATCAAGGCGACCGGCGGTATGAAACTCTTCCGCTCCCACCGGCCCGACTATAAGGACGGGGAGCAAAGCCGCGATTTCATCTATGTAAAGGATGTGGTGGATGTACTACTCCATTTCCTGGAAAAGCGGCCACCCAGCGCAATTTATAACCTGGGCACGGGCACAGCCCGGACCTTTCTCGACCTGGCCACCGGCACCTTCCGGTCACTCGGCCTGGAGCCCAACATTTCCTTCATCGACACGCCGGCGGATATCCGCGACACCTATCAGTATTACACGCAGGCCGACATGGCTAAACTCCGGGAGCTGGCCGGATACACCAGGCCGTTTTACAGCCTGGAGGATGGTATTGATGATTATGTGAAGGGTTACCTGAAAGAAGAGTTGATCTGGTAGTCACCCTTTGTCCACGTTCCTGGAAGTTTAATTCGCAAAGATCATCTGCCGGATCCCCACCGTCTGCCCGTCTACCTGCAGGGCATAGGCAAACGTTCCCCGCACGCCATATCCATGGGTGTATAATACTTCATTCAGCCCCTGCTGCAGCTGTACCGGCAATTGCTGCACTACCCTGCCCTGCAGGTCGGTGATCAGTACCCGGGCGCGCTGATATTCCGGCACTTCGTTGATGTAAAAGGATATCCAGGTCGCCTCGTCAAACGGATTCGGCCGGTTTTGGAACAGCGTGATATTCTCTTTCTCCTGCGGCACCTCCGGCTCATCCGTGCTGGTGATAAACACCAGTTTTTCATTCGTGAACAGGCTTTCATCCCCCTCTGGTCCGATGGCTGCCACGCTTACGTACAAAACACCCGTAGGCGGCGCCGGGAAGGTGCCCAGCGTAGAGCCGGTCAGTGTATACAGGGTATCCCAGTCCAGGTCTACCGAACGCAGGGCAATGCGGTAGGTGCCCACATTGGCCGGGTCGGTGATGTTGACATCCAACAGGCCGTTCATGCCGTCGCTGGAGCGCAAGGTGGAAAATTCAGTTGGCGTGGGAACATTTCGGGCAATGACCGCTGCTGCGTTGCCATTGATCACCACATTACGGGCCAGGTAGTTGAATTGCACAAAAAACGAATCGATCACCATATCACCGTCGGTATCCACACCGAGCACATCACCGGACGTATGCTGCCGGTCCATATACCCCGGCCCGTTGGACGCATCGCCATGTTCATTGGCGGATGTAACCCGGATAGCCGGAAAACCACGCTCCCGGAAGGGAATATGATCGCCGCCCCGACCCGTACGGTCTTCCGGGCTCATTACCCGGATATTCATAGGCACTGTGGCAGCCGGCAGGATATTCTCCTGGTACTGCAGTTTGATAAAGCGCACCAGTTGCTTGTGCGGCGAATTGAAGGCGCCGGCGGAAAACAACCGGACGCTGGTAGAGTCCACGTCATTCAGTCCGGGACAGGAGGGTGGCGAGGAGGTTTCACCACAGATCACGCCCCCCACGATATCATTGTTCAGAACAGCCCGGACGGGGATCGAATTTGTAACGGCATAGCGGGCAAAGGCATCGGCGCCCAGCAGGCCCTGCTCTTCACCGATCGTCGCCATAAATACAATGGTATTTTCATAGGTATACTGCGACATCACCCGGGCCAGTTCCAGCACCAGCGCCGTACCGGTGGCATTGTCTTCCACGCCCTCTGCCGGACAGTCGACATCGCAGAGCACCGAGCAACGGCTGTCGATGTGCCCCTCGATCAGTACTACCCCGTGTTTGTCCGGGTTGGAGCCCGGCAGAACAGCAAAGATGTTGCGGTGCTGGCCCATACCACAGATATTCTGATCAAACTGCAGGTAGGACACCAGCAGCCGGTTTTCATTTAGAGCACTGAATTCTTCGAATTTCTGATAGACCCACCGGCGGGCAGCACCGATCCCGGTTGTTGCCGATATGGTATCGGAGCCGGTGTTGCGGGTGCCAAAGGTGCTCAGCCGGATCAGGTAATCTTTCAGGCTATCCGGCGATACCCGTTCGTGGATACCGGCAGTAACAGATGCCATATCGGAAACCACTACGGAAGCCGCATAATCGGCAGGATTATAATTTCCCAACAGGACCTGTTCGGCCACCGGGTTGGTACTTCCGATATTGGTTTGGGAAATAAGGGCCTGGCTTATCAACAGGCACGACATCAGAAACGGTATTTGGAGGACAGTACGGCAGGTAGTATTCTTTAGCATGGCAATTCGTTTTTCTGAACAGACAGGCGATAAAAATACAATGTATCTGCCGTTTGCCCGCACCAAAAGCTATGCAGGAATCACCAAAAAGAGAAATTGCCGGAATTTAACCATACCGAAACCGGCTAGCGCCTGTGCTCCCCGAAGGCCGGCAGCGCCAGGTCTTTCTCCGAAACCAATGCCAGCTGAAGATCAAACTCCCAGTCAATATTCAGCGTCGGATCATCGAACCGGATCCCTCCTTCATGCCCCCTGGAGTAGAAATTGTCACACTGGTATACAAACTCTGCGGTTTCACTGAGCACGGCATATCCATGCGCGAATCCACGCGGAACAAACAACTGCCGTTTGTTTTCGGCACTTAGCCGGACACTGAACCATTTACCGTAAGTTTCGGAAGTTTCCCGCAAGTCGACCACCACATCCAGTACCTCGCCTTCGACTACCCGCACCAACTTGGCTTGGGCCATTGGCGCCACCTGATAGTGTAGCCCCCGCAATACACCGAACTGCGTACTGCGTGCCTGGTTACTTTGAACGAAATCGACCCGCACCCCGGCCTCCTCCCAAACGCGCTGGTTGTAACTTTCAAAAAAATAGCCGCGTTCGTCGTAAAAGACCCGGGGTTCAAAAATGACACAATCGGCCAGGGGAGTCTGAGTAAATGCCATGTTCCAGCGCGTTTTGAAGGAGCAAAGATGGTCATCTTCGCGGAAAACCGTCGGGTATCCAAAACAAAAAAGCGTGTCCTCTGCCCACCGGCAAAGGACACGCCTGTCAGGTACGGGACCTACAGGTCTAGAACTTAAAGCCTATTGTCATTAACACATCTACCACCCGGTTATCGGTAGTCACCACCGGAGCGCCGGCATAAGGCACCACAGAACCATCGCCCAGCCGGTAACGACAGCCCAGATCAAGGTAGAACGATTGCCCACGCACACCGGCACCAAAGGTGTATGCAGTATTAAAACCACTTTCCGTAGCGTAGGGCTTGCCGAGCAGGTTGACACCGGCACGCAGCCGGAAATTGTCGAGGGCCAGTTCACCACCCAGTTTGAGGTTCATTTTAGGTTCGAACAGCCGCTGTACCTCGGTATTAACCTCCCGTTCGGCCAACTGATTGGCCGTATTGGCGATGTCGGCGGTAAAGTTGTACTTGTTGGCGCTATAGTCGACCCATTCGAGTTCCGCACTTACAAAACCGGCCTTCCGGATAATAAAGCCCCCACTCAGGGAAGCACGCCAGGGCGTAGCCAGTTTGTAATCGAAGTTACCGGTGGGTGAAAAAGCCTGATCAGAATACACGCCACCGCCATCGGTATAGGAATAGGCAAAACCGTTACTATACTCATCGGTCAGGCTCAACCAGGTCGGAGAATGCACAGCGGCGCCGATCCGGACGGCCTGACTGACACGGTAAATCACGCCAAGTTTAAAATTGACACCAATACCGTCGGTGTTCAATTCTTCTGTGTAGGTCAGGTCATCGAAATAATCCACAGCAGAGCCGGGATCCGTTTCCTGGTATTCACCGGTAAGGCGGTAGCGCACGAAGGGTACGCCTACCGTCGCACCGATCATCAACTTCTCGTCATAGTTACCGGCGAAAGACAGGACCATTTCGTTCATCGCACCCGACTGGGTCAGGGTTTGCGAACGTTCCAGGGTGGCGTTAGGGTTACCGGCAAAGTCGTATGTCAGGTTATTATCCTGGTAATAAATAGCATTTACATCATATGCCAGGCGCGAGGTAAAGGGATCGAGGTCATCCTCGGTGCCGCTGGTCAGTACCTGTTGCGCCTCGGCAAACCAGTTGTTCATGATCGTTCCTTCGGCGTTTCCGATATAATAGATCCCCTGGTTGTAGTTCGCCAGCTGGTTGTAGCCCAGGCCGACATTGAAGGTCTTCCACTTGCTGTTTCGCGGTGTGGTATTGAACACGATGCCGATATTATCGAAATGGAAATGGCTTTTACTCTCGTCGATAGCCAGGTTATTCCCGCCCGGCAACATCGACTCCGTGTTCGAAAAACGGATTGCCGGGGTCAGCATGAGCTCGTCAGTACGGTACACGGCCAGTCCGGCCGGATTCTGGCTCAGGGTAGCAAATTCGGCGCCGAGTGCGCCAAAAGCCCCACCAGCACCCAGGTAGCGGGCCGTACCGCCGGGCGTGAGGTAGGAGAACTTCAATACATCGGCAGCTGTCTGCGTATAAGCAACCGCCGAAAAAAGCAAAAAGAGCGGCAACAGATAACGTTTCATAGTTTCAAGGATTGGTGGAGGGATAAAAATGCCGGTTCAGGCCGGCCAATGATTTCCATCCTTCCAAACGTGAATAAAGGTTACAAGGTCATGTAAACACCCGGTCGGGCCAATAAAAATGGGTGGAAGGAGGTGACAGGACCAGTTTCCACCCATTTGACTTCAACCGGCACCAGAAGTTTAGGTGCCGGATAATTTTTGATTGCGCTTCAGGCCAGACGATGGCTTAGTTCCGTCCGCCCCGGCCGTTGCTGCTCCGCGATGATGACGAGGAGGAACTGCGACTGCTGCTGCCGCTACTGCTCCGGGTGCTGCTTCCACTGCTACTCCGTACACTGCCGCTGTTGGAAGACCGGCTGCTGCTGGGCGTATAGCTGCGGTTGCTACTGCCGCTGCTGCTACTGCTGGAGCGGGTCGGGCGTTCATACGAAGGTGTAGCCCGGCGGCTCGGACGCTCACTGGAGCTCCGCTGCGGGGTGTATTCCCGGCTCGAACGCTGGTTGGAACTGCGGTTGGTACGCGGCTCCGAACGCTGCGGAGTAGTTTCCCGGCTCGGGCGGGTCTGGCGTTGCGGGGTGTACTCCCGGCTCGGGCGCTTTGGTGCGGCCTCCCGTGTCGGGCGCGTATCGCGTTGCGGGGTAACTTCCCGTGTCGGACGGGTATCGCGCTGCGGCGTAACTTCCCGCGTTGGGCGTGTATCACCGCCACGCGGTGTCACGGCACGGGTCGGTGTCGTTTCCCGTTGCGGGCTTACACCGCGTTCGGGGTTCACGCGACCGTTGTCCCGCTGTGCCTCCCGGCCATTTGAAGTCGGGCCTGTAGTCGGGCGACCGGACACTGCACCGTTGCGGTCGGAAACGCCGCCGGTAGGTGCTTTGGTACCGCCGGTCTCTACGCGGCCGTTCGGGCGGTTCAGTTCCACTACCGGACCCTTATTGGTTGCCTGCAGGCGGTTGCCGGTTGTCGAGTTATTGCTGGCCAACCGGGCATAACCGGGGTTAATGGAGGTCCCACCGCGCCGGACGCCCGTATATGTTTTGGGCGTATACCCGTCGTTGGGATGATTATTGGTATTGTTCCAGTAGTAGTTGTTGTTTACCCAAACATTTCCGGGGCAGTAGTACGGGTTGTACCCGTTCCAGGTCCAGTACGGATCATAGTAGTAATTGTTCCAGACATTGGTATAGCCCCAGCTGTTCCAGCCCCATGGACGGTTCCAGCCCCAGCCCCAGGTGTTGTACCCGGCGCCCCAGTAGGGGTCGTAGTAGCCCCAGCTGTTCCAGCGGTTCCAGCGGTTCCAGCGACGCCAACGCCAATAGTCGTTATAGCCGCCCACATAGATAGTGGCCCCGGGGAGATAGTACGGATCGTAGAGCCACAGATCCACAAAGAACGGATCATAGTAATCGATCACTTGAACCGGACGGTGGAAACGGCGGATACGGGAAGAGTACTCATAGGCGTAGTCATCGTCATAATAGTCATCTTCCCGATACTGCCGGGTGATCTTGCTCTCCTCCTGGTAGTAATTATTATTGTACTCCGGCGTATTGGAAGCATCCGTAGCCGGATCGTAATACAAGTCGTCCTGTGCGAAAGCCGACATACCGAACAGGGTAAAGGCAGCGATCAGGAGACTCCGGAAAAATGCATCTTTATTTTTCATAGCGAAATAGATTTACAAGGTGCCACAACAAGTGTTTACAGGCTCAAAAATATTACCTTTGCGCGCTTTTTTTGGTTAAAACGTCTTTAATTCAACGCGCTGCGGCCGTTAAAGTTGGCTTAAACCGGCCTATATGGAACGATAAAGTGTTAAAATTCCTTTTGATTAGACCGGAATCACCTGACAAGGTAACATTCCGCTACTGATTTAACCAGGTTTTAACGCCCAAACCATACAGATTGTCAAAAGCGGCCATTCCGGCTGCCGGCCCGGGAAAACCATTTACTCATTTTTCAATTGTACTGATTTTACTCCTTTTTTATTCATGGCAAAAGAAATTACACCTCGCTCGGAAGATTATTCGCAATGGTACCTGGATATCGTGCATAAGGCACGTATGGCTGACAACTCGCCGGTACGCGGCTGCATGGTGATCAAGCCACACGGATTTGCCGTATGGGAAAAAATGCGTGACGCCCTGGATGCTATGTTCAAGGAAACCGGGCACGTGAATGCCTATTTCCCGCTGTTTATCCCCAAAAGCTTTCTCAGCAGGGAGGCGGCGCACGTGGAGGGCTTTGCCAAGGAATGTGCCGTGGTAACCCATTACCGGCTTAAAAACGACCCGAATGGCGGAGGCGTGGTGGTCGACCCGGAAGCCAAACTGGAAGAAGAACTGATCGTACGGCCTACCTCGGAAACGATCATTTGGGATACCTATAAAGACTGGATCCAGAGCTACCGCGACCTGCCGATCCTGATTAACCAATGGGCCAACGTCGTGCGCTGGGAGATGCGTACGCGTCCGTTCCTCCGCACCGCGGAGTTCCTCTGGCAGGAAGGCCATACGGCCCACGCAACCTCCGAGGAGGCTGTAAAAGAAACCCGGATGATCCTGGACGTGTACGCCAAGTTCGCAGAAGAGTTTATGGCCATGCCGGTGATCAAAGGACTTAAATCCGAAAACGAACGCTTCGCAGGTGCCGTCGACACCTATTGCATTGAAGCCCTGATGCAGGACGGCAAGGCCCTGCAAGCTGGCACCTCACACTTCCTGGGACAGAACTTTGCCAAAGCATTCGACGTCTTGTTCCTGAACAAAGAAAACCAGCAGGAGCATGTCTGGGCTACTTCCTGGGGTGTTTCCACCCGTCTCGTGGGCGGCCTGATCATGACCCACTCTGACGATGACGGCCTGGTGCTGCCGCCTAAACTGGCCCCGATCCAGGTGGTGATCGTGCCGATCCCCAAGCCGTTCCCCAACCTCATCGAGGTGGCGGAGAAAATTGCAGCCGACCTGCGGGTCAAAGGTGTATCGGTCAAGATCGATGCTGACGAACAGAACCGGCCGGGCTTTAAGTTTGCTGAATACGAAATGATCGGCGTACCCGTTCGCCTGGGCCTCGGCCAGCGCGACCTGGATGCCGGCCAGATCGAAGTGGCCCGCCGTGACACCAAGGAAAAGACCAGCGTGCCGATCGACACCATTGCCGACCATGTGGCCCAGCTGCTCGATGATATCCAGAATAACCTGTTCGAACGGGCGCGGGCCTACCGCGATGCGCACATCACGGAAGCAAATACATGGGAAGCGTTTGAGGAACTCATCGAGACGAAAGGCGGCTTTGTATCCGCGCACTGGGACGGCACCACCGAAACGGAGGTTGCCATTAAGGAAAAAACCAAGGCAACCCTGCGCTGCATCCCGCTTGATGCAAAGGAAGAGGCCGGAAAATGCATCCTTACCGGAAAGCCCAGCGCACGGCGGGTGTTGTTTGCGAAGGCATATTAAGATGTGAAACGATCAAATAAAAAAGGGCCGCAAT
>SBHD01000126.1 GCA_006226345.1 Bacteroidota bacterium | reverse complement strand
GGAACTGCGGATATCCGCAGTTCCGGTTTTCTTTTTGCACCTGACAGGGTTATGGCTTTCCGGCAACCACGACCACGATCTCTCCTTTTACCTCCTTGGCTTCAAAGTGTGCTTTCAGTGCTGCCAAAGAGGCCGTTTTTACCTCTTCGTGCAGTTTGCTTAGTTCCCGCGCCACACAAGCCTGGCGCTCCTCCCCGCAAACGGCGATGAGCTCGCCCAGGCATTTGACCAGGCGATAAGGCGATTCGTACAGCACAAAGGTATGCGGCAGTTCGGCCAGGTATTTCAGGCGGGTCTGCCTGCCTTTTTTGTGGGGCAGGAATCCGTCGAAATGAAAGGTGTCGCAGGGGATGCCACTTGCCACAAGGGCTGGCACGAATGCCGTGGGACCAGGCAGGCACTCGACCCGGACGCCGGCCCGGACACAGGCCCGGACAAGTAAAAAACCGGGGTCGCTGATGCCGGGCGTGCCGGCATCGGAGATCAGGGCCATGGTAGTGCCCGCCGCGAGTTCCGAGGTGAGTTTTTCCACAACGGCATGTTCGTTGTGCGCGTGGAAAGCCCGGAGTGGCGTGCCGATGGCGTAGTGTTTGAGGAGTTTGCTGCTGGTTCGGGTGTCCTCTGCCAGCACCAGCGATACCTCTTTCAGCACCCGCAGTGCGCGCAGGGTGATGTCTTCAAGGTTGCCGATCGGCGTAGGGACGATATACAGCATGCGTTAGCCTTCCTGCAGTTGGGACAGTTCGAAATGGTACGATTCTACGATCGGGTTGGCCAGGAGCTTCTGGCAGGCAGTTTCGACTTTCTGCCGGGCTTCCGCTTCCGAGGCAGCCTCCAGGCTCATCGATACGTGGCGGCCGATCCGGACATCCGTGATGCCGCTCAGCTCCAGGTGACTCAGGTTGTTGACTACTGCTTTGCCTTGCGGATCGAGCAGCTCTTTGTGCGGCATGACGTCAATTTCGGCAGTGAATTTCATGGTTGCAGATACTTTATGGATAATTACGGATTCTAGTAGTCCGGTCTGGGGTTGGTAATAGTGCTCCTGGAAGCAGCGGAAATCAAAATATAGACCAGGATCACCAAGGAAAGCCCCAGCCCTTTTAAACTGAAAAGCAGGAACAGGGACAGCGCCAGAAAACTGTACGGCAGTTTGTTCTTATGCCAGCCAAATCCCTTGAATTTCAGCGCAAACATAGGGATCTCCGCCACTAACAAATAGGAAAAAAGTGCGACTACGCCATACAGGATCCAGGCATTTGCCGCCAGAAAACTGCCGATGCCCAGTTGGTTGGCATACGCAGCCAGGGTCAGACCGAGTACGAACAACGTACACCCCGGTGTGCTCAGCCCGACAAAGTAACTTTTTTGCCGGGTGTCGAGGTTGAACTTTGCCAGCCGGTACGCTGAAAACATAGCCAGCAGAAATGCCGGAGCTGCAGCCAGGCAAAGAGCAGGCATACCGCTAGTGGCACCCGCACCTTCAAAAAACTGCATGAACCCTCCCGGACAGTACGCACTTGCCAGTAACCCGTACAACATGGTGGCTGGTACGACGCCAAAGCTGACCACGTCGGCCAGGGAGTCCAGCTGACCTCCCAGTGGCGAGGTGGTTTTCATGGCGCGGGCAATCATGCCGTCGCCGTAGTCGAACAGAAAAGAGCCGAGTATAAACCAGGCTGCTTCCGCTGGTTGGCCATACAACAACAACACAACGGCACAACACCCGCAAAACAGGTTGGAGAGCGTAAACAGGTTGGGTATGTATTGGCGCATGAACGGTGTTACTGGTCTTTGCCGGCAAAAGTAGGCTTTTACCGGCATCTGCTACAGGCCGGGCGGCACTTCTGAAGTGAAAAGTTTTATACTCCTTCGGACGACATTCCGTTTATTTCCTGCAAATCACTCAATTTTGTGCCACCAAATCCTTGCGCCATGAAAGGCTGTATCTTTATTTCAACCCGGTTGGGGATCGTTATTGCGTTGGCGTTGGCTGCCTGCGGAAACCCCAATACGCCGCTCGATGCTGGTACACGCCGGCTTATCGACTCCACTTCGGCCGCACAGATCCGGATCGCCCGCGATTCGCTTGACAGCCTGTGTCAGGTACAGCATACGACCGTCTTGCCCCTGCTTGTAGATTCGATCAAACAGAAACGGTTGCATGAGATCGAACAACAACTGAAATCCATTCCCAAATAATTCAGGCGCTGTGCTGCCCGGGCCGGATCCGGGCCAATGTATCCACGTACTGGCCAACGAACTCGTCCAGCCGTCTTCGCCGGTACTGCATCACAAACCGCGGATGCGACAGGGGGATCAGCTCCCGGAAAAAACCATGCGTGTCGTTCAGTTTTTTGAACATCTTGTAGTTCTGCCCTTCTCCGATACATACGGCGGCCTCCCGGCTTCCGCCAAAATCAAGTTGTGTGCGGATATTCCAGATAATAAAGGGTTCTGTTGCCTGCCGCAGGTGCCGGTCATCGTAGTAATTGATGTTAATCCCGTCTTTCACAAATCCCAGGGGCGAAAGCGAGGTAATATAAAAATCCCGGCAAAACGCATCGGCGCCGCCATAGGCATTGATGAACATCCAGACAAACTGGGCCGAGAGTTCCTGTTTTTTAGGAAACGGGTTTGCAATGCCACATTCCGTTTCCAGGCGTACCGGATCAGTAAAGGGTACGCCGGTCACCCCTGCGCCAAATCGCCCGGGATTGATGCCAAACAAAAACGTGCGCTCCCGGGTGTCCGAGTAATACTTTTGATAAAAAGCGGTCAGCGCTTCCATTGTTTCTGCCTGCGAATAGGGGAAAAGCCACTCAAATCCGGGTGGCAACGGGATGTCGGGTGGCCGCAGGTCGCGGGTAAAGGCAATAACCTGATCTGCAAATGTCATGGCGGCAAAGATAGCCGCTTCCCTATCTTTGCCGCTTATGGAAGTGCTTCACCTTTCCCGGCCCGACCGGGTGTTGCAGGGCACGCTGGCACTTGAAGGCTCCAAAAGCCTGAGTAACCGTGCCCTTATCATCCTGGCACTGGCAGGCGCCGATGCCGGCCGGTGGCTGGACAATCTGTCGGCTGCGGCAGATACCCGGCTGCTGCAACGATTGCTGGAGACTTCGCCGGCGGAATACGATGCCGGCGATGCAGGCACTACCTTTCGATTCCTGACCGCTTACCTGGCCCTGCAGCCCGGAGATCAGGTCCTTACCGGCTCGCGGCGGATGCAGGAGCGCCCGATCGGGGCCCTGGTGGAAGCCCTGCATTCACTGGGCGCGGATATCCGCTACCTAGGCCGGGAAGGGTATCCGCCCCTGCTGATCGGATCGCCCGACAATTTGGGCCGGACAACACAGGAGGTAAGGATTCGGGCGGATGTCAGCAGCCAGTTTCTCTCTGCCCTGCTGCTGATCGGGCCCTGCCTGCCGCAGGCCCTGGTGCTGATCCCGGAGGGTCGGCTGGTTTCCCGGCCTTATATCCACATGACCCTGCAGCTGATGCGCCATTTTGGCGCTGTTGCCGACTGGTCAGACGACCGAATTGTCGTTGCTCCTGGTGGTTACCGGCCACAACACCTGACTATTGAGGCCGACTGGTCGGCGGCATCTTACTGGTATGCCCTGGCAGCCCTGGCCGACTGTGCCGACCTGACCCTGAACGGTCTGACCCTGCACAGCTGGCAGGGCGATGCCGTGCTGGTTGATATGCTGGAAGCTTTTGGCCTGAAAACGACACCTGCACCGGCTGGTGTGCGTATTCAAAAAATTCCGGGAAGCCGGGCGGCTCATTTTAAGTATGATTTCCTGGATTGTCCTGATCTGGCGCAATCCCTCGCGGTGCTGTGCGCCGGTCTGGGTGTGCCGGCTTTTTTTTCCGGCTTGGAAACATTGGCTATTAAGGAAACAGATCGTACGGCAGCGATACAGGCTGAGCTGGCCAAGGTCGGGGTGCTCTTCCGGAGGATGGAAGGGCCGGATACCGGACCGGGAACATACCAACTTTCCGGAAAGGCCCGGTGGAGCCAGCCGCCCCGGTTTTCCACCTATGGCGACCACCGGATGGCCATGTCACTGGCAGCCCTGGCTATGCTGGGACCGGTAGGGATCGAACACCCTGCCGTGGTAAAAAAATCCTACCCGGCGTTTTGGTTACATTTGGAACAACTGGGTTTTGAACTGAATATAACGGAGCAAGCATGAACGGAACCGATACACCGGTGCGCATACGTGCCAACGGGAAACTCCTGCTGATGGGTGAATACGTCGTGCTGGACGGGGCCCTGTCCCTGGCGTTGCCGGTGCGGTACGGGCAGGTATTGGAAGTGACGCCACTTCCGGCGAAGGACCGGCTGGACTGGCACAGCCTGAACGAAACCGGCGACCTGTGGTTCCAGGCGTCGTTCCGGCTGCCTGGCCTGGATATCCTGCAAACCTCCGACCGGGCGGTAGCCGGGCGCTTGCAACAGATGCTGGAAGCCTGTCGCCGGCAACAACCGGGCTTTCTACCGGGGCCAGAGGGGTATGTGGTACAGACCCGGACCGATTTTCCGCGAAACTGGGGACTGGGCACCAGCAGCACACTGATCGCAGCATTGGCACAATGGGCGCAGGTGGACCCTTACGCGGTACTTTTTGAAACCCTGGGCGGCTCCGGTTACGATATCGCCTGTGCTTTTGCAGATGGGCCTGTTTTGTACCGCCTGTCCGACCAGAAACCGGAGGTGGAGCGCGTCCGGTTTGATCCGCCTTTTGCCGACAGTCTGTACTTTGTCTTCCTGGAACAAAAACAAGACAGCCGGGAGGGGATCCGCCGGTACCGGGAGCAGGCGGTACAACGGGCAGGGTTGGTATCATCCATCAGTGCTCTGACCCGGCAGTGCCTGCAGGCTGCAACGCTTACAGTGTTTGGAGAAATACTGCTCGAGCACGAACGCCTGATCAGCGGGGCACTGGGCCTTTCTCGTGTGCAGGACCGGCTTTTTCCGGATTTTCCGGGTGTGATAAAAAGCCTGGGCGCCTGGGGCGGCGATTTCGTCCTGGCTGTACCGGGAAGCCCGTCCATCGACATGCAGGTATACTTCCGGGATAAAGGTTTCACTACTTGCATACCTTACCGGGAGATGGTCTTGTAGGGAATTTGCCCTCCGTTAAACAATGCCATCTGCCGGGTGTTATTTTTGCCTAAAGCAGTAAACCTATGCCCACTGTTTGGTACGATAGTATTGTTAAAAAAATAGAACAGGCCAGTCCGAGTGTCCGCCGGTTCTGGCTGGAAACTCCGGGTTCACCGCATCCGGCATTTAAAGCCGGCCAGTTCATTACCATGGACCTGCCGATCGGGGAAAAGCGCCTGCAGCGCTGGCGGAGTTATTCGATCGCCAGCGGCCCCGGTGATGATCCGAATGTGATGGAACTTTGTATCGTTCGGGCTCCGGAAGGGCTGGGCTCAAAATACCTGTTTGATGAAGTAAAGCCAGGATCTGTCCTGCGCTGGAAAGGCCCAGATGGCGCTTTTTACCTGCCGGACACGATTGAGGATGATCTGGTCTTTATTTGTACCGGTACCGGCGTTGCGCCGTTTCGCAGTATGCTGCGTGACCTGCTGCAGTCCGGGAAACCCCACCGCAATATCCACCTGATCTTTGGTACCCGTACGGAAGGCGATATTCTTTACCGCGACGAATTTGAAGCGCTGACGAAGACGATGCCGGGCTTCCGGTACGATGTTGCGCTGTCGCGGGAACCCGACTGGCCGGGCTACAGGGGATATGTCCACCAGGTGTACCTGGAACAATATGCTGAAAAGCGCCCGGATATCCGATTTTACATTTGTGGCTGGAGTAACATGATCGATGAGGCCGTCGCAAACCTGCTGCTTAAAATTGGCTATGACCGCAAGCAGGTATTTTATGAGTTGTATGGTTGATGGATAGGAGGCGGTTTTAAGTAAAATTGGAAAAGAAAAATTTGAAATTTGAAAAGGACGGACAACGGGCAGTGTCAGCAACGAGGACACCCATAATCGTGCGAAAGATGCTGTACCCGCTACTTTTCAAATTTCAAATTTTTCTTTTCCAATTTTACTTTATAAGGTCTTATTTCCCCGTCAATATAGCCTCATACCGCGCTTTGTCGTTCAGCAGTTGTACGGCTTCCTCGACTTCCGGGTCGTTTTTCAGGCTTTTCCGGACCTTCCCTTTCTGGAAATGATAGCGCCCCACGATCTCTTGCTCGATCTCGTGTATAATGCGGGCTTTGTTTCCTGCCAGTTCGCCGTTTTTTTCCGCCTTGATCTTGTTTTCCAGCACAGCGATTTCCGCAGTCAGCGGATAGCCTTCGCTTGCGGCAACTGCGCGGAGTTCATTTAACTTTTTCTCTGAAACACTTTCGTAACTAAAACCCCGTTGCTGGATAAATTGCTGGAAACCGTCCCAGTCGGCAAAGGTGAACGTTTCGATCGAATC
>SBHD01000211.1 GCA_006226345.1 Bacteroidota bacterium | reverse complement strand
GAATGATAAATGGTGAATGATAAATGGTTTTCTGGGTAAAGAACGGAAAGCCGCCGCATTTGTTCAGCCCATCGGTTGTGGCAGGCTTACAGATCGCCGAGTTGGGGCCGGATGATCAGTTCTTCCACTACGGCCGAATCGGAAAGGGTGTAGGCTCCCCAGATCGTTTTGGCAATATCATCAGCCGCCATCAGGCGATCTTCGGGAAAATCCGCGCCTTTCCAGGAGTCCGACCAGGTAGCCCCGGGCAACAGGGCCGTGACTTTTACCCCTTCGGTCTTCAGTTCTTCCCGCAATACTTTGGAAAAACCCAGCAGGGCAAATTTGGTGATCGTGTAGGCACTACTGTTGGGATAGGCGAACAGACTGGCGATACTGCACATATTAAAAATATGGCCTTTTTTGTGCGGGACCATGAGCGGCAGGAGTTCGCGGGTCAGGTAATAAGCACTGTACAGGTTTATCTGCATCATATGCTCAAGGGCACCATCTGCCTCGCCCGATATGGAACCGGGGAGAAAAATCCCGGCATTGTTGACCAATACATCTATCCGCGACCAGCGCTTCCGGACCCGCTGTCCAAAGCGGAGCACCGCTTCTTTTTCAGCCAGATCAACAACTTCGGTAAACAGTTTTCGCTGCGGAAACTTTTCTGCCCAGGCCAGTTGCATGGCCTCCAGATCGGCAGCGGTACGGCTGCATACAAAGACATCAAAGCCCTGTTCGGCAAACAGTTCGGCAGTAGCACGGCCCAGGCCTTTGGTACCACCGGTAATTACGATCGTCGGAACTCGGTCGGACATATATGTTTTCTGAATATAGATTCGTTAATTGGAAGAGGAAGGGCGGATACCGGGCCTGCAGGCCCCATAATAGCACCCGCCACAGTACATAAAACCCAATTTTGGCCCCAAAGTTTGGAAAAAATAACAACCTTTGGTCCCTTGAATTATTCGCGCACGTATGATTGCAATGGATAAACGCTTCAATTACCTGTACCACTTTGGCCGATACCTGCAAATGATGCGGCAGACATTCGGAAGGCCGGAAAAGTTTTCCATGTATTGGCGGGAAACAATGCGGCAAACCAACGATATCGGGATCGGCTCTCTGGTTATCGTCTGCCTGATCTCTATCTTTATCGGAGCGGTAGCAGCCGTTCAGTTTGCCTATCAGCTCGACGGGCAGCTGATCCCGCGGTACTACATCGGTTATATTGTCCGCGACCTGGCTATCATCGAATTATCACCAACCATTACCTGCCTGGTATTGGCCGGCAAGGTAGGTTCGAACATGACTGCCGAGATCGGGGGGATGCGCCAAAAAGAACATATCGATGCCATGGAGGTCATGGGCGTGAATACGGCAGCCTACCTGATCCGGCCCAAAATGATCGGTGCGCTGATCGCCATACCCCTGCTCGTTACGTTTTCGGCTTATGTGGCTATCATCGGCGGTTACATCGCCAGCGTACCCACCGATTTGATCACCGACGATGAGTACATTCAGGGCCTGCGGTCGTTTTTTGTGCCCTATAATGTATTCATGATGTACGTCAAGTCCGTAGTATTCGCCTTTATCCTGACCACAATTTCCTGTTACCAGGGGTATTACGTGGAAGGCGGCAGTATTGAACTCGGACAGGCCAGCACCCGTGCCGTTGTCTACAGCGATATCGTGATCCTGCTGGCTGACTACCTGATCGCCGTGTTGCTGACCGGCTAGACCAGGATATGTTTTCGTACCTAATTTAACCGCATTTCCATACATGTCTGACGCTATTAAACATACCATAGAGGCAGCTTGGGACGACCGTTTGCTGCTACAAAGTGCCGATACACAAAAAGCTATCCGCGAAGTGATCAGCCGGCTGGATGCCGGCGAACTCCGGGTTGCCGAGCCATTGGGCGACGGGACCTGGCAGACCCACGACTGGGTAAAAAAAGCCGTCATCCTGTATTTCCCGATCCAGGCTATGGAAACCATGGAAGTGGGGCCGTTTGAGTATTACGACAAGATCCCGCTGAAAAAAGGCTTTGCCGAAAAGGGTGTACGGGTGGTACCTCAGGCACTGGCCCGCTACGGTTCTTTCATTGAAAAAGGCGCTATCCTGATGCCTTCCTATGTAAATATCGGCGCTTGGGTTGGCAGCGGCTCCATGGTGGATACCTGGGCTACCGTGGGTTCCTGTGCGCAAATAGGCCGGCATGTCCACCTTTCGGGAGGCGTTGGTATCGGCGGCGTCCTCGAGCCACCCCAGGCCACTCCGACAATCATCGAGGATGAGTGTTTCATTGGCTCCCGCTGTATCGTGGTCGAAGGTGTACATATCGAACGGGAAGCCGTTTTGGGTGCCAACGTCGTACTTACACAGAGCTCGCGGATCATTGATGTCACCGGACCGGAGCCGGTGATCCACAAAGGTCGCGTACCTGCCCGATCAGTCGTAATTCCCGGAAGCTATACCAAATCCTTCCCTGCCGGCGATTATCAGGTATCCTGTGCCCTTATCATCGGCCACCGCAAGGAGAGTACGGATAAAAAAGTATCCCTGAACGATGCCTTGCGGGAGTTCCAGGTAGCGGTCTGATCCCGGCTGTACCATGCAGAAATCCATCGAGATCACCACGACACAGAATGTCACGATCGAGTACGATCTGGCCCGCCTGCGCGAGCGTGGACTGGCCTGGCTGCTGGATCTGGTGATCGTCCTGCTGGGTTATTTCATCTTGCGCAACTTACTGCGCACGATCTTCAGAGATGTGCCCGTCGGCGATTCCGGCTGGGCTATCTTCGGGATACTCCTCCCGGTCCTGGGTTATTTCCTCTACAATATCTTTTTTGAGATTTGGAATATCGGGCAAACGCCGGGCAAGATGGCCATGGGCATTAAAGTAGTGCGCCTGGATGGCAAGGACCCGGAATGGAGCGATGTGGTATTGCGGGCTGTACTGCACCTGGTGGATTCGCTGTTCTCATTCAGTGTGATTGGGGCCGTATTGATCAAAACTACGGACAAAAGCCAGCGGCTGGGCGATATGGCTGCCAACACCACGGTGATCAAGATCCAGAGTTCCCGGTTCCAGTTCCGGCTGCAGGATATCCTGAGCATTTCCACCCTGGAAAATTACCAGCCGGTATACCCGCAGGTGCGAAACCTCAGTGAACGGGATATGATCTTTATCAAAATGGTGCTTACCCGGGTGCAGCGGTACCCCAACCAAGCCCATGAAGAAGTCGTGGAAGACCTGGTCAGCCACCTGATGCCCATTTTAGACATCGAAAAACGGCCGCTCAACCGAGTTGATTTCCTGAAAACCCTGTTACGCGATTACATTGTGCTCACCCGGTGAGTTTATATATACAGCGAAGGCGCGGAGATTAGCTCTCCGCGCCTTCGTGTTTTAGCGGTATTGTAAAAATCACTTCAGCACAAAATCGCCGTAGCTCAGCCGAGCCTTCACCACACGTGGCGCATTAGCATCACCGACAAAGCCGGTAACAGCCGAGCGGCTGCCCTTTTCGTCGCGGCTACTGATCGTAGCGCCGGAAGGAGTGTGCAGATCGGTATGTGTGCCTTCGGCGTCAAAACGGAAGGTAGCACCGCTTTCCACATTCATACTCACATCGGTATACTTGCCGACGATCTTTGCTTCCGAAAAGTCACGGGCCAGCGCTTCCACCTTAAGGCTCCCATAGGTCAGATCGGCATCCATCGTACCGGATACATTGTTCACTTTCACATCCGTATACTGGGCTGTCACAAATGCTGCCTGTGCGTTTTTCACCCGCAGGTTGGCATATTTTGTCTGAACACGCAAATCCTGGATGTCACCGAGGTTAAAGTCGTCGTATTTGGATGTTATGCGCACGTTAGCTGCCCGGTCGACCTGGAATTCCGAATACTTGGAATCCACCTGTACGTCCTTGGCATCTGTGAGGATCAATCCACCGTAGCTGAGGTAGCCGGAGAGGTTGCGGACACGTGCAAGGGTCGCTTTGCCATAGCCAACCGACAGGTCAGCGTCGTTGTTGATGGTTTCGGTACGCAGATCACCATACCGAATCTCGGCGGTCAGTTTACCATCGAGGTCAGCTACGTAGGAGTTCCCGTATTTGTTCTTCAGGTCAAGCTGATTGCCTTTAGGCATCCACACCTCGTAGTTGATCTTGAAATCCTGACAACTATTGCCGGGCCACCAGTTCTTTCCTTCAGTATCCACTACGGTCTCGGCTTTGATGTAGCCAGATGTGTTCGTGAAGTTCACATTGATGCGTTCGAAGAGTTTGTCGGCATCGCGTTGGTTATTGGCATTTACGATGATCGTGATATCGATCTTTACAGAGTTGTTTTTCCAGGTATTCACATGCACCTTTCCGTACTTGTTGTACAGGGCGGTCATGCCGTCGGCCGTCGTACCAAATTCCCGGTTGATCTTTTTGGTAAATTCCTGATCGGGGCCATTGGCCAGGGCCATAGTTATCGAGCTGCCCAGGAGAACCAGGCAGAGCAGCAGGACCTGTTGCAGGTTGCTGCGTTTAAATAGATTCAACTTCATGATTTCCGCTGTTAATCGTTGCTGGATGCTGATTTGGTTGCTGTTGTTCGAGGTGTCGGAGGACACGTTCGAGTATGGCTGCTTTTGCTTTATAGTTTTCGATCATGGCACGGACCACCCGTTCGCGGTTGGCCGGCGGCACATTGGCCAGCTCTTCGCGGAGCTGATCCATTATTTCGTCCATTTCCAGCAGGTCGCTTCGAACATTGTCGTCCTGATAGGAAGCAAAGGAGGCGAGTTTTTGCTGTTTGACGGATATATCCCGTTGGTAATACTGTTCCAATTCGGCATATTCCTGTGACACTTCGCTCAGCGCCATCCCCGGCTCCGAGAGGTTGTGTGCCGCATACCACAGGCCGAGCTGCATACCAATGACCAGCAGGGCAATGGCTGCGGCAATGCGTACCAGTTGGCGGTAGGCCGGCATGCGTACTATTTTGGTTTCCGTTGCCGGTACTGCCTTTTCGATGGCACTCCAGACCTTATCGTCGGGTGTAGCCACATCAAAAGCGGCGCGGTGCTGCCGGATAAAGCCTTCCAGGCTGTGCTCCGGGTTGGCGGCGGGAGGGTCGAGCTCTTGTTCGATAGCGGCCCAGACGCTGGCTGCAGGCTCGGCGGTATCGAGCATAGGGCGATGGAGCATCAGGTGTTGCTCCAGGCCATCGGCCGATGGAAACCGGTCGAGCATTTTTTCGATCCCGGCCCAGCAGGCCGGATCCGGTGAAGCGTGGTCAAACGCATCCCGGTGCTGCTGAATAAACTGTTCGATGTTACTGCTGTTGGACATCATGCTGCACTGGTTCTTTAGTTTTAATGCGTTTTCCGTTCGTTTTGTTTAGCCCCACTGCCGGATTGCTGAGTCGGCAGCGGTTTGAACGGCAAACGGCCGGAGGTCAGGCAGAAAGCAGGTCGCGCAATTTTGATTTGGCCCGACTATACTGCGATTTCGATGTGGCCTCCGTAATTCCCAGGATGTCACCAATCTCTTCGTGGTCGTAGCCTTCCATGGCGTAGAGGGTAAAAACCATGCGATAACCATCTGGTAATTGATCGATCGCGTGATTGATCCGTTCCACGGAATACGGCACCTCAGATACTGGCTCCGGCTCCTCGGAATGTTCATTGTACGGCGTCAGTTCCTGAAAAGTCAATCGTCGACTTTTCAAAAAATTGATGCATTTGTTGACCGTGATTCGCTTGATCCAGGCGCCGATACTGCTTTCGTGGCGGAAGGTATTCAGCTTGGTGAATACCTCAACGAAAGTACTTTGCAGCAGGTCTTCGGCATCATGCGTATTTTGTACCATTCGCATTGCCGTATTGTACATCGCCCTGGAGTACAGGCGGTACAATTCAAACTGCGCGTCGCGGCGGCCCTGTTTACAGCGTTCGATCAGGTCGCGGTGCGTTTGCGTGGCGTCCATTTTGTGATTTGATTGTATTGACAAGTTACTTTTCGCGAGGTTGCATGGGGAGTAAAAGATTTGTTGTCATTTTTTCGTCAAGGGGTAAATACCGGGATAGTGGTTGGACAAATCTGGCGAAATGTAAAATAATCTCCAAAATAACACATTATACTTCCTGCCCCCCAACCATCCGGCCATCTAAGCTTCCCACCATCCAATTATTCTTCGTTTTTTTGCCAAAAAAATTGATATGTCCTTCCGACAACTCTTGCAGGCTGCTATTCTCGTCCTGCTGACACCTGTTTTTTCCTTCGCACAAATTGAAGATGCCGATATCATCTTTCGGGAACTCCGCGCCCTCGACGGGGTCTGGTTTATGCCTCAATCGAGGGGCGACCGGCTGGAGGTATGGAGAATTGAAAATGACAGTACCCTGTCCGGGGAGCAGTTCCGGATCCGTACGGAAACCGAGGATTCCGTCCACCTCGAATCCAAACGGCTGGA
>SBHD01000321.1 GCA_006226345.1 Bacteroidota bacterium | reverse complement strand
GCAACCGCCTGTTCCAGCAATTCAATCGTTCTTTTGTACCGCTCTTTTTTCTGTTCGATGGAGCTCATTGCATCTCCATTATAAATGAAATCCTCTTTCAATTCTATGCCCTGACGCCGCCAATTACTGATGTTCTTCCGGTAATAATAAAAATCTGCATAGATCCACCCCAGGAAATTGTACATCTGCGGATAGTCTGGCATGCGTTCTATCGCCTGTTCACCCATCTCCTGCGCTTTTTCTTTATCGCCTGTGTAATAGCTCCCCACACAGTAATTGACGTAGGGCAGTCCCCAGTTTGGTGCTGCTTCGATGGCCCGCTCCAGATACCGGAAGGCTTCGTCGTCCATCTTAAGCACGGTATGCAACACCCCCAGTTCATTGAGCACAAACGGTGCCTGGGGTTCATATTCCAGGGCTTTTTGTTGTATTCCAATGGCTACCCGGGAGATGGAATCCCGAACCTGCCATTTTTGGTTTTCACCTTCCAGCCGTAAGCCCAGCCCCTCAAAATAATACCGCTTGGCCATCAGGTTGTTGTAATAAAAATGTTGTGGACCGAGCAGTTCACAGGCCTTTGCCAGGTATCGGGGATATAAGCTGTAGTCCTGTTCGTTATTGTAGCGCCGCTGCAGCTCTGTGGGGTTAGTGACCAGATACGCATTGACGGCCTGCTGGGCATCGTCCTGGAGGGCCACAGAAAGCCTGCGCCGCATGATATTATGCAGGCCTTTGCTCTCCTCTTTTTGGGCGAGCTTCTGGTACAGGTCATAAGCGGAAGTGCCGGCCGGTTCCAACAATTGTCTTTGTTCCAGAGCTACCTCAAACGCAGCGTACATTTCCTGGATGCTGCTGTCTGCGTCGGCCAGCAGCAGTTCCTCCATGCCTTTGTTCTCAATTTTTGCCAATTGGGGCTGGTAGGTAGTTTTTTGTTCGCGGAGCCTGGCCAGGGTGGGTGGGTCTACGGTGGCGATCCGGGTATTCCGGTCACCTACGGTGAAGGGCATCTGGCTGTGCGGCGCTGTTTCAGCGGGTACATGGTCTTCGAGGTAGCGGCGGATCTCGAAGAGGTTGACGCCGGCATCGCCGTTCTTATCGGCCAGCCCCTGCAGCCCATCCAGCAGGTGGTAACTGAAAGCGCCGCGGCCGCCACCCCATTGCTCGCCTTCTAGGCTGAACTCGTTGGGCTGGCAGGAGAGGATCTTGACTTCGTTGGCAAATTGCTGGGAGAGGTTCTGTGCGGTGGCCTGGGTACCGTTGACCTCGTTGCCCGCCAGTTTGCCCGCCCGGCAGGCGTCTGAGATCATCACGACCTGTACATTTTTATCCGAAAGTGTGGAAATAATGACCTGAAGGTCCCTAATGTTAAAGGCGCCGGCTAAGTATACCTTCGGAGGAGAGTCATAGGTAAGCAGGTAGCCCTGGTTGAATCGGGAATAGGTTTCCACATCGCCGTGACCGGAAAAGTAGATGATGGCCTGATCGCCCGGCTGACTGGATTCCAGCAGCCAGATGAGGGCATCGGCCATTCTGCCAATAGTGGCTTTTTCATTGAGCAACAGAATCAGGTTTTCCGGCGGAAGGCTGCCTCCTGCAGGCGATAGCAGCCAGGCAGCAAAGGCTTCGGCATCCTTATCCGCGTACTTCAGGTCGGGAATGGCTTTGTTCTCGTAGTCGGAAATGCCGATGACGACCGCGCGGGTGGTGCCTGTTTCTACCGGAGCGGTAGCAGACACAGGCGTAACTCCTCTGTTCTGTTGGGCAAATAACGGAGGAAGCAGGGACATCAACAGGAAACACAACGTAAGCCATGCTTTCATTGGGATTGGGTTTCCTTAAATGTTGATCGCAAATCGAACTGAAAGTTATCACTTTATATCGGTTTTTGCTAACAATGAATGCACCGTTTCAGTAAAAAATGCATCTGGGTATTTCAATGTTTTCTATATTTATTGCGCAATTCCATCCATACTCTAAAGTCAAAACCAGATGAAAGCGACACTCCTTTCCCTTATCCTCGTATGTAGTTTTAGCTGTTTGTCGGCACAACGCAACCTGCGCGGCTCGGTACTTGGTGAAGACGGCACACCGCTGATCGGAGCCAGTGTCCAGGTCAAAGGCACGACCACGGGTGCGGTATCTGATGAAAACGGCCGGTTCACCCTCACCCTTCCTAAAGGTCAGCATTACCTGACGGTCAGCTACACCGGCTACGAAACCCAGGAAGTAAAAGTCGCCGGCTTGCGGCAGATCGATATTGTGCTGAAAGAAAAGGCCGGTACACTGGGCGAAGTTGTGGTGACCGGCTATTCCGAGGTCGAAAGCAAAAAACTGATCTCCTCCATTGCCGTGGTTAAAAGCGAGCAACTGGAAAATATTCCGATGACGGATGTCCGGCAACTGCTCCAGGGGCGTGCAGCAGGGGTATATACCTCTGCCCATTCCGGGCAGCCGGGCGCCATTCAGGCCATCCGGATCCGGGGTATGGGCTCGATCTCTGCAGGCCGGGCTCCGATCTATGTGATAGACGGCGTGATCGCCATACAGGGCAATGGGGCCAATCTGGACGCTGGCGACAACGCTGCCGCGCTTTTGGCCCAGATAAATCCCAACGATATTGAAACCGTATCGGTGCTGAAAGACGCCACGGCCACCGCCTTATACGGTTCGCGTGGCGCCAACGGCGTCATCGTGATCACCACCAAACGCGGCAAAGCGGGCAAGACGGAATTTACGGCCAAACTGCAATCCGGTGTAACCATGCCCAACTTCGGCAACCTGAACCTGATGACTGCTGAGCAACAGTGGAATTACGAACGCGAGATGCTGGCCATCACCGGTTATTCGCCTGCCGAAGTGGACGCCCTGCGCCCCGACTCCCTGCTGGACAACACCACCAACTGGCTCGAAGAAGCATTTGTCAACGGCCGGTCCCAAAACCTGGAGTTCCAGGCCCGCGGTGGGAATGACAAAACCCGGTTTTTTATCTCCGGCGGCTATTTTGACCAGGACGGAATACTATACCTGTCTGACTTCAACCGCTACTCGCTGCGCAGCAACTTTGACCATACGGCCTCCGAACGCCTCAGCTTTACCCTGAACACCAACGCCTCCTATTCCCAGCAAAACAATGCGGTGAACGGTAACCGCTTTCAGTCTCCCATCCTTCACGTGTACAGGACAACGCCCATGCAAGGGAAGGTCAACCCGGCTACCGGCAAACTGTACACCGGCCTGGAGGATGACTGGATCGCGGCCTATCCCGATAATTTTTTGTATTCCCTCCCGTTGAACCCGGTCGAAATCAATACGTTCCGGTTGCTCAATAATTTGTCGGGCACCTACAGGATATTCCAAGACCTTCGGTTTACTCAAACGGTAAATGTAGACTGGGTAGGCATCGACGAACTGGATTATAACGACCCGACAACCGGCGATGGCCGTAATTCGCAGGGTGCGCTCTTGCGGGCATTTGACAAGTACATGACCTTGACAACGCAATCCAAATTGCGGTATGCTACCAGTTTTGGTCCGGATCACAGCTTTGATGCCCTGGGGGTCTTTGAGTACCAACATGACTACGGTAGCGCATTTGGCGCTGCGGGGCGCGGGTTTGCTTCCGGGAAATTACGCACCCTCAACTCGGCTGCCGAACCCAGTTGGGTGGCCGGTTACAGAAGTGAGTTCAGCTTCCTGTCCTATCTGGCCCAGGCCAGTTATAGCTTTAAAAGCCGGTATATGCTGACGGCCAGCCTGCGCCGCGACGGCTCGTCCCGCTTTGGCGCCAACAACCGCTGGGCTACCTTCTGGTCGGCCGGGGCCTCCTGGCTGATCCGGGAGGAGGCCTTTCTGCGCGACTGGACCTGGCTGGACAACCTCCGGCTGCGGGCCAGCTACGGTACTTCCGGCAACGCGGCATTTGGTGATTTCGCGGCACTGGAATTATACGGATTCGGCGGCTCCTACCAGGGCAATCCCGCAAGCGGCCCCTCGCAGATCGGCAATCCGGACCTGACCTGGGAAGTATCCCACAGCCTGAACATCGGCCTGGATATGGCCTTTTTCGATAACCGCGTGAGCGGGACGGTGGAATGGTACCATCGCCAGGGATATGACCAGTTGTATAATGTACCGGTGTCCCGGACCAGCGGCTTTGGTTCTGCACAACGCAATATCGGCTCGATCCGCAACCGGGGCGTCGAGCTCACGTTCAACCTGGTACCGGTCCGGGCGACCAAAGTCAACGGCTTTGACTGGAGCGTCGACTTTAATGTTTCGTTCAACCGAAACAGGGTCATTGACCTGCCGGATGAAATCGACTTTTCCAACAGCAGCGTACAGGAAGGTCATGCCTTCACCAGTTTTTACATACCGGTTTGGGCCGGTGTTAACCCGGATGATGGTACGCCACTCTGGTACCACGACAGCCTGGGAGTAACCGGCAACTGGGACCAGGCCACCCGGCAGTTTGTCGGTCAGGGCGAGCCAACCATGACAGCCGGATTTACCAATACCATTTCCTTCCGGCGCTTTTCCCTGTCGGCATTTTTCTACATCGCCCAGGGCAACAAACGCTACAACGGGCTCAATACGCTGCTGGATTCCGACGGCCGGTATTACGGATATGTACACCGGGTGGAGGCGGCCACCGATTATTGGACCGGCCCGGGTGATAACGCCTCCAGGCCCCAACCACTCCGGGGAGGCAACAATCAGTCGAACAACTATTCCACCCGCTACCTGGAAGATGGAAGCTATATCCGCCTGCGCAATGTCTTATTGTCGTATCAGCCGCCGGTGGGCTGGCTGAAACGCATCGGTATTCAGAAGGCTATGGTCTACGCACAGGGACAGAATCTCCTGACCTGGACCAAATACTCCGGCATAGATCCCGAAGCCGGCGTGGGAGGAGGCGAGTTCTACCGCTACCCTGTCGGAAAGTCGATCACTTTCGGACTGGATGTGACCTTTTAAACTATTGCCCTGCTACCCTTATTTTTTTCATTTTAAAAAACCAACCATGAAACATATACGCATCCTGATGATCCTGATCGGTACCCTGAGTACCTTTTCCTGCGTAAAACAACTGGAATTGGAGCCCTTCCAGTCCTTGTCTACCGGAGAAGCTTTGTCTGACCTGCCGGCCATGCAGGTGGCGCTCAACGGCGCCTATGATGTGCTGCAGGCACTTAGTTTGTATGGCAGGGATTACCTCACCCTCGCCGAGGTGGAGGCCAACCTGGTATACGTGGCCTCTACCAATTCGGGGCGGTTCACGACCAATTACAGTTACACCGGCGGCACAGGCAACGGCTATGTTGCCGGTGCCTGGGGCGCTAACTATAATGCGTTGCTCCGGGTCAATAATATTCTCAACAATATTGATCCGTTGGAAGGCGATGCTGCCACCAAGAACCAGATCAAAGGCGAAGCCCTGGCCATCCGGGCGCTGTGTTACTTCGACCTGGTGCGCTTTTTCGGCAAACCCTATACGACCGGCAACCCGCAAACGGACCTTGGAGTGCCGATCCTGTTGAAAGCGGCCATCTCATCGCCGGCCCGCAATACCGTGCAGGAAGTGTACGACCGGATCCTGGCCGATCTGCTGGCGTCCAAACCGCTTCTCCGGAACAACGGCATTTACACGTTCTCCCCTGGGGCAGTCGATGCCCTGCTGGCCCGCGTATACCTCTACATGGGCGACTGGGGAAAAGCGGAGGCCGCTGCCGGCCTTCTCATTGGAAACAGCCAATATGCGTTATCCGGCGACGTATTACAAATGTTCCTGACGCCGGGCTCCTCCGAAGAGATCTTTACCCTGAAATTTGAAGTGAGTGAAGACCGGGGCTCCAATAACCTGGGCAGCCTGTATCATCCTTCTTCGTATGGCGATATCCGGGTCTCGGAGGATTGCAGGGCCTTGTATGAACCCAACGACAGCCGGGCGGGGCTGATCTACAAGCATTCCAACAACGAGTATTATCACTTCAAGTTTTTTGGCCAGGACGGCCGTACCGGCCTCCACAGTCCCAAGATCCTGCGTCTGGCCGAAATGTACCTGATCCGCGCCGAAGCCCGCTTCCGGCAGGACGATACCGATGGCGCATTGGAGGACCTGAATACCCTGCGCCTCAAACGCGGCGCCAGCGAGTGGACCAGCCTCGCCAACGGCTTTTCGGATATCCTGGCCGAGCGCCAGCGCGAACTGGCCTTCGAGGGCCATACGGCATTTGATCTCTGGCGTACCGGCACCGATATGGTCCGCGACCAATGCAACACCATCCTGCAACTCAACGGCCCCTGCCTGATCGAAGCCAGCGACTACCGGACGGTACATCCGATTCCGCAGGGTGAAATGAATGTCAATCCGAATATGGTGCAGAATGCGGGGTGGGAATGATATCTGCCCTTACCGCTGCAGCTACTTTTCCAATTTCAAATTTTTCTTTTCAAATTGGATATTAAAGGAAGTTCCCGGGATTTGAAATT